>NZ_CP093379.1:0-90000 GCF_022655595.1 Ignatzschineria rhizosphaerae
GAACCTTTACCGATTTTTAGAATTTAGAGTCTTACATTTATGATGAAATTTAGTTGGGAAAATTGCCTGGAAATACTTGCTGCTGAGATGTCAGAAGAAGAGTTCAGTATGTGGATTTCGCCGCTTGAGGTGGTCTTTAAAGAAGATCATGTCATGGTTCTGGCGGCAAATGAGATTGTTCTTAGAGGCGTTCAAACTAAGTTTAAGACATTATTAGAAAATACGATTATTGATGAAAGTGGTTTAGATCTTGAGGTTCGCTATGGTTTAGGAACTGAATCAGACTATGAAGATCATCAAGTTAAAAAACAAATCAAGCGTACGAGCCGTAAGACCGGTCGTGCAAGAACGATTACTAAAGATTCAATTCGAGAGCAATCAATTGAAACGAGTAATTTAAATCCTGATTTTAGCTTTGATAATTTCGTTGAAGGGAAATCAAACCAGTTTGCGTTAGCTGCTTGTGCGCAAGTATCAAAAAATCCAGGGACATCTCATAATCCACTCTTTATCTACGGAAATACAGGTCTTGGTAAAACGCATTTAATGCACGCAGTGGGTAATGCCATCAAAGAGCAATACCCAGATGCACGCTTAATTTACCAACATTGTGATGGGTTTATTGAAGATATTGTTCGTAGTATGCGTAATAATACAATTAATGAACTGCGACATTTCTATCGCACGCTTGATGCATTGTTGATTGATGATATTCAGTTATTATCAGGTAAAGGCGGATCACAAGAGGTCTTCTTCCATACTTTTAATACGCTTTTAGATGGTGGGCATCAGGTGATTTTAACCTGTGATAGATATCCTAAAGAGCTTGAAGCGATGGAAGAGCGTTTAAAATCACGTTTTGCTTCAGGATTAACGGTAGATATTAAGCCACCTGATTTTGAGCATCGTGTTGCGATTTTGGAGCAAAAAGCAGAGGCTTGGGGAGTTGATCTTCCAAAAGATACAAAATTCTTTATTGGGGAGACTGTCCGCGCGAACGTTCGTGAGCTTGAAGGGGCTTTAAAGCAGGTTAATGCAATGGCGTCATTTAAAGGATTGCCATTAACATTAGATATTGCGCAAGAAGCACTTCGTCACTTAGTGGAGATACAAGATCGTCAGATCACTTTAGCGAATATTCAGCGAACGGTGGCAAGTTATTTTGATCTTGATATGAGTGAGATTTTAGGTAAATCCCGTAAGGCCAATATTGTTAGACCGCGCCAGCTTGCAATGTATATTGCGCGGGTACTGACAGATCATAGCTTACCAGAGATTGGGCGAGAGTTTTCACGAGATCACTCAACGGTTATGCATGCATTTGATAAGATCTCTGAAGAGTTAGAGACTAATATCCGTTTAAAACGAGATTTTGAAGCGATCAAAGCTTCCTTATTAGTTTAGTCTGTTTGGGGTTATTGCCAATTAGCTTTAATGGATTAGTAAAAAGAGGATTCAAAAAGAGAAACGATCGTTTCTCTTTTTTCTTTTATAGTAAAATCGGTTTAAGAAAGGCAAGTTTTAAACAGCTGAAGCAGAATTTTAGAAAGTAGGCGAAACATTCCCTCCCGCTTTGTATCGCTATTTTCAAATAAAATCAGAGGTCAAAATTTATTAGTGAGTCATTCTCCTAAAAAGGTTGATGAGCAGCTGGGTCGAACGCTTGCATATTTTTTGAAATTACGTGCCAGCAGTTTTAAACCTTTTTCGGCTTGTATTGGAATTTAATGCGTAATAGCTATATAAACCTATAAAGGTACGTCTTAAACAGTGTTTGCAGGATGCCGGATAGAGCCTATTTCTTATTGTTAATAGCGGATGCGCCGGCATTTAAATCACTCTGTTTTGAAACTATTTCACTCTACAATCTTGTGCTCACAAATTAAATGAAAGGTTTTTCTCCTCCTTCTATTTCCCTTTATGAGAGATTTAAAAGATATTTTTAATCCATTCAATTTTGTAAGGGCTATTGCCGACTACTGTTACAAGATCAATACGTAAAGCTTTATTGGTGGGGTGCTTTTGCAGATAGGTTTCAATTGTTAAACGCATTTTTTTTTGCTTTTGTGGGGTGATAGATTCGGCAGCTAGGGCGAAATATTCATTTTTACGATATTTCACTTCAATAAAGAGTAAAATATTCTCTTTTTCAGCAATGATATCAATCTCGCCAAAGCGGGAGTAGACGTTTTGTTGAAGGATTGTGCATCCTTGCTTTTGAAGATAGTTACAAGCAATTTCTTCCCCAATATTACCGATCATTTTGTGGTTCGTCATTTGAGCATTCTCTTGTTATACTGACTCCTTTCAAGATGGATGAAGAGTAGATTGATGTCAACTTGTTACGTTATCGCAACCCCTATAGGAAACCTTCAAGATATGACGCCGCGAGCGGTGGAAGTCTTAGGATCGGTTAGTGCAATATTTGCTGAAGATACAAGAGTATCTGCTCGGTTATTAGTCCACTTTGGTATTTCATCTCCTTTAATCTCTCTTCATGAACATAATGAGATGAGCCGTGTAGAAAAGATTAAAGACTTTCTCGCAAAAGGAGAGTCGGTTGCGATTATCTCAGATGCGGGGACGCCTTTAATTTCAGATCCCGGATTTACGGTAGTGCGCTCTTTGCGAGAAGAAGGATTTTCTGTGGTTCCTATACCAGGGGTTAGCGCTATTATTACGGCGCTATCTGTGGCCGGTATTCCGACTGATCGTTTTACCTTTATTGGGTTTTTACCTTCCAAAAAAGGGCAAAGACGAACAGAGCTATCAAAATTAAGTCATGTGACACATACACAAATATTTTATGAGTCTAGCCATCGAATTGTGGCGATGTTAGAGGACTTGCAAGAGATTTTTGGAGAATCTCGAGCGATTTTTGTGGGACGAGAAATGACAAAACGGTTTGAAGATTATCGTTACGGCACCGCAAAAGAGTTACACGAACATTATCAAGCGAACGAGGGGGAAGTTCGGGGAGAGTTTGTGGTTGTGACATCGGGTGTTGAAAAGAGAGAAGAAGAAGATTCATCAGGATTAGACTTTTCACAATTATTACAAGTATTAATAGCAGAAAAATTACCATTAAAGCAGATCTCTTTGATCCTTCATAAAGTGACGGGCAGAGCTAAGAACGAGCTTTATCAAGAGTTATTAGCGTTAAAAGATGCGGAGTAATCATCATGCAAGAAAGTGTTAAACAGTCTCACGAATCCCCCAATGATCTTGGGGATAAAACGATGCAGGATGCGAAAGCGCTGCATAAAATGTCAAAATCAGATTGGGGATTAAGTGCGAGATTAGCAGGGCTATTCTCAATTCGGATGCTAGGTATTTTTATTATCTTACCGATCTACTCTCTTTATACTAAAGAATTATTAGGCTCAACACCGATTTTGGCGGGGCTGTTTATTAGTAGTTATGCATTGACTCAGATTATTCTTCAGCCTCTTTTTGGCTCACTTTCTGACTATTTTGGGCGGAAAATTACCATTACGATAGGAATGGGGCTTTTTGTAGTTGGAAGTTTAATGATCGCCTTCACCGACAGTATCTATATTGCAATTTTAGGGCGAGTCATTCAAGGCGCTGGCGCCGTTTCTGCGGTGGTATTAGCCTTTACAAGTGATGTTGTCAGGGAAGAGATTCGTGGGAAAACGATGGCACTTATTGGTGTTAGTATTGGTTTAACCTTTGGTATTGCGATCTTTATTTCTCCGGTAATTTTTGGTTTTTTTGGAGGAACTGGAATCTTCTTGCTATGTGCAATTTTGGGTGTCATTGCGATTTATGTGACGTTAATGCAGCTTCCTAAGAGTGATCAGCATAAAGCCAATAAAAGTAGCCGTTTACCTTTAAAGGTCGCGATTAAAGAAGCTTGGTCAGATAGCGATATTAATCGTCTCTATTTAGGGGCTTTTATGTTGCATCTTATTTTAACTTTAGGATTTACAATTTTCCCGTGGATATTAGAAGCGCAAGGATATTTACCGAAAGAGTCTTGGAAAATTTATGTGCCAAGTTTTCTTCTGGCTATTTTTTTAATGTTTCCAGGGGTGGGGATTGCAGAGCGATTTAGACAATTTAGAATCTTCTTTTTAGCGGCAATTGCAGCACTAGTAATCGCTTTAATAGCGCTAGTTTTTGTTAATGGTTATTGGGCATTACTACTTTATATGACAATTTTCTTTTGGGGATTTAATACCATGGAAGCAATGCAGCCCTCTTTGATGAGCCGCCTTGCGCCTACTCATAATAGAGGAATGGTTATGGGGTTCTTCTCTTCAAGTCAGTTCTTAGGCGCTTCAATTGGTGGAATGTTGGCTAGTGTGATTTTTGGTTACTTCACTTCAATGCCAGTATTATTACTTGGTGCTGGATTATTAGTTTTATGGTTTATTATCGCTTTTCCCATGAAGAACCCTAAAAAACGTGAGGAAAAAAATTCTGAAGAGAATATAGCTGCACCAACAGATCAAAGGGAAGAAGAGCTGTTAGGATCGCCAGATCGATAAATCTTTATATTTAAGTGATGATATTATATAAAAATGCCCGATTGCTGGGGGTTTTCAGCAATCGGGCGTTTTTCTTTTGAAGAAAAAATATTTATGCATACGATTTTGAAGGATGATGCGGTACAATATGGTTCTATTTATGCAACGCCGCATCAGGCAATGCCGTTTTTCTGTGGTAGCGATGGATCGCTATCCTTATATCTTTAAAAACTGAAGAGAGATTCATGAGTTCATTTACCCAAGTTGCAAAGCAAGTTGCGATCGAGTCTGGTCGTACTATTCGTTCAATCTATTATCGTTTAGATCGTTTGAGCCCTGAACAGCGTGCCGATGATGATTTGTTTGTGCAGTTTTACGAGAAGATCGAAGGGGAGTTAATCGAAAACCTTTTAAAACTCTATCCGGATCATTCTTTTTATGCAAATTACCACTCTGGTTTAGTAAATAGTCAGCGTTTCTCTTGGTTTATAGGTGTTAGTGGTGCTGAAAACTTCCGTATTGGTAGCCCTCATTTTTCTATCACAATTGCTTTAGAGATGGATGGAGAGCTTCAGTCTGCTGTTATTTATGATGGTGTGGCTGATAAAATCGTTGCTGAGGCGTCAAAAGGCTTAGGCGTCCTTTCTGAAGATGAGGAGCAGCGTGTTCGTATTGGTAAAAGTGATGGTAAAATCGAAAATGCTTCTGTTTTAACAGCCGTTACAGCGAAAGAAGATGAGATCACACGTTTTACAAAGATGATTCGTGCGACTAAAGTGCAGCGTATTTTAGGGGATTTTGCTAAAGATAGTGCATTAGTAATTAAGGGGCAATACTCGGCTTATTATGCGGC
Organism: Ignatzschineria rhizosphaerae; assembly: GCF_022655595.1. NCBI lineage: Bacteria > Pseudomonadati > Pseudomonadota > Gammaproteobacteria > Cardiobacteriales > Ignatzschineriaceae > Ignatzschineria > Ignatzschineria rhizosphaerae. The sequence continues at coordinate 5,347 of NZ_CP093379.1, forward strand.
AGGTTTTGATGTTTGCACGCTAAAAGCGGTACAGTTAATCGCGAAAGAAGCGGGTTTTTTAGTGACTGATTATCGTGGTAGTGAAGATGTGGAATCTAGCGGTAATATTGTGATTGCTCATCCAAAACTTATGAAAGAATTGCTTCGTACGCTTCAGATTTAGATGAACCTCAACTTTGTCAGTAGTATAATATGATCATTATGAATACTATTGAGATGACATTGATGAAAAGCTGTTTGCAATTTAAAGGCAATCAAACGTTAAAAAATCAGAGCACTTGTAGATCGCAAGTGACTCTGATTTTTCTATATTCAATGGTTTTAATCTCTCTTTTACTATCTATCTTAGGGAGCGCCTCGGCAAAAGAAGTTCATCAAGGATTAGAGCTTATTGAGCGGCGTTATCAGCATCATCGCTATGTGGAAGCTAGGTTGTCTTTAGAGCAGTTAACGCTTTCACAGCATTGGTTAGATGCTGAAAATAAGGTGCGTTATGGGTCAATTAATAATTTTAATAGCAAGATCCGTCAGCGTGATCAATCACTAATATTTGCTATTAACTCCGGCATTTATACGAAAGAGTATACGCCGCTAGGTCTTTATATTGAAAATAGAAAAGTATTAAATCCTCTTAATTTGGTGAAGTTTAATAAAGGGCAGGGAAACTTTGCCTTGTTGCCTAATGGTGTTTTTTATTTAACAACAGACAATCGCGCATATATTGCTGATACCGATACATTTCACCTGCGATATCAAGGGGATTATCAAACGATTCAGGACGCTGTACAATCAGGCCCTATGCTCTTAATTGATGGGGAGTATAATCCGCATTTTCTTCCAAAATCTGATAGTCTTCGGATTCGAAGTGGGGTTTGTACCATTGAAAATGGTAAGAAAGTCATCTTTGTTGTCACAGAAGATCGTGTGAACTTTTATGAGTTTGCAAGTTATTTTAAAGAGCAGTTACAGTGTCAAAATGCGCTCTATTTAGATGGAACGCTCGCTAGAATGTATATCAATGATCAGCTTTATGGAGCTTCATTTTGGCAGGCAAAGCCTTTAGTCGGGATATGGTCAGTTATTGAGAAAAATCCGTAAAATAAAGAGAAACACTTATTAATCGAGAGCTAATGCGGGTGACAAAAAGATCTGGTTCTATTGATTGGATAAAGCTATTTCACTTTCCATTGCTTAGCGAAGATATTGTGGGATGTAGAAGTAATTATGGATTTAAAAAGGGACTTCTTATTAAAGAAGTCCCTTTTTGATTTAAATGAATGGTGATCAATTAATGTTGACTTAATGCTTTGACTTAGTGGTCTGCGGCATCTAGATGAATTTGCGTGAGAGGGATCTCTATCGTGATCGAAAGCCCGTTATCATTTTTGGCGTTAACAGTACCTCGATGAGATTGTACCATTTGACTCACAATGGCGAGCCCAAGGCCTGAACCACCATAATCTTGGAAACCTTCAGGGCGATCTCCTCGGTAGAAGGGTTCAAAAATTTGAGGAAGGTCTTTTTCTAATACACCAGGGCCATCATCGTGGACATTAATTGAGAGTCTTTGGTTGATGATCTCTGTGCTAACGACAATTTTAGATTTAGCGTAATGAATAGCATTACGAATAATATTTTCTAAGCCACTATGAAATAGTTCTGCATTCACCTCAATTGTAACATTTGGGATCGTATCAAAGATCAGTTCTTTGTTATTTTCAATTGCTTCAAAAGCTGCATCGCTCAGTAAAGGGGAGAGTAGATCGCTTAATTCAAAGGTCTCTACAAGATCTTGATTAAGCATTGTCTGTTTAGAAAGTGCGAGCATAGCTTGAATACGATCTTCAACCAACAGTAAATTATCATTAATGCGTTTTACTTCATTTTCAACTTCTGAAATATTTTTAATTCGGATCAGGCTATTGGCCAATTGAATACGGGTTAAAGGCGTTCTTAATTCGTGCGAAAGATTGGCAAAGAGTCGGTTTTTTTCATTACGAGCGGCATTTAATGAGTCAATCATATGATTTAAACTTCTAGCAAGATAGCGATATTCGATAGGACCTCTAGACTCTAAATATTTATCCGTACTCCAATCTCCTTTACTAATGCGTTCGGTCGCTTTACGAAGATTTTTCATCGGAATGGAGAGTGACCAACTTAAAACTCCTGCAAAAGGGAGGCTAATAAGTAGCATTAAGATAAAAATGAGTGTTGGTGCATCATAAAATCGATTGAGATAGTAGGATTGTGGCAGTGCTTTGACGCTAAGATAGTAAGCACTCGGGTCAAGATTAAAGCGTACAGGGCCAATAATCTCACGATTATCAAGTTCTTGTTGGTAGACTTTATCTGAAGGTAACGTGCTAACTATAAAGTTGATGATAGCTTCATCAGAGAGTTGATGAATGGCATTATAGCGCTCAGAGATATCATCGGGAATCACGATAAGCTCGGTATCATCTTTATAATCTAAATATCGATTAGTCGGCATGCTAAAGAGCATATTGCTGACTTTCGTCGTATAGAATACACGCTCTTTTTCTGGGGTAGGGAGAATTCTTCTTTGATCAAATCTTGGGATTAAGAGTGTTAAGGAGATCATTAAAGCCATGCTAATCCAAATGGTAATAAAGACTCGAACACTTAATCTGTTAAATAATTGGATTCGCTTCTTCATAGGGTCCTTAGTCTTAGCACTATGATTGATTCATGATATGAGAGTATTATATTAATAGCTCATCATATCATGAAATAATAGCATTACTCTAAGAAGAGATAACCTAAGCCATGAACGGTTTTAAACCAAGGCAAGTCATCTTCTCTAGGTGGTAATTTTTTACGAATATTACTAAGGTGCATGTCTATAACACGGTCAAATGTTTGGTGACGTTTTCCTAAGACATTCTTACTAAGCTCATCACGACTAATGGTTTCTCCACTACGCGCAGCCATGTAGTAAAGGATTGCAAACTCAGTACTTGTGAGGTTGATGGGCATACCTTTAAAATTCGCCTGAAATTGTGCCTGATTTAATGATAAACCATGCATTTCAATTAAGGTCGATTTTTCTTGCTCATCGCCTGTTGATTCTGGAACTTGGTTTTGTAGACGCAAACGAGTGCGGATACGAGCAACTAATTCTCTATCATCAAAAGGTTTAGAGATATAGTCATCGGCACCTAGTTCTAATCCTAGAACTCGATCAATGCTATCACCTTTTGCTGAGAGCATAATCACAGGGAGGTTTGGGTGAATTTTACGAATCTCTTTAAGCGTATCCCAACCATTCATTTTAGGCATCATTACATCTAAAATAATGAGGTCTGGTGTTGTATGTTCTAGAAACTCTAAACATTCGATTCCATTAGCACCCACACTAATATCAAAACCTTCATATTTTAAAATTTCAGGAATAAGCGTTTGTAATTCCGCATCATCATCAATAAATAGAACTTTAGCTGATGTCATATTTTAAAGCCTCGTTAATTGTTGTTAGTGAAATCTATCTATGTCATAAAATTCAACTAGTTATCTCTTTAATTAAACAATAAAGTATTTTACTTATAAAGTATTAATATAATACTTATATATTACTTTATGATTTTAATACTTTTTATATAAATTTGCTTAAGATGTTTAAAATTATATGACGTCTATTGTAAATGATGAGAAATTTACTGTAAAATAATTGTAAAGAAGATTGATTTATATAGCAACCTATAAAAATTGTTAATTTTTTTTGTAAAAAGGGAGTTTTAGTTTCGCCAAAAACTAGGGGTGATTAAGACGAAGAGTGTAAAAATCTCCAATCTGCCTAGGATCATTGTAAACATTAGCATAGAGAGTGCGCCAGATGGGAGCTCGCCATAGTTACTAGCGACAACGCCAAGCCCAGGACCTGTGATATTTAAGCAAGCTGCAACTGCAGAAAACGCATCTAATGGGGAGAGGTCAAAGGCCGTCATAATAAGCGTTAAGATTGCTGTGGAAAAGGCATAAATCCCTAAAAATGCCCAAACGCTTCCTAATATATCGTTATGTACAACTCGTTTATTGAGGCGAATAGGGAACTTGCCATGCGGGTGAATTAATAATTTAACCTCACGCATGGCTTGTTTTGTTAAAAGGATAATTCGGATAACTTTCATCCCACCAGCAGTAGATCCCGAGCATCCGCCAATAAAGGTAATAAAGACGATAAGAATAGGGATATAGCTCGGCCATTCACTAAAGTTAGAAATCGTGAGTCCTGTGGTTGTTATCATCGAAATAACGGCAAAACTAGCCTCTAAAATAATATCTCCGATCGAATCAAATACATTGAAGTGATAAAGTCCGATAGCAACAAGAATAATGGCAGAAAGACAAATTGCAAAGAATGCTTTTAGCTCAGTACTTTCAAAGTAGAGCTTGGCATTTTTTTGTCTAAATGCTAGAAAGTGGGTCGTAAAGTTGATAGAGCTAATGAACATAAAAATAATAGCCGCAATATCTATAAATTTACTATTAAAATGACCAAGGCTATCATCATAATTTGAGAAACCTGCCGTTGCTACAGTGGTAAATCCGTGAGTAATTGCATCAAATAGATCCATTCCGCCCATATAATAAACGAAGATACATGCCATTAAAAGAAGTAGATAGACAGACCAGAGATTTCTAGCGGTTTGTGCGATCCGGGGGGTGAGTTTATCCTCTTTAATAGGGCCAGATACTTCTACTTTAAAGAGCGCCATTCCCCCCATTCCTAAAAGAGGCATGATGGCAACGGCCAAGATAATGATTCCCATCCCACCAAAGAAATGCAGTTGGGTTCGATACCAGAGAATTGATTTAGGAAGATCTTGAAGATTTTTTAAAACTGTTGCGCCAGTTGTGGTAAACCCTGATGTTGCTTCAAAAAAAGCATGAATGATAGGGAGCTCAACTGCCGGAGAGATGATGAGGGGTAAAGAGCTAATGCAACTTAAACTTGTCCAGAATAGAGAGACAATTAAAAAGCCATCTCGAGTTTTAAGATTCCCGTGGGTTTTACGAAAGGGAAGCCAAAGAGATAGCCCTAGAATAAGGGTAATTAGGAAGGTGATAAAGAAATACTTTGCTTGTCCATCATTATAGATATAAGAGATAACGATGGGAATTAAATAGGTAAAGCTAAAACTTGTGACAAAAATCCCAATGACCTTGAAAACAAGTGTAAGTTGATTGCGCATGGCGCTTAATCTCTCAATGCAAACAAAGAGATAATTATAACCATTTTTTGGCATAAGCAATACTAAAATTGCGAACTATTATAAAAATAATTTAAAAACAGTTAGTTGATAATTATTTTATAGGGGATAGAAGATTAACTATACTCGTGGAGGGATCTTGCTTTTTGCTGATAAAAAGTACAAAATAAGCGAGACTAACTAATTAATAGGTTAGTTAGTATAAAAAAATCTCTAACTATTTTAATTTATTTTTAAGGAATAATATAATGAAAAACTTAGTAAAAGTTTCAGCATTAGTTGTGCTTGGTTCAATCGCAGTAGGTTGCTCAACACAAAATATCGAAGCAAAAGCAGATGAAGCATTAAGAACTGCAAATGAAGCAAAAAGCATCGCTCTTGCAACTCAAGCACAATTTGACAAATATTTTACAAAAACACGTTATAAATAAGGTGTTTTTTAGTGAAGGTATAGATCTCTTCACGGTATAAAAAATAAAAAGCGTGTCTTTAATAAGATACGCTTTTTTTATGGGGCTTTTTTAGTCTAATGAATATTTTCGTTTATTCTATTTTTTGCTCTCGCGATAATAGTTGTCTTAAAGAGGTGTTCGGTAAAACATTTTTATGAAGGATTTTATAAACTTGCTGGGCTATAGGGAGATCAATCCCCATCGTTTCTCCAAGCTCATAAATATTTTTGACAATATTTGCGCCTTCTACTACTTGTCCAACTTCTTCAAAGGCTTCATTAGTTTTAAGACCTTGTCCTAGATAGAGCCCAAAGCGTCTATTACGAGATTGGTTGTCGGTTGCTGTTAAAACAAGATCTCCAAGCCCTGCAAGCCCCTTAAATGTCTCAGGATCGCCTTGTAAAGCAATTCCAAGGCGAGTCATCTCTGCTAGCCCTCGGGTGATAAGTGCAGCCCGGGCATTAGCACCAAATCCTAATCCATCTGAAATCCCTGTCGCTATTGCAATGACATTTTTATAAGCGCCAGCTAACTGAACTCCTTTGATATCAAGATTGCCATAAACTCTCATATTATCGTGATGAAAATAGGGAATGACCGCTTCTAATTCCAGTTCATTTTTTCCAGCAATTGCGATAGCTGTCGGATAAAGTTTAGCGACCTCTTTGGCAAAGCTTGGACCTGATAAAACCGTAAAGTTAGCATTAGGGAATGTTTGGTAAAAGGTATCACTTAAGAAACCATTAGTTGAATGATCTAAACCCTTTGTTGCAGAGACAACTGGTGGAAGTTTAGGGAGTTGAAGTTTTTGGAGCTTTTGCAGCATCTCGTTAAAAGCCGTAGAAGGTGTTGCGATTAAAATAATATCTGCGTTTATCACCGTTTCATTAAAGTCTTCAAAAAGTGAGATAGAATCAGGAAAGGGGGTCTCCGGTAAAAAGCGTTCGTTTAATCTTAAGGCGCGCATTTCTGCAACGTGTTCTTTGTTGTGACTCCAAAGATTGACCGAGTGTTTTGCCGCAAGATGAATAGCGAGTGCTGTTCCCCATGATCCGGCACCAATAACAGCAATTGTTTTGTTCATTCAATCTCTCCTGCATTTAATCTATAGGTATTTAATAGAAGCATTTAATTGTGAAATGGATTTATAAAAAAACTTGAAGTGATATTTTTAGTTTTATGAATTATAACATAGGGGTTCTAGGGAGGAATTTCAATATCTTCTTGAGGTAGGAGATTGATATCGCTTATTGATATAGTATTGATTATTAGATATCTATTTTACAGGTATAAAAAAAGCTTAGTTAAAATTTAACTAAGCTTTTTATTACTTACTAACTTTTAGACTAGATCAAGATCTAGTTTTAAATTAGAAGTCGTGACGCATACCGATTGAGAATACATCATCTTTCTTCTTGTTGATGTTACGTTGGTTGTAAGTAGTTTCTTCTGAACCATACTCAACCCAAGCACGTGTACGAGTTGAAAGTTTTTGTTCAAAACCAACTGCCCATGATTTAACTTTATCTTTACCACCTTCGTAGTAGTTACCAGCCCAGTAGTTACCGCGTGAGTTTTGCTTGATTTCGTTCTGACCATACGCTGCACGGATTGTGCTGAAGTAGTTAGGTCCGAATGAGAAGCTTGCACCGATATCCCAACCGTTGTACTTATCTTTGCTATAACCTACAGTTTGGTTCCATGAGCTATTTTGTGGAGTATGGTTACCGTTTGCATATGCAGCAGTTACTTTGAATGCATCAGAGTAGTAACCTAAAGAAAGACCCCACATTTTTGATGAGTTGTTATCTGCTAATTTACCATTGATGTAACCTGCTTTAGCAATGATTGCACCGTTAGCGCCTAAATCATAGTTATAGCTTGCGTTGATTGTCCAAAGGTCGATCGTTTTTTGTTGGTTTTTACCTACTACAAAATTTGAAGAAGTATAGCGATATCCTAAATCATTGTAGAGGTTTTTATCCATCATAAGCGCTGCACTTGCTTGGAAGCCCGCAAATTCAGGAGTAATATAAGCAATTACTTTACCAACACGAGTGTGTGCTGCAGTATTAATTGTCATATCACCTTCTAAGTCATCATAAAGACCTGTTTTAGCATTTACTTTTGTGCTTGCTAATGATAAACCGTTAAGAGCTGAAGTCATTGCACGTTGTGTCGCAGCTGAAATTACATTTGAACCATTAAAGTCATCAAGTACTGTATGTTCTACTATTGTTTGCCAGAATGGGTTGTCCATACGACCTGCTGCAAACGTACCCCAATCACCTGTAAGGCCAAGCATTGATTTACGGATATGGTTGCCACCAGTTCCACTTTGTGACATACCATTGAAACCAATTTCAATGTTATAGATTACAGCATTATTGTTACCTAAGTCTTCAGAACCTGTGATACCGATACGTGAACCAGCATCTTCTAGGTTTGAAAGACGTTTGCTTCTGAAATCATAGCTTGTGTATGCTTTGCCATCATATGTATAGTCATTTCTTACTACATGGCTTGTTTTTGCGTTTTCGTAGTCGTAACGGATAGAACCGTAGAGAACTGTTTCAGCTTGCGCTGCACCGAAAGTAAGTGCTGAAGCAACTGCTACTGCAAAAATACTTTTCTTCATCATAATAATTTCTCCTAAGTGTGAATGGTATTCACGTGAAATAAAACTTGATATGACAAGGCGTCATTCATGAAGTGTATTAAAGCGAGTTTTTATCATTTCTGCAACTAAGTCTTTGTATTAATGATACATTTTATGTAAATATATTTTTATTTTTATTTTTATTTGATGGCGGTGGTTTTTATTTATTTTTTATAAATTCTTATTGGCTCTCTTTTTGTCGGCTATTAAGTGAATGTAAAAATTGTCAATTGCAAATCTCTATAAAGAAAAGAGTGTATAAAAAATAATCATCTAAAATGTCTCATTTTTTTGAAAAATGGAAAATTTCACGAAATTATTTCTAATAAATGTGAATGAAAAAGGAAGTTTTAGTAGAAAAAAGAGGAAAGAATAGAGGGTTGTTGTTTTTTTCATACAAGTTAACCTTTTAATGTCTATCATTTTTCATTGCCTAGTTCTAATTGATAAATAATCGCCGTGCCATTACCAATATCTTTTTTACCTTTTATGCCAATATGAGAATCGTTGTTTTGAATACTTGATTGGGATCTCGATTTTGAAGATGGGGTATCACTACCTTGAGGTGGGGCTTCTATATTAAAAGAAGGAGTGTATGGGGGATTTTGAGGGGTGTTTTTAGATGATTGTTGATAATTATAATTAATAGACCTATAAATTTCAGATTCCGCATAAACGTGTTGTGGCAGCAGAATCGCTAGGATTAAACCCAATATTTTTATTGAGGAAAAAATAAGGAACGCTTTGGATCTTAAGGAATAATAATGATATTTCATGATAGAGATGATTTTAATAAAGCTGGAATATAAGAAGGGTAGCGCTCAGTATAGCTTTATTATCCCTATAATAAAAAAATCCTATTCAAATTGAATAGGATTTTTATTTTTAGACTTTGAATTCTAATTTATGCCGTAAAGCACTGATTAGAAGTCGTGACGCATACCGATTGAGATAACGTTGTCTTTTTTCTTATCTGAATGGTCTTCTGCGTATTTAGTCTCTTCGTTACCATACTCAACCCATGCACGTGTACGAGTAGAGAGTTTTTGCTCAAAACCAACCGCCCATGATTTAACTTTATCTTTGTCGCCATCAACTTTTAACTCACTTTGACCGTAAGTTGCACGTACTGTGCTGAAGTAGTTAGGACCAAATGAATAGCTAGCACCTAAGTCCCAACCTTTTGATTTTGCTTTAGGACCCGATTGACCGTTAATATTCGATTGGTTACCATCAGCGTATGATGCAGATACTTTGATTGAATCAGATAAGTAACCGATATAAAGACCCCATACTTTTGATGATTTCTTCATTACATGGCCAACTTCAGCGCCAGATACTTTACCTTGGATATAACCAAGTTTCGCAAGAATTTGGTTATCTGCACCTAAGTCATATGCGTATTTCGCATTAACAGTCCAAAGGTCATCATTTTTACGGCTGTTTGTTGGATAAAGATCTGCATCCATCATTACAGCTGCATTTGCTTGGAAACCAGCAAACTCAGGAGTTGTGTAAGCAATTACTTTACCTACTCGATCAAAATCAACGTCATATTTATTACCAAAACCAGGTTTTGCTGATTTTAATGTTGAAGTCATTGCGCGTTGTGTCGCAGTTGTAATGACGTTTCCACCATTGAAATCATCAGCAATTGTGTCATCAACGATTGTTACTTTGAATGGGTTGTCTTGACGACCCGCTGTGAATGTACCGTAGTCACTGGTAATTCCCATATATGCTAAACGTGTTTTGAAGCCTTTTGACTCGTCTTGAGTCATACCATCAAAGCCCCACTCAAGATTATAGATAACTGCAAAGTTGTTACCTAAATCTTCAGAGCCTTTAAGACCAATACGTGAACCAGCGTCATTAAGATTAGATACACGGTTGCTATTGAATTTTTTAAGAGCATTGCCTGAATGATCTTTCTCGATAGCATTGTCTTTTTTGCTTTCGTAGTCATAACGGATAGAACCGTAAAGAACAGTTTCAGCTTGCGCTGCACCTAAAGTTAACGCAGAAGCTACTGCTACTGCAAAAATGCTTTTCTTCATCATAATTAATATCTCCAAATAGTTTGGGGTGATCAAAAAGTTTCTAAACATCATAATTTACATATAAACAATATTGTTTATATCAATTTATGAAAACATGATACAGATTTATTATTATTTGTACAACTTTTATTGTCATAAATAATAAAAGCAAACCATGTTGTTGTTTATATGATACGTGAGCCGGGAATGACTTTATTTTTGGGGAGGTGCTTAGGGGCAGGGAGATCCTAGATTTTTACTGGTTAAATAGCGTGTTAGCTAATTGATTTAGCGATGTTTTCTATTTATTTAAAACTCCAGATATTTTAGGTATGAGAATTTGAATGTTATAAAAAAAGCCTATTCAGATAAATGAATAGGCTTTTTAGTAATTTATTTTAGATCACTAATTTTATGCTGTTAAGCATGAATTAGAAATCGTGACGCATACCCACTGAGATAACGTTGTTTTTTGGTTTGTCAGCGTTGTCATGATATTTCTCTTGACCATACTCAACCCATGCACGTGTACGTGTAGAGAGTTTTTGCTCAAAACCAACCGCCCATGATTTAACTTTCTCTTTGTTGCCTTCAAGTTTAACTTGGTTCTCACCATAGTTAGCGCGCACTGTGCTGAAGTAGTTAGGACCAAATGAGAAGCTAGCACCTAAGTCCCAACCTTTTGATTTTTCTTTATGGTCTGCACCAACATTTTTGTGGTTACCATCAGCGTATGCTGCAGTTACACCAAATGAATCTTGTGAGTAACCTAAGAAAAGACCCCATGCTTTAGACTTGTTAGTATCAGCAAGTTTACCTTGGATATAACCAGCTTTTGCAGTAAGTGTACCGTTTGCACCGAAGTCATATGCATATTTAGCATTGATAGTCCAAAGGTCGAGGTTTTTCTCATCGTTGATTGCATAAAGTGAATCATCCATCATGATTGCTGCGCTTGCTTGGAAGCCTGCAAATTCTGGAGTGATGTATGCTGCTACTTTACCAACACGTGTGAATGACGCGTCGTATGGATTTGCACCTGGGTTTAAAGTAGTAGTCATTGCACGTTGTGCTGCTGATTTGATAACGTTAGAACCGTTAAAGTCATCAACTACTGAACCATCAACGAGTGTATCGTAGAATGGGTTGTTTTGACGACCTGCTACGAATGTACCCCAGTCACCAGTTAAACCTAACATTGCTTTACGAGTTTTAGCACCTTTGCTCTCGTCTTGAGTCATGCCATCAAAGCCCCACTCAAGGTTATAGATAACTGCGTTGCCGTTACCTAAATCTTCAGAACCTTTGATACCGATACGTGAACCAGCATCTGAAAGGTTAGATACGCGTTTTGCTTTACCGTTAGCATCTAAAGTTGTGTCGCCGAATTCATTTTTCTTGTTTTCGTAGTCGTAACGAATAGAACCGTAAAGAACAGTTTCAGCTTGCGCTGCACCTAAAGTTAAAACAGAAGCTACTGCTACTGCGAAAATGCTTTTCTTCATCATAATGAAAATCTCCATTGAATGGCTTGCGCCACGTTTAAAATAATTTAGATGTCTCCCATCTACGCTTCATATTAAAGCTTAGAAAATTACAATAATCAAATTAAATTTACAAAAATAATACAAATAAAGAAAATTCTTATTAAAAATACAACAAAATAGGTATTTGTATATCTTGTTTTGTTTAATGGATTGTTTTTATCTCATTGATTCTATTTTTATTTTTTGATATTTCTGTTTGTGATAGAGATTGTCGGTTTTTGACGATTAATTCTGTTGTATTTTTAATAATCAAGGTCTTTTTATGCAAAAACTGTTACGGAGGCCCTTATAAAAAGGAATTACAGGGTCATAAATGAGGAGTGTATGAAAAAAACAACAGAATTTTGGTTCCTTGATGATGTGTTAAGAGAGAGGCTAGAAATCAATAATTTTCTGCAAAAAACGCTATATTTAATATATAACTAGAAGGAGCAATATTTTCTATAGAGATTTCATGGCTACACTTTGTTATAAGTAGTTAATGGTGTATCTCTTTTGAAATCAGCTATTTATAGGAATTAGAGATGATGCTTTTTCTATAATCATGAGTAGTACCACCCATAATAAAAAGAATTGAGTCATTCAATCACACAAAGAGGAATATAATAATGAGTCGTTTGTATTTACCAACGACGCATACGATGCGTTGTTTTCAGATTTCGGCAAAGCATTTGAGTTTTACCTTAGCCGCTGAAGAACTTAATTTAACTCAAAGTGCCATTAGTAAGCAGGTCGCACTTTTAGAAAATAGCCTACAAGTGCAATTATTTGTCCGGCATCGGCAAAAGTTAGAGTTATCTCCTGCGGGAAGCACTTATTTATCGCATGTGAATTTAATTTTACGAAAAATAGAAGAGACATCAAAGGAGATGCTCTCTTATGGTGCATTTGAAGAGGTGATAAAAATCGCTTCTCATCCTTCTTTATGCTCTTCTTGGTTAGTACAAGCGTTAAAAGGTTTTACCGCTCATTATGGAGATATTCAGCTCGCCTTTTATGAACAGATTATGCCGTATGATCCTACAGAAGTGGATGTTGATGTCGCTTTTGTCTATGGCTACGGAGGATGGCATGATATGGAGGCTGTAGAACTCTTTGATGAAGAGATGATTCCTGTTTGTCATCCTGATATTTTAGCGGAAAATGCTTGTCAGGAAGAGATCGATATCTATTTTACAACAAGGTTAATAGAGTGTCGGTCGAGATTAAATACTTGGGATCAGTTTTTTGAGCGATTTAATCAAATCTACCCCGATGGGTATCGCTCTTTACTCTTTGAGCGTTGGTCTTCATGTATTAGCGCTGCAAAAACAGGTTGTGGTTTGGCATTGGTTCCCAAGATTTTAGTAGAGGCTGAACTTGCAAATGGAACTTTAGTGCCTGCATCTAGTCACCGGCTAAATGGGTTAGGATCATATTATATGACCTATCTAAAGAGCCATTCAGCAGAGCCAAAAGTAAAAATGGTGCGAGATTGGATTCTCTCATACTTAAACAAAGAGTATGTCGTGAGCTAGGTTGCTTTAGATCTCTTTAAGCTTATAAGCGCTTTGCGAAAATAACTCATCAACTCATCGATTAATTTCGTTTTTCTTTCTAAGCCGCTCAATTCATACTGAAATTGAAGGGATTATCTGTTGTTAGTAAGAAAGTAGAATCATGCACCATCTTTTACTAGAAACATGTAATAAAGAGCGATGATCGCTGTTATCGCAGTGATAAATCATGGAGCGTCTATGGTAGATGAGAAAAAAATGAGAACCGGTGGACAAATATTGGTAGATCAGCTTGTTTTGCAGGGAGTTGATCGAGGTTATTGTGTACCTGGTGAAAGTTATTTAGCAGTTTTAGATGCACTTTTTGATACAGGTATTGAATTAATTACCTGCAGGCATGAAGGTGGGGCATCTATGATGGCAGAAGCCTATGGCAAGTTAATGAATAAGCCAGGGATCTGTTTTGTCACAAGAGGCCCAGGTCTTGTCAATGCGATGAGTGGTATTCATATTGCGATGCAAGATTCTACGCCCTTGATTGTTTTTGTTGGGCAAATTAATACGCAAATGCGAGAGAGAGAAGCATTTCAGGAGATTAATTATAGAGCGTTATTAAGTGATCATGTGAAATGGGTCACGGAAATTGATAATGCAGAACGTATTCCTGAAATAATAGGGCGAGCATTTCATATCGCCATGTCAGGAAGACCAGGTCCTGTTGTAATAGCGTTACCTGAGGATATGTTAATTACCAACGCTCAGGTATTGGATGCTAATAAAATTTTACCCGTTGCAATTTCTCCCTCCCTAAATGATATGGTGCGCTTTGAGCATCTATTAAGTAGTGCTAGTAATCCTATTATGATTTTAGGAGGAGGGAATTGGAGCGCTGAGAGTGTCTCTAGAGTTGAAAAGTTTGCGGCGAAAAATATGTTGCCAGTAGCCGTTGAGCTCCGCCGGCAAATGCTTTTTTCGACCGAACATGAGACCTTTGTGGGAGATGTTGGGTTAGGAATTAACCCTTACTTAGAAGATCGCATTAAAAAGGCCGATCTAGTGATCTTATTAGGAGGGCGCTTTTCTGAAACCCCCTCTCAAGGATATCAATTACTGAATGTGCCTGTCTCTAAGCAAACTTTAATTCATATTCATGCCGATATTAATGAGCTAAATCGCGTTTATCAACCGGATTTAGCCATTAATGCCGATCCTGAGGCATTCACGAAAGCGCTTTTACTCTTGAAGGTGAAAAATACTTGGCCCTGCATTGTTCAAAAAGATCGAGCGGCCTATTTAGCATGGCGTGATACTCGGGATATTAAGCTTCCAGGGAAATTACAGCTTGGGGAAGTGATGGCATTTTTAAGTCAATCATTATCATCTGACGCTATTTTAACAAATGGTGCTGGAAACTTTGCAACTTGGGTACATCGTTTTTATCATTTTAGAGCGTTTGGCACTCAATTAGCACCGACATCCGGGACGATGGGATATGGCGTTCCGGCGGCAATTGCGGCAAAACAGCTTTATCCCGATAAAATGGTGATCTGTTTTGCCGGAGATGGTGATTTTATGATGACAGGAGAAGAATTTGCAACAGCGGTGCAATATGAGATTCCGATTATCGTGATTATCTTAGATAACTCGATGTTTGGAACGATTCGAATGCATCAAGAGATGCATTATCCGAAGCGAGCTATCGGAACTTCCTTAAATAACCCAGATTTTGCAGCTTATGCAAAAGCCTTTGGCGGTCTTGGTTTTCATGTTGAAACAACAGGTGAGTTTTTTAATGCATGGGAGCAGGCTATAGCTCAAGAAAAACCTACCATTATTCATTGTATTTTAGATCCAGAAGCAATGACGCCCAATAAAACCTTAACAGAGATTTCTCAAAAATTGTGATTAAAGCGTTATTTGCGTCAATGATTATAACGAGCAATTTATGATGTGATTCCTAGCAACTTCACAATGTTTTGATCAGATAAAAGGAGGTGATTTATTAGTTGTAACCGGTTGTTTATCAATATAGGTTTGGCTCCTAACTTGCCTATGTTGGTTTCTTGTTTTTAAAAGTTGTTATTTTGCCGAAGAGATAAAGAGATCTTTTCGGCATTTTTTTATCTAGAGGATTAAGGATTTTATGATTCCTTTTTTACCAGATGCTTCTCTTGGATTTTTGCTTATCTTTTCGTTCTAGATATACATATTATTCATAATGACTTATATCATTGTGGCATATAGTAATTTTTTAAATAAAATCATTATAATAATTACATTATAAAACAACTATTTAGTTTATCATTAGAAATGAGTTATCTTAAAGTGAGTGAGAAGTTTTTATGAAAAATGATTGGAGAAAAATCAAATGATCAAAACATTAAGTATTGCAGCATTATTAGCAACATCTATCGCAACATCTATCGCAACAGCAAACACTATGGAAATAGAAGTAAATGCGGTTAGTGCTGAAGGAGTAGGAAACTCTTTGGGAGTGATCGAAATTACCGAAAGTACTTATGGGTTAGTTTTTACCCCTAAATTAACAGGTCTTACACCCGGAATTCATGGCTTTCATGTTCATGAAAATCCTGATTGCGATATGACAGAAAAAGGCGCTGCGATGAAAGCTGGTGGGCATTTTGATCCTAAGGGCAGTGGTAATCACGGAACACCTTGGAGTGATGATGGGCATTTAGGGGATCTTCCGGCACTTTATGTCGATCAAGACGGGAATGTCACTCAGCCTGTATTAGCTCCAAAAATTAAGCAACTCGATGAGATTAAAGGTCGTGCTTTAATGATTCATGTTGGAGGCGATAATCATTCTGATACCCCAGCAGCGCTTGGGGGCGGTGGTGCTCGAATGGCTTGTGGTATTATTCAATAGCAATATTTTAGGAAGGGACGTTAATCCCTTCACCAAAAGTTAATAAGTGAATAAATAGAAATAAAAAAAGCATCGGTGAATTGAACGGTACCGATGCTTTAATTTTTTTCTTGAAAGAAGATTGCCCACTACTTGTTAAGAGATGGTTTTCAATGAAGATTATTATCAAATAGGGCTAACGAATTACTTTTAAGCATTGCCCTAAATGGTAGAGGGTAAATCCTGTTTCTATAAAGAGGGATTTTCCTTGGCGATAGTTACATTTCGATGCATCAATGGATGAGAAGAAAGGAATTGGAATTTCAGGTGGCGTGTCTGCTGTAAAATAATCTGCAAAGAGCTTGCCAATCATTGTTCCTGTCGTGATACCTCTACCATTATAGCCAATTGCGGCAATCAGACCTTCAGCAGGCTCGATGATTTTTGGGGTATGATTATCAGTAAAGCCAATTCGCCCACACCAACTATATTCCCACTCGACTTTTTTGCCTAGTTGCGGAAAGTAATGCTGCTGAATGCGATCAGCCCATGATTTTAGATACCAAGCAGGTTTATTGTGAGCAAATCCCATGCTTCCCAAAACTAAGCGATTTTCTTTATCAAGACGAATACTACTTAAGACCATGCGTGTATCCCAAGATCCTTGTTTATAAGGGAGAACGGTTTTCCCAGCATCATCTGTTAATGGTTTAGAGGCCACCTGATAATATCCGCCACTATAAACAGATTGGCGATAGCTCTCTAAATCACCTTCTGCATAAGCATTTGTCGCAATAATAACTTTTTCAGCTTTAATTTTATGCTGTAGTACTGATATTTCCCACTCTCCTTTTTTAAGACAATTGACTGAGGAGACAGGACTTTTTTCATAAACTTTAACGCCAAGCGTAGCCGCGGCTTTCGCTAAACCTGTTGCATATGCATACGGATTAACAGTCCCAGCACGATGATCTAGTAGCGCTGCGGGAATCTGTTTACTTCCCGAGTATTCCTCTATTTCCGCCCCCTTGAGGAGCTCAACATTAACGCCTCGTCTTGTGAGCTGTTCGTAGCGATCTTCTAATTCAGGGATCCCTTTTTCACTATGCGCCATATGGAGTGTGCCTACTTGCATTTGTTGGGCATCTATTTGATATTTATGAATTAAGGAGAAAACTAGCGCCGGAGCCTCTCCTAATGCAGAGATCAGGCTTTCTCCCATCTCTTTTCCTAAGATATCCACCATAAAGTCAGGCTTATTCCAAGTCCCAGCATTAACAAGCCCTACATTTCGGCCACTTCCCCCATAAGCGATATGGTGCGCTTCTAGCAATACTACAGATTTTCCTTGCTCAGCTAGGTGGATTGCAGCGGATAAACCGGTAAATCCAGCGCCAACTATGCAAACATCACAAATTTGGTCTTGGTCTATTGCTGAAAATTTTACTTTATCAGCAACAAGTGAGTGCCAAAGGTTTTCATATTTTAACGTTGTATTGGACATAATAGAGATCCTTCATCGGGCTATTTTAGGTAATTAAAGGGAAAGTTTTATAGATCTATTAATGCGTTAAGATCTGCAATGAGAGACTCTGAAATAGTAAGCTCACCATTTTTTAAGTTTTCATCTCTTGCATTAAACCTTCGCTCTGAAGGAAGTCTGACGCCCATCTTGCTAAATTGATGAAGATAGTTTTCAGCGCGAATCTGCGCTTCATCAAAGCTATCCCCTAAAATCATCTTTGGATCAATGGCAATAATCAGTTCTCCACCATAAGGCAACGATGCCCCATCTTTAGCGGCAATTTGGGATTCTTGGCTGGTGAGATCATTGATTAAGGGCCCTGCTAATAGCTCAATCATGGTGGAGATAGCCGTACCTTTATAACCACCAAATGTCAGCATTGCGCCTTGTAAGGCTTTTTCAGGATCTGTAGTTGGATTACCTTTTGCATCAATGGCTAATCCTTCGGGGAGTATTTTATGCTCACGAGCATGAAGCTGGATCTCCCCGCGAGCGGTTGCGCTTGTCGCAAAGTCAAAAATATAAGGGCGTGAGGGATCAACTCTTGGCCAAGCAAAGGCAAAAGGATTGGTCCCAAGTAAAGGCGCTTTTCCGCCGCAAGGCGCAACCCATGAATGGCTTGTGGTCATACATAAACCTACAAGTCCTTGCTTAACAAGAGTTTCAAGCTCAACCCAAAGTGCTGAGAAATGAATAGAGTGATTAATCGCAAGAAGTGCAATCCCGAGCTCTTTTGCTTTGTTAATTAGTAGTGGCATGCCAATATCATGACCATATTGTGCGGAGGTCATTTGGCAGTCAAGGCGAATAATCGCACCACGACTTTCTGTAACTTTTGGAGTTGCTTTGGGATTGAGCATCCCTTTATCTAAGTTTTTGATCAGTTCTAAAATGCGCCAAATGCCATGTGATTGGCAATCTGCGATTTGGGCTGTCATCAAGTTTTTAACAACAGCATCCCGATGTGGCTTGCTAAAGCCATAGTGATCTAAAATCTTTTCAATCAGATTTTGTAATTGATCGATTGAGATTTTCATCTCTCCCTCCTCATTTGAATGGTCATTTGCCGTTCTTTATTTTTTATATTCGTTACTAGCTTTGAGAAATTCCCAATATATTGGGAAACTTTTTAATTTTTATTACAGGTAACGAGGTTTTCTAGTTTGTTAGGTTGATGTTAGTAGAAATCAACCTATCTATTATTGAGTAATTACTATGTGGCAATTTAGCTTTAGGTATTGACGCATGGCAATAGACAATACTTTTAAGCTTATTCATAAAGAGGAGACAGTAGGCCGTTACGCTCTATCATCTCCTCTTACTTGATTTAATCGAACTTCACGCCTTGCGCAAGTGGTAATTCACGCGAGTAGTTGATTGTATTGGTTTGACGGCGCATATAACCTTTCCAGGAATCAGATCCAGATTCACGGCCGCCACCAGTTTCTTTTTCGCCACCAAAGGCACCGCCGATTTCAGCGCCACTTGTACCAATATTGACGTTAGCAATTCCGCAATCACTGCCTGCTGCACTTTGGAAAAACTCAGCTTCACGAACATCATTTGTGAAGATGCATGATGATAAACCTTGTGGCACATCGTTATTCATCGCCATTGCATCTGCAAAATCCTCATACTCCATGACATAAAGAATAGGTGCAAAGGTTTCATGTTCAACCACTTCATTTTGAACAGGCATCTCAACAATGGCAGGTTTGACGTAATAAGCATTAGGATTTTTATCTGCAAGGACTCGCTCGCCACCAGTGATGATTCCACCACTTGCTTTTGCGGCATTGAGAGAGGCTTGCATTGCATCAAAGGAATCTTTATCAATGAGCGGTCCTACAAGATTATTTGTATCAAGTGGTGAGCCAACAGGGATTGTTTTATAAGAAGCTTTAAGGCGCTCTAAGACTTGCGCTTTGACTGATTTATGAATGATTAAGCGGCGAAGAGTGGTGCATCTTTGTCCTGCTGTTCCAACGGCACTAAAGAGAATGGCACGAACAGCAAGTTCAAGATCTGCAGATTCAGTAAGAATCATGGCGTTATTTCCGCCTAGTTCAAGGATTGAACGTCCAAAACGGGCAGCGACTTTAGGCCCAACTTCACGGCCCATGCGTGTACTGCCTGTTGCGCTGATGAGGGGAACTTTACTATTTTCAACTAATGCATTGCCGGCATCCCTCTCCCCAATGACTACTTGTGATAGGTTTTCAGGCGCAGTGTGAGGATTGTTTTGTGCAAAGCGAACGAGTGCTTTTTCAAAAACAGCCTGGCATGCAAGCGCTGTTAATGGTGTTTTTTCTGAAGGTTTCCAGACAACACTATTACCACAGATTAGTGCTAGCGCAGTATTCCATGACCAAACAGCCATTGGGAAGTTAAATGCTGTAATAACACCCACAACCCCAAGAGGATGCCATGTTTCACGCATATGGTGACCCGGTCGTTCTGATGCGATCGTTAATCCATAAAGTTGACGTGAAAGACCCACCGCGAAATCACAGATATCAATCATCTCTTGGACTTCGCCGAGGGCCTCTGATTGGATTTTTCCAGCTTCTAAGGTAATAACCGTTGCAAGATCTTCTTTGTGTTCACGAAGTAATTCTCCTAAAACACGAACAAGTTCGCCACGAATAGGCGCCGGCACGGTTCTCCAATCTAAAAATGCTTGATGTGCTTTATCTACAATAGCCTTAGTTTCTGCTTCCCCCACAAAGTGAAGTTTTGCAATAACAGCTCCGTCAATAGGGCTATAGATCTCATTATTGCCAGCTAATAATGTTTCATTAGAGAGTCCTAATTTTTGTAATACAGAAATGCTCATCTTCGTAATCCTCGTTAAATAAATTGGGGAGAAGCTAAAGGTATCTAGATTGCTTACTCACGTTGTGATTTTTGTTATTAGAGTTATTAAATGGAAACCTTATCGCAATAAGTTTGCTCGGGAGCTTTTATTGCTAAGGGATAATTTGATCCTACATGTTGCATACGTAGTGATACAAACGAACTAAATGCACAGCTTCATTCCTTTAAGGAATAAGTGTGCTAAGCCTTGATAATGCTTGTTGTCTGCCTGTCACGAAAAAAATTCATCAACTACTGAATTCATATCTTTTGACACTTCTTGCTGAAAACAGAGAGTATCGAAAGAACCTCGGATATTTATTTGTCGATAAAAAACATTTCAAACTATCTGTTTTTAAAGGGATTTTGAAATAGAAAAGATCAATCTAAATAGGCTGTCTATCTCCCTATTTACCAAAATAATAAGAAGTAAGCTTAAAAATATCTGGGAGATTTAATCACTCAGGAGGATTATATGAAGAAGGTCTTAGAAGTTTTAATTATTGCATTTGCCTATGCCAGCGTCGTTGTTGGTGCCGGCAATGCATCAGGGATGGAACCGTTTTTTTATTACACATCATTTGGTATGGATGGCACTATAGGTGTGCTTTTAGCCACAGTACTTTATGGAATAGTAGGTTATTTTGTTACAGGTTTAGGGCAACGTTTAAAATCTAAAAATTATAAGGAAGCAACCTATCTTGTGGGAGGGAAGGTTGTTGGGCGTTTTATTGATTATCTAATTATCTTTATGATGTTAGGAACAGGCATCATTATGCTCTCGGGAAGTGCCGCGCTCTTTAAGCAGCAATATGGTATGCCACTTTGGCAAGGTGGGCTTTTGATGACAGTGCTGGTTGTGATTACGTTGATGCTTCGTCTTCGTAAAATTATTCTGGTAATTGGGATGATTACCCCTATCTTAATCGGTCTATTATCAATTATGGTGTATCAATCTCTTTCTAATCAGACAGAGAGTTTTTCTGCAGTAAATGATTATGTGATTGCAGTTGGAAATACGCTTCCTGATACCTTACCTAATTGGTGGGTTGCCGCGCTTAATCATGTTGCGATGATGACAGTGGCGGGTGTTGGAATGTCGCTTGTGATTGGAGGTGAAGAGAAGGATCCAAAAGTTGCTAAATGGGGCGGAGCGCTTGGAGGTTTAATTATTGGAGGCGTTTTATCGATGGGGCACTTTGCACTTTTTGCGCAGATTAAAGTTATTGCGCCAACCGTGGAAACGCTCGCTTCAATGCCATCTTTACAGATTATGAATACTTATGCGCCTAGCTTAAGTCCTTTATTAACATTAACAGCATTAGCGATGATTTATAGTACAGCGGTGAGTATGTTCTATGTTTTTATCTCTCGCTATGTAGAGATGGAAACGCCGAAATCAAGAATCTATATCTTAATCACTTTAGGGGTTGGTTTTGGCATTAGCTTTATCGGGTTTGTTCAGCTGATGGGATACTTTTACCCGATCGCAGGCTATATCGGTATTGTATTGATTGGTATGATTTTCTATGGTCCTTTTAAGATTCGTAAGTTAGAAAAATCAGGGGAACTTGCGCCAATTCCTGTAGTGCCTAGTTTTCGATAGAGATTAAAAGATCATAATTATCAGTAAGGGAGCCATGATTATTCATGGCTTTTTTAATAATAAAGTTTAAAACGTCACGACAATGATTCTAGAAATTGAGAGATATTGCTTGACCAGATCATAAGGAGTGGGTCATTATTGACAAAGAGGCTTTTAATTAAAGGCCTTAGATAAAAAAGTGGATATTCCTGAGGAGGATATATGGCCATAAAACTTAACAAGATACTTGTTAAAAAGCTGGCATTATCGCTACTATTTATAGCGTTTACATCGATTACATTTCTTTCGGCTTAAATTTTAAATTGCCGGAATAAAAAAGAGATACCTAAATGGTATCTCTTTTTGCTTATGGGGTTATCCCTCTATTACTATTAGTGATAGTATTTTTTGAGATTAAAAGAGCAGTTTTGCTACTTCCTTAAAGTCTTCGACAAAGTGCAGTGTTAAGCCATCACGCAGATAATCAGGCAATTCATCGGCATCTTTTTTATTGCCTTTAGGGAAGATAATTTCTTTAATTCCCACACGTTTTGCCGCAATTAGCTTCTCTTTAACACCACCGATAGGTAGTACTTGTCCAATAAGGGTGAGTTCTCCTGTCATGGCAATATTTTTGGGTGCCTTATTAAGTGCTAGTGACATTAAGCAAGAGGCCAGTGTAATGCCGGCACTTGGTCCATCTTTAGGCGTTGCTCCTTCTGGCGCGTGAATATGAATAAAGGCTTTTTCAAAGAAACTCTCTTGTAATCCAAGCGTCGCTGCATTTGCCATAATATAGCTATAGGCAATATTGGCAGATTCTTGCATTACTTCTCCAAGCTGCCCTGTAATTTTAATCCCCCGCTGTAGATCATGGATTTTTACAGCTTCCACAGGAAGAGTCACGCCGCCGAGCGATGTCCAGGCAAGTCCTGTGATAACGCCAACATTTTTCACAGGTTTATCCCTGTTAAAGTATGGATTACCAAGGAATGGCACAATATCATTAACGCCAACAGAGAAGTTTTCTAGCGCTTCTGTTTCAAATTTAACAGCCGCTTTACGAACAATTTTTGCTAGTTGCTTTTCAAGTTGGCGAACACCTGCTTCTCGCGCATAATCATCAATAATCTTTTCGATCGCTCCCGCTGTGATACGAAGTTCTTTCTTATCAAAACCTGCCTTTTCTAATTGACGAGGCCAGAGGTATTGACGGGCAATTTTACTTTTTTCTTCTAAAATATAGCCAGAAAGTCTAATTACATCCATTCGGTCTAAAAGCGCCGGCGGAATAGAATCGAGCGTATTTGCGGTACAGATAAAGAGAACATTTGAGAGATCATAGCGAACATCTAAATAGTGATCTAAGAACTCCCCATTTTGCGCGGGATCTAATACTTCAAGTAAAGCAGATCCTGGGTCTCCTTGGAAGGATTGCCCCATTTTATCGATCTCATCGAGCATGATGACAGGGTTATCTGCCTTTGTCTCTTTTAGTGCTTGGATCAGTTTACCCGGCATTGCTCCAATATAGGTACGGCGATGCCCTTTAATCTCCGCTTCATCACGAGCGCCACCTAAGCTAAAGCGATAAAATTTACGGCCAAGGCTATCGGCAACGGAGCGCCCAATTGATGTTTTACCCACGCCCGGAGGACCTACTAAAAGAATGATCGTACCTTTGATCTCTCCTTTACGTTTACCCACCGCAAGCGTTTCAATAATACGATCTTTCACATCTTCTAATCCAAAGTGATCTCGATCTAAAATACGGCGGGCATTTTTAAGGTTAAAGTTATCCTCTGTCTTATTACCCCAAGGAAGATCGGTGATGATATCAAGATAGTTACGAGTAACGCCATATTCAGGAGATCCTGTTTCTAATACTTGGAGTTTTTCAAACTCATCATCAATACGCTCTTGGGCCGCAATTGGAATGGTTTTATCAAATAAACGCTCTACAAACTTATCAATATCGGCCGCTTTATCATCTTTCGCAAGCCCAAGCTCTTGTTGAATGACTTTAAGCTGCTCACGCAAGAAGTATTGTCTTTGCTGATCTGATAATTGATCATCAACCTCTTCACGAATAGAGTTGTGAAGTTTCGCAATTTGAATCTCTTTTTGGACGATCGCAAGGACTTTGCGTAATCTTGGAACGAGCGGAACCGTTGAGAGAACATCTTGCAGTTCCTCTTTTGAGCCGGTTGTCATACTTGCTGAAAAGTCGGCAAATGGCGATGGATCATTACTATTAAAGCGTGTTAAGAAGTGCTTTAGCTCTTCAGAGAAAAGAGGATTAAACGGAATAAGCTCTTTAAGCGCATTAACAACCGCCATTGAATAAGCCCGCACTTCTTCTGATTTATCAACCATAGACTCATCAAAATATTCAACTTGTGCGACAAAGGGGATCTCTTTAGAGATCCATTTTTTAATACGAAAGCGCTGTGTTCCTTGGGCAATAAATTGCACTTTCCCATCTTCTCTATGAGGATGATGAATGTGAACTAGCGTCCCGTATTCATAGAAATCATCAGTTTTTAGATCGCTATGGCGCTCTTTTTTGGTTAAAACAAGCCCAATGACTCGTGTTCGATTATCCATAATGGAATCGAGGGTTGTCAGCCATGGCTCTTCATTTAAAAGAAGAGGCGCAATTTGTGGTGGAAAAAATGGTCGGTCACTGAGTGGAAGGATATGGATGATATTTGAAACCGTATCTCCTTCGATAATGACCTCGTTATGCCCTTTAACATCGCTGTCAACGGCTGGCAGTGTCGTTTTTTTATTCTCACTCATAGGATTCCTTAATCAATTTTATGCAACGCTACAGCGAACTGTAGGTGGCTTTTATCATTTTTTTACTAAGACTTTCTCATGACATTGATGGAGTATCTTAGGAAACTGATAGGACAATGGGGTTCTTTTTTATAATATCAACCTTTTTAGGGATTTATCTTCAGATTTTGACTAAAAGAAAGCGCGTTAAAAAACAGAGATAAAAGCGTATAAAAAAGAGAGGGTTTAAAGCGTTCTATCCTGTGGATAACTATGTGTGTAACGATGTTAAAAGTTTGGGATAATTGGGGGGGGCTATTTTAAAATAGGGCTAGATAATGATGAGGATTGATTATTTTATAGAGAATAGTCGGCACTGAAATTTAAGTTTACTGTTTTTGGGGATGTTATGAAAAATGCCGTAAGAATGGGGATTTCTATTGAAATTTTAGCGAAAAAGTGGCATAAAGAACGACAGGGGAATTAATCTACATAATGGATTTAGGATTTAATATCTATTTATTAGAAATATCTTAAAAATATTATGTTGTCTGTTGTGGGAAACTATCGGTATCATCCTACAAATAAAATATCATATAATCAGGGGTTTGATGGCATATCAGCGATGAAATGATCCTCTTTAATGTCGGAAACCCTCGAATGCGCCATGATTATTGAGGGGCAATTGAGATTTTAGATCAAATTTTGAAGCGTGATGACCGTATATAAAAAAATAGAAACCAACCCTGATTGGATTTTCAAAGATTAAAAGACAGTGTTAAAGCATTGTCTTATGTGAGCTTGAGCAGAGCTTGAAACTGGAGAAAGAAGTCATATGAAAGAGATGCCGTTAGATGCTGCGCATCAAAAATTTGCCCAAATAGCAAATGAGATTGTTGGAAAAAAATCAGTCTATACTGATTATTTTTATAGATTTGCCTATGGTACCGATGCAAGTCTATATCGCTATATTCCTCAGGTCGTTGTTAGGGCAAACTGTGAAGCGGAAGTGATTTCATTGATTAAAGCTGCCAAAGAGTGCGGTGTTGCGCTGACATTTAGAGCATCAGGAACCTCTCTTTCTGGGCAAACTTCTAGTGAATCGGTACTTGTGATGTTGGGTCAGAAGTTTTTAAATCTTAAAATTCAAGCACAAGGCGATCAAGTCACCGTTGGGCCAATGGTGATTGGCGCAAGTGTTAATAAAGCCTTAAAGCCATTTAACCGTAAAATTGGACCCGATCCTGCTTCTATAAGTGTGGCGCGTATTGGCGGAATTGTTGCTAATAATAGTAGCGGCATGTGTTGTGGGACTAAAAATAATAGCTATCACACCATAGAAGATATTCGCCTTGTTTTAAATGATGGTACCGTTCTAGATACGCGTGATGAAGAGAATGTGATGGCTTTTCGCCAAAGTCATGCCCAGTTTTTAAAAGAATTGACAGATCTTCGAGAGCGCATTATTTCAAACCCGATTTTAAAAGAGAAGGTTGCTGTAAAGTATCGTCTTAAAAATACGACCGGTTATGGTGTTAATGCTTTGATTGATTTTGAAGATCCCATTGAGATTTTAAAACATCTCATTGTGGGTTCAGAAGGTACGCTCGGTTTTGTTAGTGAGGTTGTGTACAAAACGGTCCCAGAATATGAACATAAAGCATCGGCATTTATCTACTTCACCTCATTAGCAGAGTGTTGTGAAACAGTGAAGGCTCTTCGTAAAGAAGCGCCTGTTGAAGCTGTTGAGTTATTTGATGGTCGTACATTACACTTAGTTGGGGAAGCGATTGCGCATTTGCCGGCATTTTTCTATCGTCCATTAAATCGTGATAGTGCTTGTTTGCTGATTGAAACAATGGGTGAAACCGCAGAAGAATTACAAGCAAAAATCACCAAGATAGAGAGTGTTTTTCAGCGTTTTGATATCGTTGAGCAAACTGGATTTCAGACAGATCCTGTGATTACGAAGAGCTATTGGGACACTCGAAAAGGCTTATTGCCCATCGTGGCAAAAGGGCGAAAAAGTGGTGCGAGTATTATTCCTGAAGATGTGGTTTTCCCAATGGAGCATCTAGTGGAAGGGGTGCAAGCTTTAACGGATCTTTTTGATAAACATAAATTTCCGGAAGCTACTATTATGGGGCATGCCTTAGAAGGAAATCTTCACTTCCTATTAGCGCCTGATATGACTTCTAAAAAGAAGGTAAAGCAGTTTGATAAGTTTATGGATGAACTTGCAGAAGTGGTTGCCGTTAAATATGGTGGGTCTTTAAAAGGTGAGCATGGCACAGGGCGAAATATCGCTCCCTTTGTAGAAGCTGAGTGGGGCGCTGAGATCTATCAGGTGATGCGAGATATTAAATCGCTATTTGATCCGCATAAGATTTTTAACCCAGATGTCATTATTACCGATAATAAAGCCTTACATATTACTTCGTTTAAGAGCATTCCTGTTGCCGACAAATTAATACATGATTGTATTGAGTGTGGCTTTTGTGAGCCTGCTTGTCCATCGGATGGGCTCTCATTAACACCAAGACAACGAATTGCGGTTTACCGTAATATGCAAGCACTTCCAAGAACAGGGGAGAGTGGTAAGCTTTTCGCTAAGCTCAATAAAGCGTATCAATATGCCGGGATTGAGACATGTGCTGAGACAGGCATGTGTGCATTGCGTTGTCCTGTAGGGATTAACACGGGGGAATTTATTAAGTCTATTCGTCCTGTAAATACTAAATCGATGATGAAGCTTGCCGGCAATCACTTTATTTTTGCAGAAAAAGGGATTAGATTTTCAGTAAATACGGCGCATAAGCTTGGTATTGAACGAATGAATAAACTCACCCATTCTCTGCATAAAACATTTAAAGGGATTCCTGTCATTCCAACAGCAATGCCGGAGGTTGCAACACCGCTTCCTAGTTTGCCGGTGCCAAGTAAGATTGAAAACTCAGTGGTTTATTTCTCAACTTGTGTGAATCGTAATTTACAAGAGCTCAAAAATGGGCGGGATAAAGCTACTAAAAATACCTTTGACCATGTGATTAGCCTTTTACATAAAGCAGGATTTACGCCATTTTTCCCAGATAAATTAGCCGGCGCTTGTTGTGGGCAACCCTTTGTTTCGGCAAAAGCGTCGATGGAAGCAGAAAGCACAGCAAAAAATCTTAATGATACGCTGCTTAAAGCCTCTCGTTATGGGGAGATTCCGATTTATGTTGATAATGCTCCTTGTACATTACAGGTTCATGAGTTACAGAAAAAAGGATTGCTTGATGAGCGCCTTATTCTCTATAACGCTTCTGAATTTCTCTTAAATGAAGTAGTTCCTCGTTTAACGATGAAGAGTAAAATTGAGAAGCTTTTACTGCATACTCCTTGTTCTGTTGCCAAAGATGGTGGGGCAGAGATGCTTTTAAAGCTTGCAGAAAAATGTGCAACCCATGTGGAATCGACAAATATTGAATGTTGTGGTTTTGGTGGGGTAAAAGGATTTACGGTTCCTGAGATTAACGAAAATAGTCTTAAAAGATTACCCAAAGATAGTAAGCAACGTTATGAGATGGGCGTTTCAATGAGTAAGACTTGTCAGTTAGGTTTAACAACTCACACAGGTCTACAGTTTAAGAGTATTGAAGCATTGTTAGATGAGTGTGCATTATAGCGCTCGCTAAAGCCTTTTTTGTTAATTACTCCGGCATTATTTAATATTGATGAAACGCAATTCTTTTGAATTGCGTTTTTTTATGAGCTAACAGATTTTAAATTATGAAGGATGCTTATAGGATCTTCGGTTTAAAAAGACCTATCTTGTATCCCCAATTTATAGACGATTTAGTTTGAGAAACGCTATTTTAAAAGTATTTAAGGGTATGGAGTGTGTCAAATTAGCTTGCACGCTGCCGGATAGAATTAGGCTTGTGCTTTTCATAATCGATGTGTTGGCAATTAGATTATGGCAATTAGATTACGGCAATATCAGCTATAAGTAGCGCAAAAGCGTTATTATCCTGTGTCATGCAAGCGAGTTTGATGCGCTTGTTGTATTGTGTTTTGTTAAGCTAATTGTTATTGAACCGCTTTAAGAAATTTAGATAAGGTTTTCAATATGAATAATAAAAAAACAACAAAAATCGAGATGTTAAAAATAAATTTAAAGTGTTAAAAAAAGATCATTTGTTGGTTTTTTAAAAATATTTGAGAAGTTGTCTTATTTACGGCATTATAACTCTGCGTGATGGGGTATTCACCTGAGAAATCAGGGCTTCCTCTGATCGTTATAAAGCCATCCATGTTGCCTCATGGGTGGCTTTTCTTTTTTTATAAAAGTTATTTGTAGTTTTCTTAATGTTGCTTTTTGTAAGTCATCTTTTTATTGTTAAAAAATGAGATTTTAAAGATGCTTGGTAAACCTTGGATTAACCGGCATTCTCTC
Organism: Ignatzschineria rhizosphaerae; assembly: GCF_022655595.1. NCBI lineage: Bacteria > Pseudomonadati > Pseudomonadota > Gammaproteobacteria > Cardiobacteriales > Ignatzschineriaceae > Ignatzschineria > Ignatzschineria rhizosphaerae. The sequence continues at coordinate 34,828 of NZ_CP093379.1, forward strand.
ATTGATTCTTTCTTGGTTGAGGGCAATATCTTGATCCGTGACATCATAATCATTCCAGAGCTTAGGAAAGTTAATCGCATCCTCAGGCCAACGATAACTCACATTAAACCCTCTTTTTAAACATTCTTCATGTAACGCATCGTAACGATTTTTGAGAAACAGGAGCTTATCGCGAAAAAAAGTCACATGCCCTTGACCGAGTAGATACGCTTTTTCCTTTGAAAGAGGAACATTTCCCTCTCTTTTAACAATATCATTAGGGATTCTAGTTAGCTCTCGATGTTCTGCTAATAGGTGTTGATCGCAAAGATCGCGAGGGTCAATAATATTGATTCGAGTCATGATCGTAAAATCTTATTAAAAATTAAAAGGTCCACATCTTTACTCATGATAACAAGACCCATGATAACAATTTTAAGGAGTGTAATCTAAGTGGTCTTTAAGATGGGGAGGATTAGTAATACTTATTACAATAGGAGATTTTAGAGCATCTTGGGTTTAACAGAGTCTATCTGAGGGAGGGCAAGTCTTAAACAGCTGGCTCGCGGTTTTAGAAAGAATACGAAACATTCCCTTGAGCCTTGCATAAATCTATAAAGATACGTATTAAACACTGTTTGCAAGATGCTAAATAGAACATCTTTCTTATTATTAATAGCCGATGCGCCGGCAATCTGATGGAGTCACTTTTAAACTGATTTTATTATAAGTATAGGATTCTTCGGGTAAGATCATTTTTTGAGAATATTTTTATAATAAAAAAGCTAAAAGTGATGATCACTTTTAGCTTTGATATCTATTGAATGAAGCCTGACTAAAATATTATTTTTTAGCAGCAATTACTTCAATTTCAATTAACCACTCTGGGAATGCAAGTCCTTTTACTTCAAATGCTGAGCGAGCAGGTACGATTTTTTCAGCGCCTTCTGCTTCACCGTAAAACTGTGTATAGCCTTTCATGAAGCCTGCAAAGTCCATTTTACCAAGTTCAGGATCTGCTACTAAGTATACTTGCATTTTCACAACGTCAGCCATTGTAAGACCTTGTGATTCAAGCGTTGCTTTGATGGTATTAAGGATTCCAACAGTTTGCTCTTCTGTTGTTTTTGCAAATGTTCCATCTTCTAATGCTGGTGGAACAACACCGCTTAAGTAAACAGTTTTAGCATCGCTTGGTACTGATACAACAGTTGAGATTGGGAAGCCGTTTCCTGCAGGCGTTCTTTCGATTTCAGCAGCCATAGCGCCACTCATTGAAATACCAGCTGCGAGTAAGATAGCGGTTAATTTTTTCATAAATCTTTCCTTCTGTTTTATCATGATTTAACAAATTGATTTAAGTCATTATATGAGGAAAGAAGCTTTGTTGAAAGAGATTTTTGTGTTGCGCCTAGAAACTCCTCATCTTCTGCATGAATTATTTTCCTGATCAATTCATAATAAATATCAACGGTTTATGTTTTGAAGTTCTTGTTTTTCATTTAGTTTTATGGATCTTTTATCTTATTAAAAAGAGGTAGAAGAACTTAATTCTTACGGTTGATTGATAATATTTTATACAGTTTTTCGCTTTGAAATTATCGTTGAATCGTAGGAAGAATCTCTTTTTGAAAGTACTCTATAAAAAGACGAATCCTAGAAGGAATGTAACGCCCACTTGGGTAGACAAGGTGCACCGGCATTGGTGGTGGCGCTGTGTTTGGTAATACCTCAATAACACTCCCTTTATCGATTTCTGATTGCATTGTGCAATCAAGCATCCGTGCAATACCATAACCTTTTACGGCAAGATCTAAAGCTCCTAGAGAATGGCTATGTACGACTGCAAAATTGAGAGGGATCTCTGTTCTGTTTGGCCCAAATTCCCATGGGCTTATCATATTTTTATTAGGAAATTTAATCGCGATACATTGGTGATTATGCAGATCCTCTGGCGTTTTTGGCATTCCATGCTCTTTAATATATTGTGGTGATGCCACAAGTTTCATATGAACATCGTGTAAGTATTTAGCGACAACACGAGAGTCCTCTAAATCACCGATTCTAATGGCAAGGTCAAAGGCTTCTTTTGTGAAATTTACAAAATGATTTCCAAGCGCAATTTCTAGTTGTAATGTCTGTTTATGCTGTTCATAAAACTTTTTAAGATGGGGCTGTAAAATAGTCATGCCATAGCTATCTGGAGCTGTGATTTTTAAAATACCGCGAGGCTTTTCACTTTTAGTTAGTTGTCTTTCAATATTTTGAATATTCCTAATAGCTTCCTTACAGACTTCATAGTAGCTAAGACCATCTTCTGTTAATCTCATCGCGCGAGTGGAGCGGATGAAAAGCTTTAAGGAGAGTTTTTTTTCAAGACGAGCAATGGCTTTACTGATTGAAGGTGGCGTTGTGCCTATTAAGATTGCAGCTTCAGTAAAACTTTTACATTCAGCAGTTTTGCAAAAAACATGGATATCTTCTAAATCAACTTTTTCAAATGGGCTCATAATCTACTTCTATTGCTGGGGGAATTTGGGTAATACTTCTGTTTTTGAAAGGCTTATTTCTAATTTGGAAATAAAGATTTTCTTTCATTCTATATTAACGAGTTAGTGATCTATTTTATACTACTTTTAGATTTTCAAAGCATTTAAAACATGTATGAATTGTTTTTAAGGGCGTTTTTTATTATTACAAGTAGGAGTCAGTTATCATGATCAATCCCAATCTTTGGGTTAAAAATATATTTTCACAAGCAGGTTCACAAGCCACTTTCTCCTTAGTAGGAAGAGCCTTCCTCTCGTATCTCTTTATTATAGCGGGTTGGGGTAAAATTGGGGGATATGCTGGAACTGCTGCTTATATGGAATCTAAAGGATTGCCGGGGAATTTATTAATCCTCGTTATTTTATTAGAACTCGGGGGCGGACTTGCTATTTTATTAGGTTTTCAAACGCGAGTTGTGGCGCTCTTTTTAGTGTTATTTAATATTTTGACAGCCTTTATGTTTCATGGCGCTGCTGATGATGCGACAAATTTTATGAAAAATATCGGTCTTGCTGGCGGATTTATTTATCTCGTTGTTTATGGTGCTGGGCGCTTGAGTTTAGATCATTTTTTAGAAAAAAAGTAATTTCTAAAATTAACTATTAGCGAATGGTTTTTGACCACTTGTCTGTGAAAGATAAGTGGTCTTTCTTTATTTAAAAAAATGTCTTTAAAAGTGGTTTACCAAAGGGGTTCAACGTGTTACACACTTATAGTGTGACGCTAAAAATAGCGTAGTATCTAAAAGAGAGAAGATCATGAAAACCCCACCTTTACGATTAAAAAACTTTAATATTGCTGTTCCTACGGCATTTTATTGGGATGAAAGCCTTAACATTGCTGGCACTTTAGCGCATATTCATCATTTAATGGGGCAAGCATGTGATTCATTTTTGGTTTGTGGATCCACAGGGGAGCAACATTCTCTCTCTTTAAGTGAAAAGATGGAATTGCTCGATGCTTTAGAGGTATTGGACCAGCCTCAAATTCAATTTGGTGTTGCTTCCATTCGCCAAAAAGAAGCCGTTACTTTAGCGGAAAAGGTTGCAAAGAGCGCTTCAATTAACGGAATCTTATTAGCCTTTTCTCCTTACATTCGCCCATCTCAAGAGGAAGCCTACCGTTACGCCATCGATATTATCGAAACTGCCGGAAAACCCACGATCCTTTATAACAATCCATTAAGAACGGGATTTGATCTCTCTATTGATAATATTATTGCACTTAGTAAGCATCCTTTAGTTGAAGGAATTAAAGATGCCGGCGATGAAGCGAAAATGAAGATTCTAACAAGTCAGATTGAGCGACCTTTTCTCTATTTAGCTGGCGGTGAGGTCGATATGTTACCTAAGTTTAACTGGGGCTATAATGGGCTCTCTTCAGTTCGCGGGAATCTTTTTCCTAAAACAGTGACGGCAATACTAAATGCAGTAATGGCAAAAGATCATTCGAGTGCAGAAGCGGAGTACCAAAAGCTTCTAGTCTTAATGGAACCCTTTTCTCAAGGAACACTTTTAGTAGAGATTAAAAAATATTTAAATGAGCAGGGTATTGATATTGGGATTTGTCGTACGCCTTTAGGAAACTAGTTTTAGGTATTAATTGACCAGATTATCATTTTAAAAAAGGGATCATTATGTTAACGCTCTATATTGCTGATAAAAATCTATCATCTTGGTCACTTCGACCTTGGCTTTTACTCAAAATGCTCAATATTCCTTTTGAGGAGAGGTTAGAGCGCTTCGAGAAAGATGGGAGTACTTTTAAAAAATTTCAAAAGTTTTCACCCACAGGGTTAGTCCCTTGTTTACAAGATGGGGATATTACGATTTGGGATTCTTTAGCTATTTGTGAATATATTGCAGAGAGCCATTCCAAAGCGTGGCCTAAAGACAAGGCCGCAAGAGCTTGGGCGCGATCTGCAACTTCTGAAATGCATTCAGGATTTTTAGCTTTAAGAAGTCAATGCCCGATGAATTGTGAGATGCAATCACCACTTACAGAGATTGATTCAGCCTTAGCAAAGGATTTAGAGCGTATTAATCAATTATGGGAAACAGGCTTTTACAAGTTTTCAGGGCCTTTTTTAGCAGGGGATCAATTTACGATTGTGGATGCCTTTTTTGCGCCTATTGCTATTCGTATCAGTCGTTATAGCTTGCCGGTAAATCAAAGATGCCAAGATTGGATTGATTTAATATTATCCTTGCCAGCAATGAAAGAGTGGCTTGTAGGCGCTAAGCTTGAGATCATATAAGCCTTAAAAATAGGGAATTGTCTTGTCAAAATTTGTCAGTGGTTTTGCTTTCTGCGAGTAAACACGCTATAACTATCCTCTGATACCAAAGGTGTCTATTTTCACTAGGGGTGCCCAATAGAGTTGGGCTGAGATTAGCATGAATATGCTTAAACCCTCAGGACCTGATCTGGCTAGTACCAGCGTAGGGAAGTAAAAATCTATGTTAAATATCAATTTGATGGATGAATCTTGATATTTATCGTGTCGATTAGGCCTGAGTTAAACGTGATATGAATCGCGGATGCTCGGGCTTTTTTGTACCTATTTACGCCCATGCCAGAATCTCGTCTTTTATTTTTAGGATAATAAAGGAGAGGTTTTTATGTCACAACAATCAATCACGTTAATGAAGCAGTTTCCTAAGAGCCGTAAGGTTTATGTGGAAGGAAGTCGTCCGGATCTCTTAGTGCCATTTCGTGAAATTGAGCTTTCAGATACACTCGGCCCAAAGGGAGAAGTGATCGAGAAAAATGCCCCGTTTCGGGTTTATGATACGAGTGGCCCTTACACTGATGAGAATTACACGGTCAATTTAAAACAAGGTTTACCAGCATTAAAGCGCAATTGGGTGATAGAGCGCGGCGATGTTGAGGAATATGAGGGGCGCATTAAAAATGCCCGTGACGATGGTTATAAGCGAGAAGATGATCCTCGCATTAATGAAGGGGTATTTCCGGGATTAAAACGTCAACCTCTTCGTGCGAAATATGGCATGAATGTCACGCAGATGCATTACGCTCGTAAAGGCATTATTACGCCGGAGATGGAATTTATTGCGATTCGTGAAGGTTTTGATCCTGAATTTGTGCGTGATGAGGTAGCAATTGGGCGCGCGATCATTCCTTCAAACATCAACCACCCAGAAGCTGAGCCGATGATTATTGGGAAAAACTTCCAAGTGAAGATTAATGCCAATATCGGGAATTCGGCAATCACGTCTAATATCGAAGAAGAAGTGGAGAAGATGACTTGGGCAACTCGTTGGGGGGCTGATAACGTTATGGATCTCTCCACAGGTAAAGATATTCATAAAACTCGTGAATGGATTATTCGAAATTCTGCTGTGCCGATCGGAACTGTACCGATTTATCAAGCCCTTGAAAAAGTGAACGGCATTGCCGAAGATCTTAACTGGGAAGTCTTTCGAGATACCTTAATTGAGCAAGCAGAGCAGGGGGTTGATTACTTTACGATTCACGCCGGCGTTTTGCTCCGATATATTCCTTTAACAGCAAATCGTGTCACTGGCATTGTTTCTCGTGGGGGTTCAATCATGGCGCAGTGGTGCTTAGCGCATCATAAAGAGAACTTTATCTATGAGAACTTCGAAGAGATCTGCAAGATCATGAAGCAGTATGATATCTCTTTCTCACTTGGTGATGGACTTCGCCCGGGGTCAATTGCTGATGCGAATGATGAAGCGCAGTTTGCAGAGCTTAAAACATTAGGCGAGCTGACAAAAATTGCGTGGAAGCATGACGTTCAAACAATGATCGAAGGCCCAGGTCATGTACCAATGAATAAGATTAAAGAGAATATGGTGATGCAAGAGAAGCATTGTCATGATGCACCTTTCTACACGCTTGGCCCATTAACGACAGATATCGCACCGGGATATGATCATATTACCTCGGCAATTGGCGCAGCGCAGATCGCTTGGTATGGCACGGCAATGCTCTGTTATGTCACGCCGAAAGAGCATTTAGGTCTGCCAAATCGTGATGATGTTCGAGCTGGCGTGATTACCTATAAGCTTGCAGCGCACGCAGCTGATATCGCTAAAGGACATCCAAGAGCGCAAGAGCGTGACAATGCGCTTTCTAAAGCTCGTTTTGAGTTCCGCTGGGAAGATCAGTTTAATCTAGGTTTAGATCCAGAGCTTGCGCGTGAGTATCACGATGAAACATTGCCGCAAGAAGCTGCTAAAGTTGCGCACTTTTGCTCTATGTGTGGACCAAAGTTCTGCTCAATGCGTATCTCTCAAGATATTCGTAGAGAAGCGCAAGCCCAAAATCTCGCAGATGCTCCAAAAGAGGTTAGAGTTGCCTTAGAAGGTATGCAACAAAAATCTGCAGAGTTTAAAGAGCAAGGACAGCAGATTTATAGCTAATTCTCTATTTTAAAGAGCTCTCTTGTCTTATCGACAGGAGAGTTTTTATGGGAGATGTTAATTGATTTTAACAAAGCAGCCAAAATCAACTTTAGAGACAGGGTTATATAAGGTTAGATGCGGGCCTTCATAGCCGTTGCACTCCCCTGTTTTAATCTCAAAACCAACAGGTTGATAATCATCGGGGTTATCGATAAAAGAGATCATATCTTTTTTGATAATGTAGCGACCTAATGCTTGCGCGTTCGGTGCTTTATTATTGGCTCGGCTAAATGTGCCATCTTGTGCAAAGCTGTAGATAACCCAACTTTGATCCGGAGATACTTTTAACCAGCTTCCTTCTGGTGAATCTTGTGCAAAGCTTAATCCTGCTGCTAAAAAAATAGTACTAAATAATAGCATTTGTAATTTTTTCATGAACTTATCCTCAGGAGAGATTATTTTTTGATAGTTGTTGTATTTTTATCTAGACCATTTTCTAAAGCGGTCAGAGATCCAGGCAGATAACCCTTTAAAGAAACCTAAGAGTCGCATTTGATGTTGCCTGTAAAGGGAAATATGTGCGATTTTTGCCGATAGACCTCTAAACTCCAAGCCTCTAAATATAGTGTTGCGACCAAACATACCAAAAGATGCGTATGTTCCAATACTTACAAGAGATCCTTTGTCTACATATTTAAAGGAGGGGATATTGGTTTGTTGTATCATCATTTTAAAGAAATGATTCCCTAAATAGATAGCTTGTTGAGATGCTGCTTGTGCTGTTGTTGATAGAGGGGAATCTTGTACATAAGCACAATCACCTATGGCAAAAATTGAAGGGTCATCGATAGCTTGAAAATGCTCATTGACAATCAATTGAGATGTTGGTGAAAGTGCTAAATCTTTAATTTTGCTCAATACTTCGGGAGCTTTTACTCCCGCCGTCCAAACGACTTGATCGGCTTTAAGGGTTTCTCCATTTTCTAGAATAACACTATCTTTAGTGACTTCTGAAACTCGAGTTGAGAGGCGAATCCGTATTCCAATTTTTTCCATGGCATGTTTTACAGCTTCGCTAATAGAATCTTTAAAAGTAGGAACGACTCGATCATCTGCTTGAATGATAGTGACATCAATGTAATCCATAAAATTATCATTGCTATAGTTAGAGGCGGTGAGTATTTGATTGATAATTTCTCCGCTTAATTCAACTCCAGCAGCTCCGGCACCGACAATGACTAGATGATGCTTTTTTTGTAAAATAGCAGATTGGATGATGCTATCTGTGAATTCACGATTAAACCTCATTGCCGCAGGAAGATCGTCAATCGTATATGAGAACTCTTTTACTCCTTTGGTATTAAAATCATTACTTTTACTACCAATGGCGACTACTAAGTAATCATAATGTAATGTGCGCTCAGGAAGAATCTCCGTATTTTGTGCATCACGATAGGGTGCAAGTGTGATCTTTTTTTCTAATGGATTAATATCATTTACTTCCCCCGGCTGGTAGAGATAGCCGTAGCGTTTAGCTTGTGTAAGTAGAGGAATACTCTGTTCTGATGGGAATTGACTACCGGCAGCAAAAGTATGAAGCATCGGCTTCCAAATGTGTAAAGGATTTTTATCTATCAAGATAAAGTTAAACTGTTTGTTTTTATCTTTACGCGCAGCTCTTGTGATAAATTCAATACCTGCAACCCCTCCACCTAATACAATTACATCTTGTTTATTGAGAGTTATCGTTTATCTCCTTTTGCGATATTTATTCACTCATTATACTTTATGGTATTTTTAGTAACATATTGAAATAATTTAATTTTTATGATTTGTGAGTGTTCGTATAGGCATGAGGAGAGCGAATTGTTGGGATTTGAGCGATTATTCAATTAGGGTAAAAAAAATCAGAAACTTTACCTTTTTAATGAAAAAACATTTTTATAGTGGGGTAAATAAAAGGCTGCAATCAATTTACTGCAGCCTTTTGTTGGTTTTGAACTTCTTTTTTGAAGATTAGATTATAAGTAGATATTCATCTTTTTATAATGCCTTTTTTAAGCTCAATGCCCAGCCAATAACTAATCCCATAATTGCCGGCACAATCCAGCCCATATTTACACTTGAGAGCGGTAAGATCTGATCAAAAAAGGAGGTAATTTGATAGATTACCGGATTTTTACTGACAATATCGGCGCTTGATTTGAAGCCTTCAACAATAGCAATAATGAGCGTAAATCCTGTCGTAAATTGATAGACGATTTTTTTGTGATGAAAAAGAGGTGATAAAAACGCTAAGATCACAAGCGTTATAGCTAGCGGATAGAGGAACATTAAGACCGGAATGGAGATCTGAATAATCGAGGTTAAGCCCACATTCGCAATAAGCATGCTAATTAGGCTAAAGATGTGAACAAAATTTCTGTAAGAGATCTTTGGGAAAAGCTCGTTAAACATCTCAGAGCAAGCGCAAATTAAGCCGATTGCTGTTTTTAAGCAGGCAAGCGTGACGATAATAGCTAATAAAATCGATCCAAGTGAGCCAAAGTAGTAGGTCGAGATCTGCGCTAGCGCGATGCCGCCATTTTCAGAAAGGGGGAATTGATTAAGACTAGTTGCCCCAAGATAAGCAAGGCTACCGTAGATAATACTCATTAATATTAAGCTGATAAACCCTGCTTTAAAGGTATCTTTGGCGATATCGGTAGTATTTTTAACACCAAGGCTTTTGATGGTATTGACAACAATAATCCCAAACGCAAGGGAAGCAAGCACATCCATTGTGTTATAGCCTTCAGTAAACCCCTTAAAGACAGGACCTACTTGATAGCTCTCTTGAATTGCAAGATCGCTAATCTCGCCCATCGGTTTGATAAAGGCGCTGATGATGAGGAAAGCTAAAAAGAGAAGGAAGAGCGGGTTTAAGACTTTTCCAATCCACACCATAATCTTAGAAGGATTGAGCGATAAAACCCATGCCAGAAAGAAGAAGAGGAGGGTAAAAGCCAATAAGCTGATGGTGAGATATTCAGCAGTGACAAAAGGCGTTAAACCAATTTCAAAAGAGACCGTTGCCGTTCTAGGAAGGGCGAAGAAAGGGCCAATGGTTAAGTAGAGCATCATGGTGAAGATCAGCCCATATTTGGGAGAAATTCGGCTCGCTAGATCATATAATCCATTACTTTTAGAGAAACCGATGGCGACAATCCCTAAAAAGGGTAAACCAACGCCGGTAATAATAAAGCCTAAAGTGGCAAGTGAAACACTGCTTCCTGCTTCTTGCCCCATATGAACCGGAAAAATAAGGTTGCCGGCACCAAAAAATAATCCAAATAACATCGAGCCAATGGTGATATAGGCTGATAGAGAGAGCTTGTTGTTCATTGATATCTCGTAAATTGCTTTAGTCCCTTTTGGGGACAAAAATATACCTGTAGGTATTCACTTAAACGTTTCTGACTTTACTAGAAATGAGCAGGTTTTGCTGATCTTTTTGTAAAGAGCGTGGGATCAATGGTCTGTCTTTTAATTGTGGAAGAATTAATGTTAGGGTATTTTTATTTAAATTCAGTAGCTTAATCTATTTTTGGGATTGCCTTACGAGATATTCTATGAGGATTTACCATAAGCGTAATAGTCGCTGATATAGAGAATAATTTTCTGACCTTGATATTCATACGGAACAAAGAGGCGATATCGGCTACCCTCTTTTTCATATAAGTTCTGCTGGGTTTGTTGATGAAAGACTTGATCTAAATATTCACGTTGGTTTTTCGTGGTATCAAAAAGGTAATTGATTTTATTAAGTGCTTTATCGTTCTCATTAAGCTTAGAATAGTTGCTAAATGCAAGATAGACATTTTGATCATTAATTGCGTCTTGTAAAATGATCTTTACCGTTGGCATATTTGAATCATATTTCGATAAGATCTGTAATGCATCAGCGGTATTTTTGATCCATGTTTCATCAAATTGGTATTGCACAAAGTGATTAAATATTTGTTGATTCTTGGCGAGAATTTGTGCTGCGGTTGTTTCTAAGTAATCCCGGCGTTTTTCTATCGTATAAAAATGCCCAAGACCAAGACCCGCTAGAATAATTGGGAAGCTTGCGATAAATGCAATGAATTTAAGACGCTGCTTTTTAAGGCTTTGGGTCGTTTTTGAAAATTGATGATCCCGCTCGGCAATGCGCGTGAGGTTAATCATAATATTGAGCATGAGCGCACTTGCCATTAAGACGATAATCGCACCAATACTCATAAAGAAGAGATCAGTAATCCCTTGCCTAAAGACTTTCAGATCAAAGGCTGTAATCGCAATAGAGATAAATATCCAGTAGATAAGACAAAATACGGCAAATATCCCAATGATATTGGTAAGTTTTACAATTTTCTTATAGTTCATCAGGCCTTTTATCCGGTTATCATAATAATATTTCATTATTAATAATGAAAACAAATATCTCTAGTTAATCATAATGATAGATAGTATATCTGGAGAATAGATTACTTAAAATTTATTCCGCATAAGATCTCTTTATAAGCGAGATAGATCATTATTTGGGAAGCTCTAAAAGAGGATAGGATTCTTTTAGGTTTTTATTAAAAGGATCAGTACAATTATAGAAGTGCTATTTTGAGCTTGGTAAGAGGAAGAAATGGCGAGTTACTGTTTTGAAAATAAAAAATTTATCCCATCGACTAAAGAGAAAGCATCTTTGCATTGCCTCTCTTTTTCTGATGTTAGAGCATGGAAAAGTCGGTTAAATAACGGTGATTTGATTGCTGAGGATTTGCAAACAGAGCTTTCGCAATATTTTAAAAAAGAGATCCATTTAGCGCTACTTGCCGATAAGATTTTAAATTCACAAAATGATCCCTATATCGGACATTACTCAGATTACACGCTTTTAAGTTTAACCCTTATTAATCATGAGGATTCTGCAAAAAATGAATCGATCGTAATGATTTTATATCAAGATTATTCATTACTCTTTTATGATGATGCGCGTTCTACCGTAGAAACGCATATCACCAATATTAATACGATTTTTAGCCAGCTCTCAGAGATATCTCTTCCTAACCTCTTAATTCCTTACGCGCTTATTCGTTATGATCTTTTAACCGATCGGAGTTTCTTACGAACTATTGAAAATACCACATTAGATTTAGAGATATCTTTTACAACGCAGTTAAAGAATCCTCAAAATACTATTTTAAGCTTACGCAAAACGCTCTCTAACTATAAGCATTACTATTCCACCTTGATTGATCTCTTTGAAGATATGACAGAAGATTACGAAGATCTTCTCCCTAAAGATGCAGACCTTAATTACCATCGACTCACCAATAAGCTCAATCGGCTCTATAAATATAGTGTGATGCTTAGTGAATATGTCTCGCAAGTGAATGATCGCTACAGGGCTCAGATAGATTTAAACCTCAATAAAACGATGAAAACCTTCACCATTCTCTCGGCAATCTTCTTACCGCTCACCTTAATCGTTGGTTGGTACGGCATGAACTTTGAAGGAATGCCGGAGCTTAGCTTTAAGCACGGTTATCTCTATGTCATAGGCTTATCACTCACGATCTTAATAGGATCTCTGCTCTATATTAAGAAGCGGGGATTTTGGGATTAAGTAGTATTTAAAGTGAGCAAAATACATTTAGAAATAGCTTATTCTCACTATTATTAATAGTGATTTGAATATTGAAAAGGATTATTTATGGCGTTATATAAATTACAATCAGATCATTCTCTAGAAGAGATTAAAGCAACAGCCTTTTCTAGTAATCAAATTTTAGAGCAGGATTTACAGAAGCTTATTTTGCATAAGCCAGAAATTTTAGGCGAAGATCTTTTGATTTTTTCAGAAGAGTATTGTGAGTGGAATGAGAGTCGAAAGCGCATAGATCTCTTAGCATTAGATAGGGCAGGGAATCTAGTTGTTATTGAAATAAAACGTGATCATGGGTTTCACATGGATCTACAAGCAATCCGTTATGCCGCAATGTTATCTCAGATGAGTTATGAAGATGCCGTAGCAACTTATCAGGCATTTTTACAAAAAACAGCGCTAGAAAGAGACGCAAGAGATGAGATTAATAAGTTTATTACAGGATTTAATGAAGAAATAACAGAGTTTGCAAAAGATATTCGGATTATCTTAGTTAGTAATGAGTTTTCTAAGGAAATCACAGCGGTCTCCTTGTGGTTACGGTCAAAGAATATTGATATTAAATGTGTCAAGTTAGAGCATTATTACGATAAGAATACATCATCAACCTATATAGATAGTGATGTCATTATTCCATTAAAAGAAGCGGAAGATTATTTAATTTCAACGCAGAAGAAAGAAGATACTCAACAAGACTTCATAAGATCTGTCAATAGCCAGAAAGATTACACTAAGTATGAATTTAAAGGGCAAGAGTACGGAAAAGGAAGATTAGTGCTTGAAGTAATGAAAGATTATATTCAACAGCATCCTCATCTTTCTTTAATTGAGTTGCAACAGCTTTTTCCTAGCTCCTTACAAAGCTCTTTAGATGTCATTGTTGATTTAGATTCTGCTACTGAAATTAATAATAAAGGCTATAAACGTTATTTTAATCAAGAAGATGACCTGATCCATTTAGGTAGTGGTGAGATAGGATTAGTTTGCAGTCAATGGGGAATAGGAAACATTGATAATTTTATTGATAAAGTCCATGACTTGTATAAGTCTGAAGTTATTACAATCCGTAATAAGAGTAAGTCAGGGCTTAACTTAACGAAAGGCTAAAAATTCTTTGATAACCTTTCGGGCCTAAATATTTTCTTTTCGTATCTATAAAACCTGCCTTTAGATAGAGATTAGCGGCAGGTTCATTTCGCTCGTTAACGCCAAGTACAACCTTATCAATATGCGGAAAGTGAACTTTGATGAAGTCAGGTAATAGCTGTAGGCTTTGAAGCGCATATCCTTTTCTAACTTCTCGTGAATCGGAGGAGAAGGCTCTAAGTAGTAAGCTGTTGGGGGTTTGGGAATAGTACTGCCTATCTTCACCTTCATCTAGTATAAAAAAGCAGACGAGCTTTCCCTCAACCATTCCTAGAATTGGATTGTAATGCGCTTGGCGGTTCATAATCACCGTTTCAGGTAAGCTTGAGAATGTTAAATCATCTAACTGATAATTTTTAATAGCGACTTCATGAGATGGGTTAAATAGTATTAATTTCATCTTCCATATCTTTAAATAGAAACAATAAAACCATCATAGAAGAGGCTTAGAAATGGCGCAATGATTAACATTTTTGAATCTCTGTTTCATGTAAGTAGAGCCATTGCCATTTTGTGCCTTCAACAATAATGCCGGCAGTTGATAGACGCTGATGTGGAGCGCTTTTTAGATCGCCATTTTCATAGTGATTCTCTTGATAGCGAAGCCAAACGATATTTTCGCACTTAGAGATGACCTCAATATCTTGAATCGTGATTTTAAGAGAGGGTCTTGAGTCCTGTTTTTGGGTGAATAGTTGCGCTACATCGGTAAGAGAAACCTTTGTGCCATTCATCGCAATCATTTTAAAATCGGGATGAAAAGAAGCTATTAGGGATTGTAGCGCTTGAGAGTGATTGGTTGTAAATACTTGTTCGATTAAATCATGAATGTCGATCACGCTTTGAATCGCTGTTTGTTTCTGTGTCATAAAAATTCCTCAAGAGATAGTGTGAACGGGTAATTTTTGGATAAAGAAGAGGCTTAACAGTCCTAATAGAGATGCTGTGATAAAAGTGACTTGATACGCTTGCATTAATGGTAGGAAAGCTTGGTAAAGGGAGAAGATTAACGTTAGCACCGCAATTCCGACACAAAAGGTGATTTGGCGGTTAATATTCCAGAGAACGCTGCTTTTTAAAAGAGTTTCATTTTGAAAATCAATCATGGCATTGGTTTGAGCGACATTCGCAGCTAATCCCCCACCAATCCCCATTAAGAGATATGCCGGTATTAAGAGAAGATATGTTAATGATTCATCAACACTATAAAGAAGCGCAATGCCGAAGCTATGTAGAATAACGCCTAAAAAGAGTAAATATTTAGGGCCAATACGATTATAAAAATAACCACTGACCATCATGGTGATAAATGCACCAAAAGCATAGAGCATCATCAGTTGACCCGTTTGGGTTGCGGTGAATCCTAGTATTTTTTGTAGATAAAAGATCATTAAAAAATTAATGCCGGTAAAAATGCCGGGAACAGCGTAATAGACAGCAATAGAAGCCCGTAAACGAATATTAGTAAGAAGTGATAGATCAACTAGTACATTACTCTGTTTTTTTGAATAGCGGTAATAGCTGACAAAAAGTAGAATACCTATCCCAAAATAGAGATGAGAGAGCCAGATATTTTGATGCGCTTGCCCATATTGAGTAAGGGCAGTTAAGAGTAAGAATAAGCTGAAGGAAATAAGGGTTAAGCCAATCCAATCAGGTTTTTGTGCGATAGATTTCTGCTTGGAGAAAGAGGCATTTTTAATCCAAGCCCAAGCAAGAAAGCTGGTGATAAGGGCGAGAGGAATATTGGAGAAATAGATCCACTGCCAAGAGGCATAATCTAAAATAATGCCGCCTAAGCTTGGGGAAAATGCCGGGGCAATAAGAGCTATGACCATGATCATTGTGGAGATTTTACTGCGCTCTGTTTTGGGGAATTCAGCAAATACAATAGCTTGCCCCACAGGAATCATCAATCCTCCGGTAATACCTTGAAATAAGCGGGCCATCACTAATGCCGAAAATTGTGTTGAGAATCCACTAAGAAGGCTTGCGAGCGCAAATAAAGCCATGGAAAGGGTTAATAACTTGCGAGCGCCTAAAAGCTCCCCAAACCATAAGCTTAGTGGCATGATCAGTGTTAATCCTAAGATATAGGCATGGCTAATCCACGTCGTTTCATTGGTAGATAATCCCATTTCTAGCGAGATTGCCGGCAATGCCATTGTGGACATAAAGATATTTAAGCAATCTAGAAAAAAGGCTAAAAGAAAAATCGTGGCTAAGCGATAACGATAAGAGATCATAAATAGATTCGTGCAATGGAGTAAAAGAGGCATAGCTTAAGGGGAGAAGCTTGTACTGTCGATATAACAGGATTAAACTTATTGTTGAATAATATTAAACATAGGTGTGATATTTTGATGGATTTTAAACAGATACAGACTTTTTTGCAGGTAGCAGAAGTTGGTTCTTTTACTAAAGCTGCGGAGATCCTCTCTTTGAGTCGATCTATGGTGAGTATTCATATTAAGCAGCTTGAAGCACAATTAGGTGTTATTTTATTTAATCGAAATACTCGGCAAGTGGCATTAACAGATGCCGGCAAGTCCTTTTATCAAGATTGCCGGAAAATCAAACAAAGTTATGAGGAAGCAGTAGAGAAAATTCAGCAAAGTGAAACGATGTTAAGTGGGACTTTACGCTTAGGTTTCACTTATGAATTTGGGATGATATTTATCGCCCCTTTAATGATGCCATTTTGTCAACAGCATCCAAACTTAGTCATGCAATATGACGTAAACTCCTCCATTAATGATCTAATTGCTGATCGCTTAGATCTTGTGATTCGTTTGGGAAATCTACCAGATAGTGCTTTAAAGAGCCGAAAGCTTGGACAATATGAGATTGGATTAATTGCAGCACCTGCTTTTTTAGCTAAACATCCTATAACTCAACCTAGCGATATTATGAATATTCCATGGATTACTCAAAATCAATGGGAGCAAAAGAGCTTTGTTTTGAGTAAGAAAGCGGTGAAGCATCAAAGAGAAGGGCAAGAGTTTCTCTTTTTAGTTCCCCTTGGTAAATATCAAAGTAATGCTGCAGAATTAACAAGGCAGATGGCATTAGCAGGATTAGGGCTCACGATTTGCCCTTTATGGCTAGTACAAGAAGATTTGAAGAGAGGACGATTAGTAGAGGTATTGCCGCAGTATCATCTACCGCCGCAAGATATCCATCTCCTTTTTTTAGATCAAAACCCCTTGCCGCAAAAGATTAGATTAGCGATAGATTGGTTGAAGGATCATTTTAAGATATAGCCTTGCTAGACGCTATAAGTTATGAGGGTTTCTACTATCTAATATCGTAAAATCGATTTAAAAGAGACTGAATCAGATTGCCGGCACATCGGTTATGAGAAGCGCAAGAATAGTTCTATTCGGTATTATGCAAGCGGGTTTGATTCACACGCTGCACTATTTTACTTTTAAAATAGAGTTTCTTAAACCGAATCGGCGATATAAGAGGTTGGTAGGTATTTAAGTAAGATGTTATCAATATAATCGATCTCTTTAGTAGATAATTGTTCTTTAGGTATTGTGACAAAACGATCCTCTTGAGTCTCTAAGAGGAAAAAGTCATCGGTTTGTAGCACGCGCCCAAAAGTTAGCCAGCTAAGTGTTGATTCATTACCTAGCGTATCTATTGTGTGAATCCCGTTATTATCCAATGTCATTGTTTTCTTAAGTAAGATGATTTGATTAATGGGAGTTTTAATCCATTTTTTCAGAAAGTCACCGGGATATCTATAAGCATTACGAAATAGTGCGGCACTAATAACTGCGAATATCAAAATGGATAATGGAATGAGAAGGTCTTGGAAAAAATAGTGCCAATAAATGCTAGAAAAAAGCGTTACATTACTGGGTTTTGCTTCAATGAACATAAATATTATGAGAAGTATAAAAATTGTCGCAACAATATTATTTAAAAGAATAAATCGCCTACCTCGCTTTGAAAGTTTTCGAGAGACGAAATCCATTGACTTTAAAAGCTGTGTTTCTGTTAGTTGATATTCGATTTTCATTTTAGCCTTTTCCTAATAAACGATATCTATGAGGAAGTTATGCAAAAGTTAGAATACAGTATAGAGGATAATCAAAAGTCATTGTCCGAATTGAAAGCTTAGCCTATGCCATAATAGCTACATAATAGGCATCAATAAAACCTTTGAGCGGATTTACCAAGCAATCATCATTATTGATTAGTGAGAAGCGTTTGATCTTTCAAGTCGTAAAGAGTGATCATGATATCATTATATAGGTTTTGTAATATTAAACGGTTGCTTACGATCATAAATAGGGTCTTAATTCAAAAAGAAAAGATCAATAAAAAGATCATAGCGATTGATTATAGATTACGATAACTTCTTCAAAATTCGTGTATAGTGCTTCTTTCTTTTGAATAGGTATAGCTTTTGATGTCTTTTAATACTCTTGGTTTGCGTGATGAAATTTTAACGGCGATTAGTGAAGCTGGATATACTGAGCCAACCCCCATTCAGCAGCAAGCGATTCCCGTTGTATTACAAGGCCGAGATTTAATGGCTTGTGCGCAAACAGGAACGGGGAAAACGGCTGGTTTTACCTTGCCGCTTTTACAACTTTTAAGTCAAAAACAAAGTAGTAAAAAAACAGGTCGCCGACCAGTAAGAGCCTTAATCCTCTCACCAACAAGAGAATTAGCTGCGCAAATTCATGAGAATTTAGTGGCTTACAATAAATATCTAAAGCTTCGTACCTTAGTCATTTTTGGTGGCGTCAGTATTAACCCACAAATGATGAAGCTTCGTGGAGGCGTTGATATTTTAGTGGCAACGCCTGGTCGATTACTCGATTTAGAGAAGCAAAATGCGGTAGATCTTTCACAAGTGGAGTATCTTGTCTTAGATGAAGCAGATCGCATGTTAGACATGGGCTTTATTCATGATATTCGCCGCGTGATTGCCAAAATTCCGGCAAAACGTCAAAATCTTCTATTCTCAGCAACTTTTTCTAAAGAGATTACAGAGCTTGCAACAAAGCTCCTTCATAATCCTGCAAGTGTGGAGATTGAAAGACATCAAACCTCATCGGCACAAGTGACGCAAGCGCTCTATTTTGTTGATAAAAATCGTAAGCGTGAATTGCTATCGCATCTGATTGAAGGCGAGAATTGGCAACAGGTATTAGTCTTTTGTCGGACAAAACATGGGGCAAACCGTTTAACGGAATATTTAAATGAGCGAGGGATTAGCGCCTCTGCCATTCATGGCAATAAAAGTCAAGGGGCAAGAACTCGCGCCTTAGCGGATTTTAAAACAGGGGATATCCGTGTTTTAGTGGCGACCGATATCGCTGCGCGTGGGATTGATATTGCGGAATTACCTTTTGTGGTGAACTTTGATCTTCCAAGTGTTCCTGAAGATTATGTTCATAGAATTGGGCGAACAGGACGAGCTGAATCAACAGGAAAGGCGGTTTCACTTGTCTGTGTTGATGAGCACAAGCTCTTAAAAGATATCGAGCGCTTATTGAAAACGGAGATTCCAAGGGTTGAGATGGCAGGATTTGAACCTGATCCATCGATCAAAGCAGAGCCGATTGAAAATGGCCGTAATAGTCGAGGTAGAGGCAATAGTCGTAATAGCCGTAATAGTCATAGTCGTGGGCAATCGTCCCCTCGAAATAGTGAAGGAGCCGGCAATAGTAGCAACAGAAGCAGAAGAAGTTCTCGCGCTGGTAATAATACAGATGCCGGAAAATCGCCAGAAGGATCTAGCCATAAAAAACCAAGAAATTCGCAGTCTAAAAATGATCAATCTGCAAGTAATAAACCTAAACGTCATGAGGGCAAAGGTGGACAAGTAAAAGCTACCGGCAATCAAACAACTAATCGACCAAGTAATGAAGGCGCTTCAGAAAAGCCAAAGCGTCGCCGTCAAAGAGCGCCACGTGATCGTGGATAATGGATCTTCATAAGAGCATGATTGGCGCTAATGTTAACGAACCAAGTCCGAAATATGGGTGCTTTTTGTATTAGCGATAGCGTGAGAAAGTGCATCGGGCTTGAGATAGTAACGATGATTCCAGCGAAGCCTTTTCATGGGCCAATCACATTCAGATTGATATCGGTGTAAAGCCGTTACTTGCTCTTTAATCAGCTCGGCATTAGATTGCCAATAGGCATAACCTAATAGATAGTTATTAAAGAAATCCTGCTCACTTTGGAAGATCTCATAAGCTTTATCTTTAGCTCTTAAGATATAGTGCCACGCTTCTTCCTCTGTTAAATATTGTGCCATATAGCCATGTCTAGCCACGGAGACTGCTCGTGATAGATCAAATCCCCATAGAAGCTCTGGCGGGTAATCTCCTTGAGGTTGTAAGGTTTGCTCAATGCCTGTTAGTGAAAAACCCGTTTGATTTGCAAGCCCTTGTAATAGATAAGGATAGTGATGGGCACTATTGGCAAATTCAGGTGCGTGTAAGCCTTTAAGGAGTTTTTCGAGCGTAAATTTAAGCGAACTGGCATTGGTAACATCCCACCACTCTTTTAGATGATTGATATACGTCTCTGTCTTTGCAAGTTTTAAGACTTTAAAGTGTGAGAGCGCTTTAGGATCTATCGCTTCAATGCGAGATTTAAGGGGAAAATATTCTAAGGTTTCACTCCAAAAGGCATCATCATAGATCGGGAAAAGATCAAGGCGAAGACCTTCGCGTTTCTCTCTAGGAAGCCACGTGGTATTGGTGAGCTTATAATATCGCTTCTGCTCTTTCACGGCTTGATCTGGGCTTATTGCAACTTGAATAAATAGTAAAATAAAGGAGATGAGAGCGGCCCACCAGATGGGTTTTGCAATGGTATAAAAGCTGAGTATCTCCCATTCTAAAAGATCTGTGAATTTTAATATCCCCCAAAAGATCAGCATGATGATCGAAGCAATCACGGTGATGAGAAAAGCGCCGACTAAAAGCATTGAGAGTGGACTAGTGGTTTTATAATCCTCTTGGGTATTGAGCTTTTTAATCGGGAATTCTAGTTGTTTGGGATGATTTTGGAGAAAAACGGGATTACCATATCGTTGTTTATGCATAGTAGTGATCCTTTTTCTCAGATTTTTCATATTCTGCTTTGCGAGTTTTTAAGGCTTGCCAAACGGCTTCTGGGTTTTTGGCATGGCGTAAGTGTTGCTTGCTTTTTTGCCGCTCAATATAGGGATATTCCCTTTGTAGATGAGCCATGATTTTTTGAATGCTCTTTGCCGGCAATTTTACAAAGTAAGCGCGTTCCTCTTCATAAACATTAATTCCTGTTTTAGGAATAAACCAAAGTAGGCTATAGAATACAAATTTACGAGTAGGGTAGAGCATGCAAAGAGATTGTAAGGGGATAAGATAAAAACGAAAGGCTTCCTCAACCACAATAAAATCTTGAAAAATCACAGCGTTTTTGAGCTTAATCGCCATTTTGTGCGCAATCTCAAAATCAAAATCTTGTGATAGCGCTCTGATATCCTCATAGTAATGCTTTCGCTGATAACGAAGTTCTCGTGCTCGATCCGGCATTAAAAAGAGTTTACCGCCATGAAGGAGTAATAGGAGTGGGATTAGGGCAAGGATAAGCACAAAAATGGCAAAGCCAAAAGCATCAGATTGATTTTCAGTGATGATAATCCAGTTGGGGTTAAATGGTATTGCTTGTTGTGTTAATTGCTTGGTAAGTTCTGTCAGTGATTGTTCTTCGTTACTTGTTATCAGCATGAAATCTTTAGGCTGAATATAGCCAATAAATGGCGTGTTTTGATGCAATGTTTCTGAGAGATCTGCCTGAATAATAATCGCGCTTGAGGCGTTTGCCTTAAGATCTTGATTGGGTGAAGTCTCTATTTCTCCCAGCCAATATTGAATTGCTAGCGCTTCGTTTTTCCCGATCGGTTGAATGTTTGAAAATTGAAGCTGATAGGGGCGATTGCTATTTTGGCTATCGAAGTTGAGCTGGTATTTTTCATCTATTTTAAGATCACTAAGACTTATCTCAGGCACCTTGAAAAACTTTGCAATAATAGCAGGGCTTACATAAATAGCTACAGCACCAAATAAGAGCAAACAGATAGCGCCAAGGATGATAAAGCGAATACTCTGTAATCGAATAATTTTATAGAGATAACTCAAGAAAGCCCCCGTAGCTATAAATATATGACTGATAAAATGGCGGCATTATAGCCTTTAAAAGTGTCAATATTATTGAATAAATTATCCCATAATGATTATGGTCAAGATGTTTTAGGAGCCTGTTGCGTTAATCTTTTTCGATAGGTTTTTTTAACCATTACAGGCAGATCTGTTCGACATAATCCTCTGTATTAGGACCTCGATAGCATTTAATATAGATCTCTTTGCTATGAATGACCCAGCCTTCTGGCATTAATTTCAATTGGTAGATCTCTTTAGTTCCTTCAATAGAGTCATCTAGAAAACCAGATTGGATAAGGGTAATTGTGGCTTCATCTGGGCTTTCAACACGGTTTAATATTTGTGAAAGAGAGATCGTTGCAAGCTCTAGGTGCTCGGCAAAGGCATTTTCTGTTAATACCGCTTGTAGGGGCGTTTCATAATAATTAATTAACAGCACTTCTTCTGTTTCAGCTTTTATTAGTTGAGCTATAGATCCTATTAAGAGGATTAAAAAGAGCAAAGGACGTATAAAGCGATCTGTTATCTGATATTTTTGTGTAGAATTCATGAATTAATTTCCTCCTTGAAATATTACTTTTTCACAATTAAGAAAAGACCCGCACCGATGACTAAGGCTGCTCCAAACCATCCCCAAATACCGAGTGTTTCATTCCAGAAGAAATGAGAGAGAATGGCGCCAAAGACAGCATTAAGATAGTAAAAAGGCGCAAGTACGGAAGCATCGGTGAGTTGATTGGCTTTGGTAATCCAAACCTGGCCAATAGAGCCAAATAATCCCATTAACAGTACCACACCCCAAATGGTGAGATCACTTGGAAGTGAAAAACCGGTAAAAGGCGCCATCCCAAATGAGAAGATAATTCCTGTGATAGAGAAATAAAATACAATTTCAGCGCCACCAGCGACTCTACTGACTCTTTTGATGGCAACCATCGCCATTGCCACAAAAATACCGGCAAGAATAGGGAGAAATGAGAGCGTAGAGAAATGGGGTTTATCCATGCCAGAGAGCATCCAAACACCGATAAAGGCAAGAATAAAGCTAGGTACAAGTGCCCAGGTTAAACGTTCTTTAAGCCATATTGCCGCAAGAATAGGGACAAATAGTGGGGTTAATGAGCGTAAAATCGTTGCATCTGAAAGGGGGAGCACTTTTAGTGAGATAAAGATTAACACCATTCCAATTTGCCCAGAGAGCGAGCGGATGGCATGAAGCGGCAATCGGTGCACAGAGCTTTTAATAGCACCTGAGAGATAAAATGCCGGAAATATCCAAAGCATCATAATAAGGTTACGAAAGAAGATAATCGTCGCCATAGGAAGATCGCCACTAAGCCACTTAATAGAGCTATCCATGAGTGCAAAGGCTACTTGTGAGAGAACTACAAACATAATGCCAAGCAGGAGATTTTGGCGCATGGGGACCTCAAATGAAGAGAAATAACGAACAATTAACAGTATTAGGGTGCAATATTGCCAGAAATTAGGCAACTTTTATTCAAAGATTGTGTCAAATTTTCCTTAAAAAAACAGCAAGAAAAAAAGGAATGAACTCTCCACGGTATCAATTGTTTACGTCATTTTTTTTAATCACATTAAGAAAAAAAAGAAGGCGTAAAAAAGTATAAAAACCTGAGAAGCTAGGTTAAATGGTACTAGACATTCTTTTCCGGGAATGATTATATATTCCGATCATTAAAATTTATGAATAACTGTGAACCTTAGATAGAAAACGATATCGGGTTTATTTTTCAACCAAATAGGTATTGCATGTAACATTTTATAACACATTTCAATGGGAAGAAGATGATATAAAGTGAAGCTGTCAATATCGGAGGATTAGGTAAGATGTCAACTGTTACTACAGCTGAAAATATTGAAGTAGAAGAACAGCGCTCAGAAGGTGGGCTTGTTACAAAGAATTTAACACTTTGGGAAGGTGTTGCGATGATCGTGGGGACCAATATTGGTGCTGGCGTTTTAGCAATTCCTTATGCCTCACGAAATGCGGGATTTTTCCCCCTTCTTTTATGGTTAATCGTGATTGGAATTTTAACAACCATTACGATGCTTTATGTAGCAGAAACAACTTTAAGAACTCGTCGCCATCATCAATTAAGTGGGTTAGCGGCGCGTTATGTCGGTAAAATTGGGGCTTGGTTAATCTTTATTTCTGTCTGTGCCAATAGTACCGGTGCTTTAATTGCTTATATGGCAGGAAGCGGTAGATTAATTAACGAGCTCTTTGGCATTCCTAATCAAATTGGCAGTATCTTATTTGCAATCCCTGCGGTAGGGATTCTCTATATCGGCTTAAAAGCAATTGGAAAGGGTGAGAAGTTTATCAGTATGGCAATGGTTGCCTTGATTGTGATTCTTTCAGTTTCAACCTTTTTTAATGATAATACAGACATAATGTTCTTAACCGAAGCGCATTGGTCTTATATGATTCCAATTATCTATTTAGTCGTTTTTAGTTATTCCGCACAATATATCGTGCCGGAGATCGCTCGTGGTTTAGCGCATACACCAAAGCTCTTGTCAAAGGCGATTATTATTGGGATGATCTGTACCTTTATTTTACTCTCAACCGTTGCATTTTCAGTGATTTCACTTGCCGGGATTGATAATGTTGATGAGATCGCAACGATTACATGGGGCCGATTCTTAGGGCATTGGGCAGCCATTGTTGCTAACCTTTTTGCACTTTGTGCCATGATGACCTCTTATTGGGGACTTGGGGGCAGTTACTTCACCAATATCTTCGACAAATTTAACTTAGGTTCAGAAACAAATGTGACGAGAAGAACGATTGTTTTAGCGATTGTGGCAATTCCGCCATTTATTTTAGCGTATCGTGAGTTAGTCTCTTTTGGTCGAGCGCTTGAATTCGCCGGCGCTGTGGGCGGAGTGATCTTAGCCATTGTTCCCTTATTAATGCTTCGCGCGGCTCGTAAAACAGGAGATATTATCCCTGAATGGCAATGTAATAAGCTCATTACCTCATTGCCGGTTAAAACCATTATTGTTTTGCTCTATACTTTTACGGCACTCTATGCGATTACAGAGCTTCTCTATAATACGAATATGTTAACGCAAGGGATGGATGACCTCTTAATTCAGATGAATGTATTTGTCCCGAAAACCGGTGCTTAAAAGAATATTTTTATTCTTGATGGATACAAATAGATTACAAGAAAGCCTGTATTAACAGGCTTTTTTTACGTCTATTGATAATATAGTCAATTCGGTTTAAGAAAAGCCTAGATTTAAATTTTCAACTTCTAATTTTTAGCTTTTTGAACTTTAAAGATATCTTCAATATCATAGCATTCAGAATATTGATTAATGACCTGAATGAGGCTTGAGATATTTGGATATATCGGTGTTAAGTCCATTTCATCATGGCTCAAGTAAGCAACTTGAAAGCGATGATATCCTGTGAAATAAACGCAAAGATAGTTTGAGTTATTATCTGTCATGATCGGTAATAGTTCGGCAAAGTTTTCAGGATAATCTTTGAAGAATGCCATCATATTATTAAACTCTGCTTCCTTGAGGACAACAAACCCATCACGAGATTGAAAATCCTCAATGCTCATAATGTCTTTAGAGGGAAAGTTGTTTTGTATTAATAAGGAGGGGATAAAAAACATGGGCAATGACCTTAAGGAATAATGTTATTAATGATATCTGAATAAGTATTGATTCTTGTAAAATTTCGCAGATAAAGCGAATAGGGGGAATTGCACTAGTTATGGTAATTGATTAAGATGGTGATATGAATATTATAGAAATCTTTAAAGCCTTATCGAATGATAAGCGTGTCGAAATCCTGCAATGGCTTAAAGAGCCAGAGAAGCACTTTGATACCACTAATGAAAATGTGGCAATCAAGGGCGGTGTTTGTGTGGGCGATATTCATGAAAAGTCAGGGTTATCTCAATCTACCATTTCGCAATATTTAGCGATGATGCAAAAGGCAGAATTATTAGAATCTGTGCGTCATGGAAAATGGACCTATTATCGCCGTAATGAAGAGACTTTATCGCAGCTTGCAGGATTTATTAATCAAAAGCTCTGACATTTTTTACTTCGATTTTCATATTGACTATTTGCGATATAACGATTTGATGTTATATTCATATCGTAATTTATCGATATGTTTTAACTTGAAAAGATCGAGGAGAATATGAAAATAGTGATGTATCTATTAGCGCTTATTGCTGGCACGGCTCTAAGCGTGGAAGGGGCAATTTATGCAGAGCTTGGGAAGAATATAGGGCAGCTTGAAAGTAGCCTTTATAATTTTGTGGTAGGTTCTGTCATTTTAGGCTTGCTTGTTTTGTTTGCTGGTAAAGGAAATATTGGCAAAATCACGAAGCTTCCTAAGTGGATGCTAATGGGCGGTGTTTTAGGCACGATCTATCTGACGATTATCATCATTTTAGCACCCAGACTTGGGCTTGCGATTACGATGATCGGTGTTGTTGCAGGGCAATTATTAGCAAGTATGCTTATTGAACATCATGGCTGGCTTGGCTCAAGCATTGTTCGGGTTAATCGTTATCACGTGATTGCGCTTACGGCATTAGCTGCGGCACTTTTATTACTAATATAAGCGGGAGAATAGAGATGTTTATTATTTTATTAGCCGTCATTATGCTTGCCGGCGCTTCTCTTGGGACGCAATCTGCGAGTAATGGACGGTTAGCAAAAGAGATCGGCGTATTAGAAACAGCGCTTCTCTCTTTTGTCTCAGGAAGTGCTATTCTCTTTTTATTAGTTCTATTTTTTGGTACCGGTTCTTTTAGTGCGATTTTTACAGTCCCTAAATGGCAATTGAGTGCTGTATTTTTAGGCGTACTTTTTTTATCGCTTTTAGTCTTAACCGTTCCTAAAATTGGCATTGTGGGTGCTAGCGTGGCAACTATCTCAGGGCAACTGTTAAGTGGGATTTTAATCGATCATGTTGGTGTTATTGGTAAACACATCCCTCTTGATGCCCCTCGCTATATTGCTATTGTATTATTGATTATTGCCGTAGTAGCGATTATGAGAAGTTATCAGAAAGTGCCAGAAAAGCCCTCTGCTAGGCAGAATTTAGAGTTGGTTTAATATATTACTAAGTATTTTTAAGGATGAAACTCTAAAATAAAGGCTTAAAACGTTTTTGGAAAAACCATTAGGTAAAATTTATGGGTAAGCTTTAAGAAAGATCACAGCAAAGTGAGAGACGTATTTTGCTGTGGCTTTATAAAAGGTCTGAAAAGATAAATCTCTATTTTTTACCAAACAGTTTTTGGGTATATTCCGTAGAAACGGCGCTTCGTTTTCCATCTGCTTCAAAGAAACGATCAATGTGGCAAAGCTTTGTTTTTACATCACAGAAGACACCATTTGCAAAGGTTAATGCGGTGATATCAAAATCCCCAAATGCTCCAAGTGTTTCTGCTGCGCTTTCCCCTAAATATTTTTGAGTAAGCGTTGGGGAAATTCCTTTTGCATCTACACAAACATATTGATCACAAAGTACGCCTGTTTCTGGGTTGAGAAGGGCGTTAGGATCTTTCTCAGTAGTTGCACATGCCGTTAAAACTGAAAGTCCAAGGGCCGTTAGGATGATTTTTGTTTTCATAGAAAACTCCTTTTCCGCTTTTAAGATTGGAAATCTATCTTAATATAAATAAGCCTGCATCAAAAGGGATGATAAAACTCAAAAGACCTCGATATTGGAGGAATTTAAAAGGTTTGTGAGATAACTTTTCTTTCATTATAAGGAATAAAAGTTTGATTTCTCTCAACAACTTTAGGGAAAGTCGCCTGATTCCCATAAACTATGATATTCTATATCTATTGTTGTAGTTACTTAGAAATGGATTGAATTGATGCGTTATTTTCGAAGATCTCTCACCATCATCATGATGCTCTTAATGAGCTGGATGTTCGTGATGTCTAGCATGGCTGTAGCCGATGTTAGTGGTCTTTTGATGCATCAACAAACTCAATCTGAGCAAGTCAAACATGAATTCTCCTTTTGCGAAGATGGTGCTTGTGCTATGAGCGCATCAAGTGCGATGAGCTGCTTACAACATTGCGATCACCATAGCATTCTTCCTTTTTATATGAGTGAAATGCCGGCAGTTGATCAGGTCGTGGGGACTCATCCTCGCTATCATCGCCTGATTCCTGAGCCTATTTTACCAATTGAGCCTAAGCCTCCCAAAATCTCTCTCTCTTAGAGAATTGCTAATGATCAATGAGGGGCTTTTCTATTTTAGAAAAGTTTGTGATCATTGCAATGTCTCTTGGTTTGTTACATCTGCCAGATGGTTTATGCCATTTAAGTATTTTGTAATGATCCGTTTATCGTGAAATTTTATTCGAAATAGAGAAAACGTATCGATGGATACGCCCCATGATTTAATGAAAGAGAGATTTATTATGAAAAAGAAACCATTATTATTGATTGCCGCAGGATTATTATCCTTATCGATGAGTCATGCTTTTGCAGAAAATAGTGATTTACCAGAAATGACGTTATATAAAGATCCTTATTGCGGATGTTGCACAGCGCATGCCGATTATTTAAAAGAGCAGGGCATTGAGGTGAAGATGGTCGATCACCCTAATATCGCACAAATAAAAATGGATTACGGCACTTATAAAGGGGCAAGCTGCCATACGATTGTGATGGGGGATTATGTGATTGAAGGGCATGTGCCGATTGCTTCGATCCGTAAACTCTGGGATGAAAAGCCAGATATTAAAGGTATTGCACTACCTGGAATGCCGCTTAACTCACCAGGAATGGGACCTGAAAAGAAAGGTTCTTTGCAGATCATGCAAATTGAGCATAACAGTGATGTGACCACTGTTTTTAATGTAGAGTAGTTCATCTTCTGTAGCTAATATCTAATATCATTCATCATAAAAGCCACTATTATTAACAATACAATAGTGGCTTTTTTCTTGATACAGCAAACGTTCTTAAAACCATCTTTGTGAATAGTAAAATCGGTTTAAAAGTGACTAGATCAGATTGCCGGCATATCGTTATGAGAAGCATAAGAATCGTTCTATCCGGCATCATGCAAGCTGGTTTTATTCATACGTTGTATTGTGTTTACTGTTTAAAACAGTTTTTCTTAAACCAAATCGATTATAAAAAGAGGTCATGAGAGGAGTTTGATTGATTATTTTGGCGAGATAATTGTCAGCACTGAAGATTCTAATTACACTGAAAAGGTCCCTTAAATAATAAGTTGGAGGTTTATAATGAAATTATATCTATTTGAACATTGCCCGTTTTGTGTTCGTGCAATGCTTGCTGCAGGGTTAAAGTTAGACGTTCCCATTACGCATGAATATATTTTAGAAGATGATGTGGAGACTCCGACAAAGATGATAGGTAAACAGATGGTTCCTATTTTGGAGTTTGAGCCTCAGAAATATATGCCAGAGAGTTTAGATATCGTCCATTATTTAGATGATCTTAATGAGGAACCTTTTTTAACAGGAACGCGCAATGAAAAGATTGAGCAATGGGTGAATGAGCACTTTGGGGCTATCAATCGTTTTGTGATGCCGCTATATGCACAAATGGACTTCCCTGAGTTTAAAACAGAAAGTGCTCGTCAAATGTATATTGACCGTCATGAGGAGAAATTTGGTAGTTTTGCGCAATTACAAGAGAATGGTAAGACCGAAATTCCCAAGTTAGAAGCAGCGTTAGAAGCTTTAGGACCAGAGTTAGATCTCACTTTGATTGAACATGAGATTTATTCTTTAGATGATATTTTACTCTTTCCGCTATTAAGAGCTTTAACAGCCTCTAAAGCGATAAAGTTCCCGGAAAAGGTTAAAGCCTATATGACGTTATTATCGGAAAAAGGGAATGTCCCCCTTTTAACCGATCGGGCGATTGCCTAATTGCTTAAAATGAAATAATTTAAAATTTTCTATTATTGATTAATTTTAAGAGCTTCAAAGAGATAACGATTTTTTGAAGCTTTTTTTATACGCCAATAGTGTGATGAAGGTACCGATGGGCTAAAAGTAGTTATGGTAAGATGTAAAAGCGTTGATAAAAAAATTAAGCGTCAACAGGGCGCGCTATCAAGACAATAATAAATAAGAGGAGTCTAAAATGCTAAACAAGCTCAATTACCGAGATTTACGAGCATTATATGTGTTTACGGTAGTTGCTGATTGTAAAGGCGTTTCAGCGGCGCAAACGATTTTAGACATGGCCCAACCGGCGATTAGTAATCAACTTAAATATTTGGAAGATAAGTTTGGTTTTACGCTCTGCTTGCGAGGAAGAAGCGGTTTTTCTTTGACTAAAGAGGGCGAAGAGGTTTATAGCGCTTGCTTACAATTAGCCGGAGATTTAGATCAGTTTTATCAAGAAATCTTACAGATTCAAAAGGTCAGTAGTACGCTCTCAGGGGAGTTAAATATTGCCTTAATCGATGAATTACCACTGATTTTAAAAAAGCAGATCTCCAATACGATTGCTCGTTTTTATCAAGAGTATCCTTTAGTTGCTCTTAATATTGAGATCCTTTCGCCTCATGAAATTGAATCTCGAATCTTAAATAATCGTTTAGATATTGGGATTGGTTATTTTAGTCAGCAATTAAAAGAGATTCTCTATAAACAGCTCATTGATGAGCGCCAGCAAATCTATTGTAGTCAAGCGCATCCGCTTGCGATAAAAGATAAGATTGATGTGGAAGAGTTATTACATCACCATTCTTGGGTAAGAAGAGGCTATAACCTAGATCCTGAAATAGTCCCCATTCGCCCCTCAAAGTTAACGGCAACCGCTAAGCAGATGGAAACAACGCTCCTTTTTATCATGGCCGGCACGCATCTTGGTTATTTACCGGTAGATTATGCTACGCCTTACGTTAAAGAGGGGGTAATTATCCCGATTAGTGAAGAGTTTTCTTACTCTGTTTCTCATCATTTAATTACCAAAAATCCCAATTCCCCTTTGATTAAAATTTTTATGAAAAAGTTGTTGTTGTTACCGTGATAGCAATCTAACTATCTGTTATTTAATGGTAAAAATTCTCTGGTATATTTTCTTATATATCAATATCTATATGTATAGATAATTTTTGGATTATGGATAATTTAAGGCATACATGCCTACTATGTAGAGAGACAGGACTAAAAAAATAATAAAAAATCATTCGATAATAAGGATGAGATAACAGGTGGAGGATTGAATCATGGGAAAGCGAGTTCTGAGAGTATTCATTTTATCAGCTATTTAACAGGCTTATGAGAGTATCTTTATATTATATAATATTGTTAATCGTAATGGTTAATTATAGTAATTAATATAATTAATTTAACATCCTGTTTTAAAGTAATTTTTTAATATGAAAGTAAGTGCTTTATAAGTGTTTCTGCGCCATAAAATTATATAAATAAATCATGACTAAAGTGATGTTAAATAGAGGATTGAATAATGACTATTATCACCAATATTGAGGATTTAAGAGTCGTTGCTAAAAAACGTGTGCCTAAAATGATCTACGATTATGTAGATTCTGGGGCATGGACGGAAAGTACTTATCATGCCAATGAGGCTGACTTTCAAGATATTAAGTTAATTCAGCGTGTAGGCGTTGATATCTCAAATATTCAGACTCAAAGAGAGATTGTTGGTGTTCGTTCAACAATACCATTAGCCATTTCACCAACAGGTCTTGCGGGAATGGTTCATCCGGATGGGGAGATTTTAGCTGCAAAAGCGGCGGCTAAATTTGGAGTCAGATATACCTTATCGACCATGAGTATTGCTTCATTAGAGGATATTCAAGCGGAAGTTGGGGAGCCTTTTTGGTTTCAATTATATGTTTTAGGGGGACGAGATTTTACTCTTCGTTTGATTGAGCGGGCAAAAATGGCAGGATGTGATGCATTAGTACTAACACTTGATTCGCAAATGGTGGGGCAAAGGCATAAAGATATTAAAAATGGCCTTAGTGTGCCACCAACGCCTACTTTAAAAAACTGGATTAATCTTATTTCTAAACAACGTTGGTGTTGGAATATGCTAAAAACGAAACGCCGAGAATTTGGCAATATCGTTGGTCATGTGGAAGGCGTGAATGATCGAAAATCCTTTGCCGCATGGAGTTTACAACAATTTGATCTATCTCTTAATTGGAAGGATGTTGAATGGATTAAAAAAGCTTGGGGCGGAAAGCTCATTATTAAAGGTATTTTAGATCCAGAAGATGCATTAATCGCGAGTAGCTTGGGAGCTGATGCCGTCGTAGTTAGTAATCATGGTGGCCGCCAGCAAGATGGAGCACTTTCTTCTATTAAAATGTTGCCATCTATTGTTGATCGCTTAAAAGGAACCGGAACGGAGATCATTTTAGATAGTGGTATTCGTAGTGGGCAAGATCTTCTTAAATCAATCGCTTTAGGGGCAACTGGGGGGATGATTGGCCGAGCCTATCTTTATGGGTTAGGCGCTTATGGAGAAAAAGGTGTGACGAATACCTTAGAAATCATTCAAAAAGAATTTGAAACAAGTATGTCATTTACAGGTGTTACAGATATTGATCGCGTTGATTCTAACATCTTGATTGCCGCAACAGTTCCTAAACTGTTGTAGATCTTGAGCTTAGATATCATTTATTAAAAATAGAACCAATACATTAAATGCTTCGATATCAATAAAAAAATTTAAATTCGAAGTTAGGAGGAAATATGGGTATATCTAGTAGTCATTCGGAACAGTATCACATCGCTAGAAGGCGATTTATTATCTTTTCATTAATAGGGGTATTACTCTTTATTACACCATTACCTTGGAACGGTGAGTGGGGAGTAGGTGTAGGAATTTTGGCGGGGATATTTCGTTCATTGTTACCCCCTAATTCATTACAAGTTATAGCTTTGTCCGTTGTTGTATTATCATCAGTAGTTACTTTGATTGCTTTAATTTTTAAGCCTAAGATTTTTAAAGAAAATCAAAAGTTGAAAGAGCTTTTTTTGCCGGCATCTATTTGGATTATATTAAGAATGATTGGCGCAATATTTATTGTGATGATCTTTTTTCAGATCGGACCTGAATGGGTTTATAATAAAAATACCGGTGGTACGATCTTAAATGACCTGAACCCAACATTACTACCATTTTTCCTATTTGCAATTTTATTAATGCCATTCTTAGTTGAGTATGGATTGATGGAATTTATAGGGACCATGTTATCAAAACCATTTAGTCGACTTTTTAGACTTCCCGGACGCTCAGCTATTGATGCGGCAGCCTCATGGTTAGGATCGAGTGCCGTAGGAGTCATTATTACAGCACAGCAGTATGAAAATGGATTCTATTCCGAGAGAGAAGCGGCAACAATTTCGACAAACTTTACCATTTCATCAGTAGTTTTTAGTTTTTTAATAGCCACAGTATTAGGTATTCCTCATTACTTTATTCCTTTTTATGCAACGGTCGTTTTTACGGCGATTATTATCGGCATTATTTTACCGAGAATTCCACCATTAAGCTTAAAGAAAGATACGTATTTAACGGGTAAAGTTCCAACAGCGGAAGAAGCACCTAAAAACGTATCAAGTTATAAATATGCGGTCAACCGTGCAATTGATAAATCAGAGCATGCTCCTAAATTAAGAGTAGCGGTTAAAGATAGTGTCTTTGTACTCATGGATGTTTACTTTGGATTGATGCCGGTTGTTTTTGCAATTGGAACGATTGCTCTAGCACTTTCGGAGTATACGCAACTCTTTAATTATCTTTCTTTACCTTTTTATTATCTTTTAGAGTGGTTTAATGTTCCAGATGCAAAAGCGGCAGCACCATCACTATTAGTTGGATTTGCCGATATCTTTTTACCGGCAGTATTAGGCGCATCGGTTGAAAGTGAAATGACCCGTTTTATTATTGCTTGTACTTCAGTAATTCAGGTGATTTACATGACAGAAGTAGGTGCTTTAGTAATTAAGTCTAAAATTAAATTGAATATTTTGGAGCTCTTTATACTCTTTATTTTAAGGACTTTAATAGGATTACCAATTATTGTGTTAGTAGCAAAATGGATTATTTTCTAAAGAATCTTATTAAGATTGCACGTGATCTGTAATTCTTAAGGTGTTATAGGAAAAATCAGTGTTATTTTTCCTACTAATATTGATATCTCAATGATTATAGGTCTAATGAGCATGAAATTAATGAGTCAAGATTAATAAGTGCAGAACAGAGGATTAAAGGTGTAATTGAATAACCTAATAAAGAATAGATCCCTAATAAACTGATAAAAATAAACGATAACAATAGATAGAGGAGTTGTTGAAATGACGAAGCAATTGATCACTTGTGGTGAGTATTTAGTAAAGCAGCTTGAAGCTTATGGCATTGAGACGATCTTTGGAATTCCCGGCGTTCATACCATTGAGCTTTACCGAGGCTTGCCACAAACCACCTTAAAACATATCACGCCGCGCCATGAGCAAGGCGCTGGGTTTATGGCAGATGGCTATGCGAGGGTGAAAGGAAAGCCTGCCGCTTGCTTTATCATTACAGGCCCTGGAATGACCAATATCTTAACGGCAATGGGGCAAGCTTACGCAGACTCTATTCCCATGTTAGTGATTTCCAGTGTTAACGAGAGGGCAACACTTGGCATGAAGCAAGGGCGATTACATGAACTTTATAGCCAAAAAGATGTGGTTTCTGGAGTTTGTGAGTTTAGTCATACCGTATTAGATCCTTGTGAATTGCCGGAGATCTTAGCAAAAGCTTTTACAGTATTTAATAGCGAGCGTCCACGCCCTGTACATATTGAGATTCCGACAGATGTGATTACAAAATTAGTAGATATGCCGATTTATACTTCATCAAGATTATATCGCCCAGAAGTCAGTCAAGAGGCACTAGAAGATGTTACGGAGCATTTAGCGAGTGCTAAAAATCCTTATCTATTAGTGGGGGGCGGTGCGATTAATGCTGATACTGATGAGTTAGTTAAAATTGCAGAGAGCTTTGATATGCCAGTACTCTATACCGTTAATGGTAAGGGAGTATTTCCGCCTGATCATCCACTTGCGATTGGCTCTTATCAAACCACAGAAATTGTGCGTGAAGAGATTTTAAAAGCCGATGTTGTGTTAGCCATTGGCACCGAGCTTGGTGAGACGGATTATGATGTGGCATTTAATGGGGAGTTTAAATTAAGTGCGAAAGTCATTCGTGTTGATATCGACCCTGAGCAGCTCCATAGTAATTTCCTCTCAACGATAGGCATTGTCAGTGATGCGAAAAGCTTTATTCATGGGCTGGCTACTTACTTAACCACTCAAAAAATGCCGGTCAAATTTAGTACTCAAAGTGCTGGAGTGACAAAGGTTCGTTCAATTAAAGAGCGCCTAGCAACGGCATTTCCTAAGGAGTGGGATGTTCAATATCAAGTGTTGAAGATCTTACAAGAAAATGCGCCTAATATGGTGTTTGTGGGGGATTCAACGCAGATTGTCTATTCGGGGAACTTTCTCTTTGAAACGAACCAAACTCGTAAATGGTTTAACTCAGCAACAGGTTACGGCACTTTAGGGTATGGATTGCCGGCGGCAATTGGCGCTAAGATTGCCAATCCTGAGCAACCGGTTGTCTCTTTAATGGGGGATGGCGGTATTCAATTTAGCTTGCCAGAGCTTGCCACAGCGGTTGAGGAGAAGCTGGGGCTTATCGTACTTTTATGGAATAACTTTGGTTATCAAGAGATTAAACGCTCCATGATCAATCATGGAATTCCAACAATTGGCGTTGATATCTATACGCCGGACTTTATCACTATTGCCAAGGGCTTTGGTTGTGAAACAATTGAAATTACAAGTATGGATCAGCTGCAAAGCGCGGTATTAGTCGCGCAAAAAAGTGATGTGCCAGTGATTATTCAATTAGATGAAGCAAAGCTTTACGAAGAAATACAATAGCTTATTTTTTCCCAAGATAGATTATCTGTTGTGTAACCCGAGGGTTGGTGTCATTCTTGACTCATTATAAGAATGACAACCAATCATATAATCATATAGGGGGCAGACATGGATTATCCTGTATCGGATATTACGCATATTAATGAGTTAGAAATCTCTAAAATTATTCCTGATTTACCAAAGCCGTTTATCATTTTATTTGAGCGGCATGATATTTCGGTTGAGCTTTTTAGACCGGATAAAGTGGATCAACAAACGCCTCATGATCGAGATGAGATCTATATTATTAGTTCAGGCAGTGGAACATTTCGAAGAGAAACGGAATATATTAATTTTACTGCCGGAGATTTCATCTTTGTTGCCAGAGGAAAAGATCACCGATTTGAAAGTTTTACGGATGACTTTAGAACATGGGTAATCTTTTTTGGTCCTAAAATTTAAATAATATAAAGATATAGTGAAATCGGTTTAAGAGTGATTGAATCAGATTGCCGGCGCATCGGTTATGAGAAGCGCAAGAATAGTTCTATCCGGCATCGTGCAAGCTAATTTGATACATAATCTTGTACCCTTAATATTTTTAAAGTAGTGTTTCTTAAACCGAATCTACTATAAAATGCCGGTAATGATTTTTTATAGAGAGATTTTACCGGCATTTTTGTGACTATTGTTGTTTAAAATCTCGTAACTTATAGAGCCAATCGCCAAGATTCTCTTCGAGCGCTCTTTGTGTTGTTTCAGGAATAAGTTTGTAAAGCTTTTTTTCAAGATCAACGTGTTGATAGATTAGTTCATCGATGAGCTTTAATCCTTTTTCATTTAAGGAAACCCTCATACTTCTAGCATCGATAGGATTTGGCACGCGTGTGATTAAGCCCTTTTTTTGTAATTGCTGTAGGCGATTTGTCATAGTGCCGGAGGTAATCATGAGAGTAGAGAAGAGCTCTGTCGGCGTTAACTCATAAGGTTTTCCTGCCCGGCGAAGCGTTGCAAGTACATCAAATTCGCCGCGATTAATCTGATATGTGCCATATAATTTTTCTAATTCTTCAGAAATAATAATGGTGCAATTGATTAATCTGCCAATCAGCAGCATCTCTTTACTCTCTAAATCTGGCTTTTCTCGTTGCCACTGCGAAATAGCATGAGAGATATGATCATTATCTTTCTTGATTTTTTTGCTCACTTGTCTTGACCTCAAGATAAATAGGTTTAATATAAACTATCTTAACATCAAGATACTTTGAAGGATAGGTTATGCCCCTCTTTATTATTGCATTGCTAACAGCATTAACGCCCATTATGTGGGGATCGACATATATAGTGACAACCGAATTGTTACCCAGTGGACATCCTTTCTTAGCGGCATTATTACGAGTATTGCCGGCCGGAATCCTCTTAATTCTCTGGACAAGAAAGTTTCCAAAGGGGAAAGAGTGGTTAAAGGTGATTATTCTTGGCATTTTAAATATCGGTATTTTTCAAGTTATGCTCTTTGTTGCCGCTTATCGTTTACCAGGGGGGCTTGCTGCAATTTTAGGCGCGATTCAACCGATTATTGTCTTAGTTTTAATGGCTTCGATTGCTAAAATGCGTATTCCAAGTGCTGCGTGGATTGCGGCCATTGTGGGAGTAATAGGAATGGTGGCGATGCTCTATTCACCTAATATGCAGGTTGATTTTATTGGGGTGATTGCAGCGCTATTAGGTGCTTTATCGATGGCTTGTGGAACCTTTTTAAGCCGTTTTTGGCGCGTAGATCTACCATTAACGGCATTTACTGGCTGGCAGCTTTTCTTTGGTGGGCTTATTATCTTACCGGTATTTTTAAGCTTTGAGAGCTGGCCAGAGATGACGCTGAAAAATATTTTAGGGTATAGTTATCTCTGCCTTTTTGGCGCGCTTTTAGCCTATCTCTTATGGTTTCAAGGAATTAAACGCTTATCGCCGGCAGTTGTATCGAGTATTGGTTTGTTAAGTCCTGTTACCGCATTTTTCTTAGGCTGGATCTTTTTGGGAGAACGTTTAACATTGGTTTCTATGATTGGATTTATCATGATTTTAGGGTCTATTTATGCTATTCAAAAAGCATTACGCCCGAAGTCATAAACCGGTTATGACCTTTTGATTTGAGAAAAAAATGATGAAAATAGTCAATCTTATTGTGGTGTTTAATCCTGATGAAACAAAAGTTTTAATGTGCCAAAGAACAAGGGATCCTTATTTAGGGCTGTATAACTTTGTGGGTGGCAAGGTTGATCCGGGAGAAGATCTGCTTGAGGCAGCTTATCGTGAGCTTTTTGAAGAGACAGGGATTGAAAAGGGAGATATTGCTTTGACGCACATGATTGACTATATCTATCCGATCGATCAGTTAACGATGAATATCTATTATGGTGTTTTAAATAAGGAAGTTGTTCTGATTGAAGAGAAGCAACCGCTTTTATGGTTTGATGTGACGCAGAATTTTATGGCGGTAAGCTTTGCCGGCAATGGTAATCTCTATCATATGGTGGAATGTGCGAAATATTACTTAACCAAAGCAAAGGCTCAATAACCACTCAAAGGAAGTTAAGGACTATAAAAGGATTCCATATTCCATGGTGATATAGGGAAATAGGCGATTCGCTTTAAAAAATCGAGTCTTAAACAGCGAGCATGGGATTTTAGAAAGAGCACGAAACATTCCTTATAGCCTTGTATCAATCTATAAAGGTACGTCTTAAACAATGCATTAAAAAATGCCGGATAGAATAACTTTTTA
Organism: Ignatzschineria rhizosphaerae; assembly: GCF_022655595.1. NCBI lineage: Bacteria > Pseudomonadati > Pseudomonadota > Gammaproteobacteria > Cardiobacteriales > Ignatzschineriaceae > Ignatzschineria > Ignatzschineria rhizosphaerae. The sequence goes on from NZ_CP093379.1 coordinate 73,510, forward strand.
TTGTTAATAGCCGATGCGCCGGTATTTCAATAAGCCGGTTTTGAATCTTTGCACTCTAATTCTTGGTGATAGTTAATTTTGGAAAATCGTCAGAGCCTTTCTGGCGATTTTTTTGTCTAATTTTTGTGAGCGCTCTGTTAATGCCAGCGGATAATACATATTAAAATGAATATGTATACTTATGAATAAGTTAATAGAATAAACCACAAAACCTGCCTAATATGAATTGAACACAAAAATAATAGTAATGTTTGTCTAATGATGGAGGATGACTTATGACAAAGAAATTCAATCAACCTTTAGGTGGAAACGAAATGCCACGTTGTGGCGGTATTGCAACAATGATGCGCTTACCAACCCAAGCCGATGCAAAAGGCTTAGATGCCGCATTTGTTGGGATTCCTTTTGATATCGGTGCGTCAAATCGCCCAGGAACCCGCTTAGGACCAAGACAGATTCGTGATGAATCTAGAATGCTTCGTCCTTATAATGTTGCAACAAAAGCCGCCCCTTTTGAAAGCATGCAAATTGCCGATATTGGGGATGTGCCTATTAATACTTTTAATATTCTTAAAAGCATGGACATTATTACGAACTTTTATCGTGATAATATTTTAGCGCATGATGCGATTCCGCTCACATTAGGGGGCGATCACACAATTGTCTTACCGATTCTTCGTGCGATGAAAGAGAAACATGGCCCGGTTGGGCTTATTCACGTGGATGCGCATGCAGATATTAATGATACGATGTTTGGGGAAAAAATTGCGCACGGAACCCCATTTCGCCGCGCAGTAGAGGAAGGGTTACTCGATTGTAATCGTGTTGTACAGATCGGGCTTCGTGGGACAGGTTATAGCGCAGATGAGTTTGATTGGGGCAAAGAGCAAGGCTTTAAAGTGGTTCCGGCAGAAGAGTGCTGGCATAAATCGCTCGTTCCGCTGATGGCTGAAATCAGAGAGCTGATGAAAGATGGGCCTGTTTATTTAAGCTATGATATCGATAGTTTCGATCCAGCGCATGCGCCGGGAACAGGAACGGTGGAAATCGGCGGGCTAACAGTACCGCAAGGATTAGAGATCGTTCGTGGTCTTAAGGGCTTAAATATTGTGGGTGCAGATTTAGTGGAAGTCTCTCCTCCTTATGACCCATTTGGCACAACGGCAGTCTTAGGCGCTAACATGTTATTTGAAATGTTATGCGTTTTACCCAAGGTTCGTTACGACGAATAAATATTCATAATATAAGATTAGACAAGCGTGAGAGATCACGCTTTTATAATCCTTTGATAATGTAAATCAATAGATTAAGTCTAATATCAATAGATAGCCTCTCTCTTCTTGTCATAATAAAAAAATAAGCTGGGAAAACAGCAAGAGCGGCATCTGCCTTTATCTATAAGGGCATTAAGGAGCGAAAATGAAAACAAATGAAGCATCGACAACCGGTGAGATACGGGTGTGTCAAAAGGAGCAAGCGCCTCGAAAAACGGCACTGATTAAATTTATTATCTGTTCTCTCATCGGCGTACTATTTTTTTTAACCCCTATTTTTTGGGATGGCGAGTGGACGATTGGTATTGGCGTTTTAGCTAGCCTTTTAAAATCAGTCATTAGCGAAAATACCTTACCAACTGTGGCCTATATTTTAGTGACATTCTCTGCGGTGATGACCTTATTAGTCGGGATTTTTAAACCCAGTAGAATCGTGACAGATTCCTATCTCTCTTCTCTTTTTTATCCGACCAAAATTTGGTTTATTTTAAGAATTATTGGTGGAATATTTGTTAACTTTATCTACTGGCAAGTTGGCCCTGAATGGGTTTATAGCAGTAATACGGGCGGATTAATTCTAAACGATTTAAACCCTGTATTGATCCCTTTTTTCCTCTTTGCCATGTTGTTACTGCCATTTCTTGTGGATTATGGTTTGATGGAATTTGTGGGAATCTTATTATCAAAAGTCTTCCAAAAGGTCTTTCGATTACCAGGGCGTGTTGCGATTGATGCGATGGCATCGTGGTTGGGGTCATCAGCAGTAGGGGTGATTATTACATCACAGCAATATGAGCGAGGATTTTATAGTGCAAGGCAAGCTGCCGTTGCCGCCACGAACTTCTCGGTTGCTTCCATTGCTTTTAGCTTATTGATTGTGAGCTTTTTAAATATTACGCATCTCTTTTTACCTTTTTATGCTGTGGTTGTTGTCACTGCTTTATCACTTGCGATGATTATGCCAAGACTTCCGCCTTTATCTCGTAAAAAAGATCATTATTTAGTAGAGGGAAATGCGTCTACTGAATTAATACCAAAAGGAATCTCTTTGCCGAAATGGGCCATTTCTCAAGCAGTGAATAAGGCAGAGCGAGCACCCTCTATCTCAAAATCTTTATTTAGAAGTCTGTTTGTTTTATTAGATGTCTATATGGGGTTATTGCCGCTGATGTTTGCAATTGGAACATTTGCTTTAGCGATCTCAGAATATACGCCGATCTTTACCTATCTCTCATATCCATTTATCTACTATTTAGATCTATTGGCGATTCCTGAAGCGGCAAAAGCTGCACCAACCATGTTAGTCGGATTTGCAGATATGTTTTTGCCGGCAGTTTTAGGGCACGCAATTGAAAGTGAGTTAACCCGTTTTGTCATTGCGTGTGTGTCCGTTGTGCAGATTATCTATTTAACAGAAGTCGGCGCATTGATTCTTCGTTCAAAAATTCCGCTCAATTTCCTAGAGCTACTAATGATTTTTTTAATCAGAACGATCATAGCCTTACCGATTATCGCCTTCTTTGCCCACTTTGTGGTGTTTTAAAGAATTAATAAATCACAAATTTCGATTGTAAAGCCTATCGAGACATTGCCTAATCTCTTCATTGATGTGAGGGATTAGGCTTTTTTATGGCAATTTTTTTAATAGCGTATTTTGGGAGCTAAAGCGTTTTACGAAGATAGTATCTACTAAAAGTTAAAGGGAAATCCACTTCTTCTGCAAAGATCTTATAGCCCAAAGCTTTGTAAAATTCAGGCGCTTGAAAAGAGAAGGTATCGACGGCAATATAATGGCATTTTCTTTCACGGGCGATTCTTTCCGCCTCTAACATCAGCTTTTTTCCTAAGCCTTGTCCTTTATATGCTTCATCCACCGCTAAAAACTGAATCTGTAAGGTTCCCCATATAGAGCGACCTAACAGTCCTGCGATAATTTTGCCATTCTCTTTGGCAATAATCTCTAATGGATCATTGTTGCAATCGGTAAGATGCTCGGTATGCTTTTTGTTATAAGCCGCTAAGATTGTTTTAACGGCAGAAGCGTTGTCATCATTGGTGCTATTTTTAATAGAAATTTCGAGCATAAAGGGATTCCTAGGTAATGTTATTCAATAAATCTATCATTTGTAGGATTTTATCGCGTTGTTTACAGTATTAGGAGAAAATACTGTTATGAATATCCATCGAAAAACAAAATTAACGCCGTTTCATCGAGAAGAGATTTGGCGATTACATCATCAAGAAAAATTTACCGTAACCTATCTAGCTGAGCGTTTTATGGTAAGCAGACCTACGATCTATAAAGTACTAAAACAAGGTAGATTGAACTTGTTTGTGCCATTAGCTAGTAAAAATGAACGTTATAGAACAATTAAGTATGGCATTAAACGTCTTGCAAAGATTGAAAAATCTATTGAAGAGAAACTTAAAAAAAGGGCTAAACGTTATAACAAAAACTATCCTGGCGAGATGGTCCATGTGGATACTAAACGGCTCCCTCTTTTAAAAGGGGATCTTAAAAATCGCACTAGAGAGTATTTATTTGTAGGAATTGATGATTTTTCAAGAGAACTTTATGCCGGTATTTATCCTGATAAATCACAGTTTAGTGCTGCTGAATTTCTTCGATGGGATCTGTTAGAACAGTGTCCCTATACTGTAGAATGCACCTATTCGGATAATGGTCGTGAGTATAAGGGTACATCAGAACATGCCTTTGTCGAAATGTGTCTAACACATAAGATTAATCAAAAGTTTACAAAGCCAGCTTGCCCTCAAACGAATGGAAAAGCAGAAAGAGTCATTCGAACACTCATGGAAATGTGGCATAATCAGGAGGAGTTTATCAGTTCAGATGATCGGAAAAAGAAGCTAAAACGATTTTTGAACTATTACAACACAGTAAAACCTCATAAGGGTATTAATGGTTTAACGCCTTATGAAGTTTTAGAAAATTATTTTAACACTGAAGTGTAAACAACCCGCCGATTTCTAACATATCATTAATATGTACCTTTATAGATTTATGCAAGGCAGGAGGGAATGTTTCGTGTTCTTTCTAAAATCCCGTGCCAGCTGTTTAAGAAACATTATTTTAAAAGTATTAAGGGTACAGAGTATGTATCAAATTAGCTTGCATGCTGCCGGATAGAACGATTCTTGTACTTCTCATAATCGATGCGCCGGCAATTTGATTCAGTTACTTTTAAACTGATTTTACTATAGTCTAGGGAATAAAAAACTCACGGAGATTATCAAGGGATGAGTCCTTTACAATCTCTGTGAGTATTAATAAATATGATGCGTTGTTAAGAGGTTTATAGTTCTCCACGAACTATTTTCGTACCGGCACTAAGTGCTTCGAGCTTTCCTCTTGCTACTTCACGCGATAATGGCGCCATGCCGCAGTTAGTTGAAGGATAGAGCTTATCTGCATCGACAAACTGTAAGGCTTTACGTAGCACATTAGCGACTTGTTCTGGTGTTTCAATGGTATTTGTCGCAACATCAATCGCGCCCACCATCACTTTTTTGCCACGGATAAGCTCAATGAGATCCATCGGCACATGAGAGTTTTGGCATTCTAAAGAGATAATATCGATATTGGATTTTTGCAGTTTTGGGAATGACTCTTCATATTGGCGCCACTCTGATCCGAGTGTTTTTTTCCAATCGGTATTGGCTTGAATGCCATAGCCATAGCAAATATGAACGGCTGTTTCACATTTAAGCCCTTCAATAGCTCTTTCTAATGTGGCAATTCCCCAATCATTGACTTCATCAAAGAAGACATTAAATGCCGGCTCATCAAATTGGATGATATCAACGCCGGCAGCTTCTAGCTCTTTCGCTTCTTGATTTAAAATGGTGGCAAATTCCCAAGCAAGCTTTTGACGGCTCTTATAATGGGCATCATAGAGCGTATCAATCATGGTCATTGGCCCTGGAAGTGCCCATTTGATTGGTTTGTTGGTAAGTTTACGTAGGAACTTTGCATCTTCAACAAAAACCGGTTTTCTGCGCTCTACAGCACTAACAACCGTTGGGACACTTGCATCATAACGATCACGAATTCTCACGGTTTCTCTTTTTTCAAAATCAACGCCACTAAGATGCTCGATAAAGGTGGTAACAAAATGCTGACGAGTCTGCTCGCCATCACTAACGATATCAATGCCGGCAAGATCTTGCTCAAGCAGAGCGATGCGTAGCGCATCTTGTTTGCCTTCTGTTAATATTTCGTTGTCGAGCTTCCAAGGAGACCAGAGCTTTTCAGGCTCTGCAAGCCAAGTAGGTTTAGGTAGACTGCCGGCAGTTGATGTCGGTAATAAAATTTTCTTCATAATAGGTATCCCTTGCGAGTATTTGTTATTTTTTATGATGTTTTAAATATTAAAGCGCATAATTCGCCGCCCATTGCTCTAGGAATGATTGGTAGGGCTTAATGAAAGCTTCTTCTGTAAATTTCCCCTGTTTAATCGCTAACGCACTTCGTTCTTCACGATCATAGACAATTTGTGTCACAGAGTGATCGGCATTTTTGAGATTGGGTTTATAACATCTTCCGGCGGCGGCATTTGCGTTATAAATTTCAGGTCTATAGATCTTTTGGAAGGTTTCCATCGTACTAATAGTGCTGATAAGCTCTAAGTTTGTGTAATCATTTAATAGATCACCTTTAAAGTAAAATGCTAGTGGTGCAGCGCTATTAGGCGGCATGAAGTAGCGAACCTCTAAGCCCATTTTTTTAAAGTATTGCTCTGTCAGCGATGCTTCATCAGGGAGATATTCAACGCCTAAAATAGGATGGTGATTTTCAGTTCTATGGTAGGTTTTACTATCAGATACAGATAAACAGATCACTGGGAGCTTTGTGAAGTGCGCGCGGTAAGCATCTGAATGGATGAAGCTTTGAAAGAGCTTACCGTGAAGATCGCCAAAATCTTTTGGAATACTAAATGATGCTTGATTCTTATTATGATCAAGAAGTAAGACACTAAAGTCATAATCTCTAACATAAGAGGAGAAGTTATTACCAACAATTCCTTCAGTACGGGTATTGAGTTTATGATCAATAATATTTGTTTTTAAAATTTCAATGGAGGGGAAAGAACTCTTTGCTCCGGCAATATCCATCTCTACAGAAATAATTTCAAGTTCAATCTCATAGCGATCACCTTGGGGATTATCCCAATTCGCTAGCGCATTAAAGCGGTTATTGATCATATTTAAGGTATTACGAAGGTTTTCCTGACGGCTTTCTCCCCTTGCTAAATTGGCAAAGTTCGTTGTCAGACGGGTGCTATCTGCTGGGTGGTAATTTTCGTTAAAAATAATACTTTTAATATTGAATGAAAATTGTGTATTCATGGTATCGCTGCCTATTTGTCAAAATGACGCTGAGATTTTATCAGCGTTATTATTTATAAGGTGATTAGGGATGGTAAAAGGCTTGCTATTAGTGCTGTTAGCCTTAGCTTTTGTTTTATTTTGCGCAAATAAAGACACTTTAAGTATTGTAGGTAACTCAATATATGAAGTAAAATGGATTTATTTCACCTATCCATGAATTTTACTCATCATTATGTTAGAACGAATCCATCTTAATATTGTGCAGCAAGTGGAAAAGCAGGGCTCTTTAACTAAAGCCGCATCTGTTTTGCATGTCACTCAATCGGCGTTAAGCCATAGTATGAAGAAGCTTGAAGAGCAGTTAGGGACACAAGTTTGGCGGCGAGAAGGGCGCAGTTTACAGCTCACTCAGGCAGGTCAGTATTTACTATTTGTCGCTAATCGAGTCTTGCCGCAACTTGATTTAGCAGAAGATCGTTTGCGTCAATTTTCACAAGGGGAAAGAGGCAGGCTCAGTATTGGGATGGAATGTCATCCTTGTTACCAATGGCTGTTAAAAGTGGTTTCTCCCTATTTAAGTCAGTGGCCCGATGTGGATGTAGATGTAAAACAACGCTTTCAGTTTGGCGGCATTGGCGCATTGATTGGGTTTGAGATAGATGTGCTTGTTACGCCCGATCCTCTTTATAAGCCTGGGCTCAAGTTTATGCCGGTATTTGATTATGAGCAGGTGCTAGTTGTTGCGAAAGATCATCCTTTTGCAGGGATTGATTATTTGAAGCCAGAGCAGATGACAAGTGAGGTATTAATCTCTTATCCTGTCGATATTGATCGTTTGGATATTTATAACCAATTTATGTTGCCGGCAGGGATTACGCCAATGCGTCATAAAGTGATTGAAACTACCGATATTATGCTACAAATGGTCGCAAGTGGGCGCGGAGTATCGGCATTACCCCGTTGGCTAGTGGATGAGTATGCTCAGCAATTAGAGATTGTACCGGTCAGATTGGGCAAACAAGGGATCGCAAAGCAAATTTTTTTAGGTTTTCGGGAGACAGATAGTGATATTGGTTATCTAGAAGCATTTGTAACGTTAGCAAAAGCTGTTTCTCCTAAATTTACGAAAAATTTTGCCAAGTAGTTGTAAGGCTATGTATCTAAAAGAGTATATAGTGATTTCCAAATACAATCAGAGGTCAAAATTTATTGGTTAGTCATCCTCCTAAAATAGGTTGATGAGCGGCTGGGTCGAATGCTTGCATGTTTTTTGAAATTACGTGCCAGCAGTTTTAAGCTTTTTTCGGCTCGTATCGGAATTTAATGCGTAATAGCTATATTTTCTCTTTAAGTTATCCGTAAGGCTTTTTTAGATCATATAGGTTTAGAACGTGTATGATGAAAGTTCGCATTACTATCAATGTAAAGCAGTAGATTTCAACATGGAGGTAAAGGATTCATAAAAGAATCCGGAGAACCGATTTTAATATTCACCACTAAAAATAAGAAGGGCAATACATGAGTTCATTATGCACAGTGTTAATTGTTTCTAAAGAGGGAAAAAGCGCCATTAAGAATCAGATGTTAGTGGCAGCGCCACTCATGGTGGCCTTTGAAAATTGTAGCTTTGAGCAGTTTCCAGAATATATCTTAGATCCTAATATTCATGCCGTTATTTTTGTAGGACATCTCTTAAATAAGGCGCATATTAAGGACTTAGTGCCAATTGTGGCGGGGGATTGGCGTTTGGAGCTAAATGCTTATTGGTGGCATAAGCCTGATAAGATAAATCCTGTTCCAGAGAGAATTGCAGATTGCCCTTTAGAAATATTTTCGCCTAAAGCGTTATTAGATCGAGTTTGCCAAGATTTAGTGGAAAGAGCATCAACGCCATTTTTTAGTGCCTTAAGGGAATATGTACAAACGCAGCCAGATTCTTGGCATACGCCAGGACACTCTAATGGTAATTCACTGCGTTATAGTGCATGGGGTACAGACTTTTATCACTTTGTTGGGCAAAGTATGTGGCAAGCGGATTTATCAGTATCCGTTCAGAGCCTTGATTCCTTACTTCATCCTGAAGGCGTGATTGCAAAGGCGCAAGATCTAGCAGCAGATGCGTTTGGCGCTAAGCGAACTTATTTTGCAACCAACGGTTCTTCAACGGCAAATAAAGTGATCCTCCAGAGTGTTTTAACGCCGGGGGATATTTTACTACTTGATCGAAATTGTCATAAGTCTGTGCATCATGGCGTGATTTTATCTGGAGCCGAGCCGATCTACTTAAATAGTAGTGTCAATGAAGAGCTGGGTATTTTTGCCTCCGTTCCTAAAGAGACAATTTTAGAAGCAATTGAAGCGCACCCAACGGCAAAAGCCCTGATTTTGACAAACCCCACTTATGATGGGCTGATTTATGATCTAAAACCGATTATTGAAGCGGCTCATAAACAAGGGATTAAAGTCATTATTGATGAAGCGTGGTACGGTTTTGCGCGTTTTCATCCTATTTTTCGCCCTACAGCATTAGAGCTAGGCGCTGATTATGTGACGCAAAGTACGCATAAGACACTCTCGGCTTTCTCTCAAGCGAGTATGGTTCATGTCAATGATCCGGATCATGATCCCCATATTTTAAGAGAAACCTTTAATATGCATGCATCAACAAGCCCGCAATATAGTATTATTGCCAGTCTTGATGTGGCGCGCCAGCAGATGAGTATGGAAGGGTATTCACTATTAGAAAAGGTGTTAAGTATTGTCGATACTCTTCATCAAAAAATTAATGAGACAAAGCTCTTTAGAGTCTTAAGTTTAGAGGAATTATTGCCGGCATCTTTAAAGCACGACAATATTCGCTTAGATCCCACAAAAGTAACAATTGATGTTAGAGCAACGAATCATTCAGGAGAAGAGATTCAGCAGATTCTGTTTGATGAGTTTGATATTCAAGTGGAGAAATCGACCTTTGCAACGATAACGGTATTAGTTACAATCGGCGCGACAGCCAATAAGATGATGCGTTTGATTCATGCATTAACAACCTTGTCAGAAACATTGCCAAAAAGAAAACGAAAACCAAAGAAAGCTTCTATCAAAATCCCCAAGTTTACAAGCTTAGCGGGATTACCAAGAGATGCCTTCTATTATAGCGGAACGGCTATTCCCGTTGTAAAAGCTGGTAAGCTTAATAAAAAATTGATAGGCAGAGTCAGCTGTGACCAGATTGTGCCATATCCGCCAGGAATCCCGGTATTAGTGCCGGCACAAGTGATTGATGAAGCGGTGCTTGATTATCTTGCAAAGCTAATTATTTCCGATACTAACTTTGAAATTCATGGTTTGGTGAAAGTCGATGGGGAGTATGCCTTAAGAGTCCTTACCGATAGTGAAACTCTTGAATGGTAAATTTGCATGATAAATTTAAGGAAGTCACAGATTAAGGAAGCGCAATGATAACCCTTTAGGTGTAAAATGCTCTTCTCTGGGAGCTTAAAGATTAGTGTAATGACTAGTCGCAGCTCTCGTTCTAGTAGTTATATTGATGATATAAGAGTTAAAAAATGATTAAAGAAGCGTTTTATTTAGAGAACCATCCCCATGTCGCATTAAATGATCTATTAAAAATGACGGGTATTGCTGAAACGGGTGGGCGCGCGAAACTAATGGTGGCGGATGAGCTTATCAGTGTGAATGGGGCGCTTGAACTTCGTAAAACGGCTAAAATTCTCGCAGGAAGTGTGGTTACTGGCACTATTGATGGTCAGGATTTTGAAATTACGGTACTTGAAGGTTTTCCGGCATAATTGATTTGATAATCAAATCTGTATGAAAAAGCTATCTTTCAAGAATCAAAGCCCCATTTTTAATGAATGGGGCTTTTTATGGATGTTTTTAATCTTTGGCTTTTATAAAATTACCAACCAAAAGGTAATAATCCAAAAAGAGAAGCAATGGCATAGATACCGCTAAAGACAAAGATTGAGATAATCGTGATCTGAATAGCAGGATGCGCATACCAGCCACAGACAAAAGCAGGTTCTAGATCCCCATGTTTACGAGATTTTCTAAGAAGTAAGATAGGGAAGATTCCCATCATGACCCCACCTGCGGTACCAGCAAAATATAGGGCGTTTACAAAGCTCCCAAAACCTGAGTAAGCAAGAATAAAAGGAGGGATAGAAACAACCGCAAGAGCTAGAATACGTTTACCTTTTTGTGTTTCATCCCCTAATTTAAAGAAGTCGAAGATGTTTGAAAAGAGTGATCCACCTAAGCCCCAATAGGAGGTTAAAAGAGCTAGTAAAGCAAAGGTGTTTGCAGTGTAATAAGCCCAAGATCCTAAAGATTTACCCCAACTTAAAGTGGCTACTTGCGTGACATTTTCTAAGCCAACAAGGGCAATAACAGAAGCTGGGATAATCGCAGTGATCGTTAAACTTGCGATCATGCCTATAATAATCAACATCGGGATTCTTTTAGGTGTTGTAAGATTCCCACGGACAAGCTCAGGCACTAAAAATTGTGCGCCAAACACAAAGACCGCGAGATTAAAAATCGGAACGGTATATTTCCACTTAGAATTCCAAAGCTCTGTAACTTGCGTATTATCGTGTAAAAGAGTTGCAATTACGAGGATGATAATTAAAAGAATCATGCAGTTACTAATTAAGCTTTGTCCTGCGCCTAATGCTTTTAAACCTAAGTAGAGAACTAGCACTGAAGGGATAAAGAATATTAAGCTACCAAGCTCCTTAGTCATTCCATAATCCCCAAAGAAAGAGACCATGATATCGCCGCTTCCTGTCATATACGCAGTTAATGCACCAAAGCTATTGGAGCAACAGCAAAGAAGATTAAAACAGCACCTAAAGATCCTAAGTAGCGGCGAGAGAGACCACTTAATTGAAGGTTTCCTTTTGTTCTAAGGCAAGTCTCTGCCACATAGAGCATGGTGATAATACAGCAAATACAAGCAATTAAAAGGCAGACAAATAAAGGTAAATATCCTGAGTTTCTTGCGGCGTAAGCCATACTCATTACGCCTGCGCCAATGTTGGTGCCAATAATAATACCGATGGTCTCTTTGCGTGATAGCGCTTGTGCTTTTAAACCAGAATCATAAGTTTTTGTAGTCATTTTGATGGTTTCCTTATGTATTATGATTTAAAAATCACATAGGATTTTTGTACGGTCTCTTCAATAATCCATGTGCCGGTGGTGTTTTCTGGGAAATAGATGCCATCACCTGCTTGAAAGCTGATCTCAGGATTTCCGTTATCAGGAAGAAAGCGGCCTTTACCTTTGATAAAGTAACTATATTCTGCCTCCTTTACGGCACGTTTCCAAGTGCCGGATGTGCATTCCCAAATTCCCATATCCGCTTCTTTAGATTCACAAGTAAGCGCAACTCGAGTTAGAGATATCTGATCACTAAGGGGGGAAGCGACAGGTGTTTGTTCTGAAAAAACAGTATTTTTTTCTAATCTAAATAAGAAAGGTTTCATTTAATTCCTCCAAGAATTATTTATTATTTTTAAGTTTTAAAGCGATAAAAAGCATTGCGAACCTAAAGGCGCAATTTTGTAAATTAAAAATTTAAGACGTTAGCCAAAAGCCAGTGAAGTGACTTTAAAAAAAGAGCAGTTATGACCTACGGTAAGGAAAAGGGGAGATGATCTGCAGGTCATAACTACTCACAAATTGAGAGGGTTTTGGATTAAAAAGGGATTAGGATTTATCTTCAAGGCCGGCAGGGGCAAGTTTGGCAAACATTAGATCTATTTTGCGTGGCTGCAGGTTGGCAATTTCTCGTTGCTCTTTGCGTAATACCGCATTTCGTACCAGATTTCCCCCAACATATCTAAAAGGCTCACTTGGAAAAGATTTTGTTTGTCGATTAACAAGTGGGCATCGGCTCCACTCGTTATCTAGTTCTAAAGCAAGGCTTGCTAAAATTTTACCGCCTAATTGACTTGGGCTAACGCCATTACCGCTCCAACCAATGCCATAGATAATATTGGGATTATCTTTTAAAGTGCCAAAAATGGGTAAGCTATCGTAAGTACGATCAATAGGGCCAGACCATTGATGGGTGATTTTTTTATTTTTAAGACTGGGATAGCAACGATGAAAATCTTTAATCGTTAAATCAATACTTTGATCATGATGGCTAAAGACGCCATTAATAATGCCTTTATAAGAGATGGCGCCAGTTCCTTTGCCAAATACTACGCGTCCTTTTTGTGTTGTACGGTAATAGTCGACCATTAATTGGGAATCTGTAATGGATTCGCCATCTTTCCAGCCTAACTTTTCAAGTTCGTCAAGAGATTCTTCAGAGGCGATAACAGAGCTATTAACAGGGGTAAATTGTTTTAATAACTCTGGAATTGTAGATGCCCAAGCATTCGTCGCGAGGATCACTTTATTGCACGTAAGGGAGCCGATAATTTGTTGTGCTGGATCTGTAATTGTGAGGCTATTTTTCCCATTGTTAGCATCTATCTGGGAAACCATTGATTGCTCATAGATTTCAATTCCTTGTTCTACGGCAACACGAGCCATTCCTTTGGCGAGTTTAGCAGGTTGTACCGTTGCATTGCTCTTTTCTAATACGCCTGCAAGGTGAATATTAGATCCAGATATTTGTTGTAGTTTTTCTGCTGGAATTACCTCAAAAGGCGTAACGCCGAGTTTTTGGCAAGTGGCAATAGTGGATTGCCAGCTATCGAGATGAGCCTGACAAGTCGCTGTCCAGAGCCATCCATTTTGGATGAACTCGGCATCAATATTGTGTTTTTGACAGAAAACGCCTAGATCATAAATGGCTTGCTCACTGCTTTTTGCGAGAAATAGAGCCTCTTCTTTACTACAAAAGGAGGTTAATGTCCCAATTTTAGGCCACCAAGACATCGCCATTCCACCATTACGTCCAGAAGCGCCGGCACCGCAATGATCTTTTTCCAGCACAACTACGCGAGTATTAGGAGAGAGTTTTTTGATATTTAATGCCGACCATAAGCCAACGAATCCGCCACCAATAATGACAACATCTGTTTCATGATTACCGGCATATTGAGTTAAATTGTTTGATGGCATTTCAGCTTCTGCCTCTTCCATCCAAAAACTTTTTTTCAAAGCATTACTTGCAACTAATTGCATAAAGGTCTCCCCCATTGATTATTGTTATTCATTATTTGAATCATAGGGGAAGGAGGGATTAGAAAACAATTATAAGAATTGATAGAAGTGCAGTGTGCTTTAGACAATTGTATAAAGTGTTAGATGCTGTTGTTTTGATTTCTAACTTCATTCTAAGGAGGTGATTTCTAAGATATTTGCAGCTTTTAGTGCAAACCAAATTTCAGCACAATCATTGGTGGAGTTAATATCTCTATTTAATAACTCTTCAATTTTTTGGATACGATAGATTAAAGTTTGCCGGTGAATATGTAATTGCTTTGCAGAGGTTTCCCATGCCTTATCATTTTTTAAAAAAATCGTCAGTGTCTGAAGGTATTTAGTACCTCGAGTACTATCTTGTTCTCGTAGTTTTCCAAGTGTCATTTCAAAAAGGTTTTGTAATTCTTGGATATTATTCGGTAGCAAAGAGTGAGAATCGGTAAGGTCTGCATAATAAAGCGTGGGGTTTTGGGGTGTTGTTTTTTCTAGAGCAAGTTTTGCTTCTTGAAGACCTGCAATAATCTTATTGGGCGTATTTACAATGTTACTAATGCCGATAGCAGTAAATAGTGGCAATATTTGAGGGATGTCACTCTCATTAATAAGTGCTATTGCATGTTTTTTCTCTTTATTCGTATGAAAGAGAGCCATGATTTTCTTGCGAAATAGAATCTGTTCATAATCTGTTTGTGGTTTTAAAGAGAGATGAAGCGCGCGCATTTCACTAAAGTTCATGCCATGCTCTTTAAGGCGTTTATTGATGGTGAAATCTGAGATTCGTTGATGAATGATATCTTCAATAAAATCGGCATTATTTCTCAACTCACGGTAATAGCGAGAGCTATTTTTCTCTAATACTAAGCTAATCAAAGCCCCAATATGGTGTAGCAAAGCGTAATCTAAATAAGGGGAAATAATGACTAACTCACAGTCATGAGTATTAAGAGGGAAATTGTAGAGGATTTTTTCAGGATCTAATTCTATCTTTTTAATGAGCGAAGGAATCGTTTGGGAGTGACTTAATAGTGATTGTAATGCTGTATTAAATTGTAATGGGATTTGTGGAAGATCGACATGCCAGTTCTCATGGGATGCTTGGTCGATAAGATAGATTGAGATCTGTATAAGATCTTCAAGTCCTTTGATAAACTTAATAAGATCTCGCTGATGTAGTTCGGTTCTTGCATATTCATAAAGGGTTGTGATGAGATTATTTCTTTGAATATGAATTAGGTTGTTCGCATCAATAATTAGTTTTGTGACTGCAGCAAAAGGTACGCCATATTGAGTGATAAGCACGGGAAATTGTAATTTCTCAGCCTCATCACATAATGTAGAGATATCCTCAGGTGCTTCCATGTTTTCCCCAATCATAATTCCAGATAGCTGCGCTTTTGAGAGTTTTTGAATATAGGCGCGTTGTTCTTTTTCGCTAATAGGAATCCCTATCCCCGTTGTCATTAAGAGATCATTTTTAGAGAGCCATAGTGTGGGATCTTTTAGCTCACAAACATGAGCCCATTGAACAGGGTTATGAATGCTGGCTTTACCGCTAATGATCTTAGTTTTTAATGAAGGCGTATCGAGGATTGTTTTGATGGATAACAGATTCGTCATAAGATAAACAACCTTTAAGTTAATAGGATTGAGGAAAGACATTCCCTTAATGTATTCACTATAACGGGTTCATTCAAAGCTGCATAAAGATTCATAAATAATATGTTAGAAATCGGCGGGTTGTTTACACTTCAGTGTTAAAATAATTTTCTAAAACTTCATAAGGCGTTAAACCATTAATACCCTTATGAGGTTTTACTGTGTTGTAATAGTTCAAAAATCGTTTTAGCTTCTTTTTCCGATCATCTGAACTGATAAACTCCTCCTGATTATGCCACATTTCCATGAGTGTTCGAATGACTCTTTCTGCTTTTCCATTCGTTTGAGGGCAAGCTGGCTTTGTAAACTTTTGATTAATCTTATGTGTTAGACACATTTCGACAAAGGCATGTTCTGATGTACCTTTATACTCACGCCCATTATCCGAATAGGTGCATTCTACAGTATAGGGACACTGTTCTAACAGATCCCATCGAAGAAATTCAGCAGCACTAAACTGTGATTTATCAGGATAAATACCGGCATAAAGTTCTCTTGAAAAATCATCAATTCCTACAAATAAATACTCTCTAGTGCGATTTTTAAGATCCCCTTTTAAAAGAGGGAGCCGTTTAGTATCCACATGGACCATCTCGCCAGGATAGTTTTTGTTATAACGTTTAGCCCTCTTTTTAAGTTTCTCTTCAATAGATTTTTCAATCTTTGCAAGACGTTTAATGCCATACTTAATTGTTCTATAACGTTCATTTTTACTAGCTAATGGCACAAACAAGTTCAATCTACCTTGTTTTAGTACTTTATAGATCGTAGGTCTGCTTACCATAAAACGCTCAGCTAGATAGGTTACGGTAAATTTTTCTTGATGATGTAATCGCCAAATCTCTTCTCGATGAAACGGCGTTAATTTTGTTTTTCGATGGATATTCATAACAGTATTTTCTCCTAATACTGTAAACAACGCGATAAAATCCTACAAATAATATGATCTAAAGAATAGAAGTCATGAGTTAGATCGACTATTTAATAGAGATCACTTATTAATATGTATCACGCTATATACCTA
>NZ_CP093379.1:95000-160000 GCF_022655595.1 Ignatzschineria rhizosphaerae
ATCTTAGGCAAATCCGGGATCTTAATGCTGAGATGTGAATGCGAGGAGGTTACGACCTCCGGAGTGGTTGATGCTATGCTTCCAAGAAAAGCTTCTAAGCTATAGTGATATGAGAACCGTACCCCAAACCGACACTGGTGGTTGGGATGAGAATTCTAAGGCGCTTGAGAGAACTCGGGTGAAGGAACTCGGCAAAATCGTACCGTAACTTCGGGAGAAGGTACACCTTCCATGGTGAACGCTTTACGCGGTAAGCTAAGGAAGGTCGCAGTGAAAAGCTGGCTGCAACTGTTTATCAAAAACACAGGACTCTGCAAACACGAAAGTGGACGTATAGGGTCTGACGCCTGCCCGGTGCTGGAAGGTTAATTGATGGGGTTAGCGTAAGCGAAGCTCTTGATCGAAGCCCCAGTAAACGGCGGCCGTAACTATAACGGTCCTAAGGTAGCGAAATTCCTTGTCGGGTAAGTTCCGACCTGCACGAATGGCGCAATGACGGCCAGGCTGTCTCCACCCGAGACTCAGTGAAATTGAAATCGCCGTGAAGATGCGGTGTACCCGCGGCAAGACGGAAAGACCCCGTGAACCTTTACTATAGCTTTACAGTGGATTTTGAATCTTTTTGTGCAGGATAGGTGGGAGGCTTTGAAGCTAAGACGCTAGTTTTAGTGGAGCCATCCTTGAAATACCACCCTGAAAGTTTTGGAATTCTAACTTAGACCCGTTATCCGGGTTAAGGACATTGTATGGTAGGTAGTTTGACTGGGGCGGTCTCCTCCGAAAGAGTAACGGAGGAGTACGAAGGTACCCTCAGCCCGGTCGGAAATCGGGCTATTGAGTGCAAAAGCAAAAGGGTGCTTGACTGCGAGACAGACACGTCGAGCAGGTACGAAAGTAGGTTTTAGTGATCCGGTGGTTCTGTATGGAAAGGCCATCGCTCAACGGATAAAAGGTACTCCGGGGATAACAGGCTGATTCCGCCCAAGAGTTCATATCGACGGCGGAGTTTGGCACCTCGATGTCGACTCATCACATCCTGGGGCTGTAGTCGGTCCCAAGGGTATGGCTGTTCGCCATTTAAAGTGGTACGCGAGTTGGGTTCAGAACGTCGTGAGACAGTTCGGTCCCTATCTGCCGTGGGCGTTGGAAATTTGAGAGGAGCTGCTTCTAGTACGAGAGGACCGAAGTGGACATATCTCTGGTGTTTGGGTTGTCATACCAATGGCATTGCCCAGTAGCTACATATGGACGGGATAACCGCTGAAAGCATCTAAGCGGGAAGCCTTCCTCAAGATTAGATTTCCCTAGGGGTTTAACCCCTCTAAAGGTCCGTCGAAGACTACGACGTTGATAGGTTGGGTGTGTAAGTGCAGTAATGCATTGAGCTTACCAATACTAATTGACCGTGAGGCTTGACCATATAATAGGTCTTAGACAATTTTGATACGAAACATGATAAAAGACTGTTTCACTAAAGTTCAAAATGAATACAAAATAACTTAAATAAAACGAAAGTTTGCTGTTATAATACCAACTAATCAAATTTATTCAGTGAGTGGAGTCACAATAAAAAAGACTTCAAGCGCGAACCAGTTTTCCTGGGGAGAATAGCACTATGGTACCACCTGATCCCATCCCGAACTCAGAAGTGAAACGTAGTAGCGCCGATGGTAGTGTGGGAGATCCCATGTGAGAGTAGGTCACCCCCAGGGCTTAATATAGGAAACCTCTAGTTCAGATGAGCTAGAGGTTTTTCTTTTGCCTGGAGAAAAGTAAAAGATAAAAGGAAGTTAGAAAAGTGAGGGCAAAGAGGGGAAGGTTCTTTACCCCAGAGACATGGAAGATGCTTCTCCTGCTGGCATGTAGATCAGAAAGAGACGAGATATTGACTCTGGCGATGGCTGAGCCTTAATAAGTACCATTAATCTCCTGCGAAAGCGCTGTGAAGTTAGAGGGATCTCATGGTTGCCGGTGTAATGTTCGAACTTCTTTGCTAGCTGAGCCACGGCAACTTGGGGAACCTTAGTTCTTTAGAGTTTTTTAGATATTAAACAAAGCTAAGGATACTCTTAATAAGTAATTATTTTGGTACTGAGATGAGCCTGTTCTTACTTAGAGTGATTTAGAAAAAATGAGAAGAAATAGAAGTTAATAATCTGCCGGCATGCAGACCAGAAAGAGACGGGATATTGACTCCGGCGACGGTTGAGCCTTGATAAGCACACATTATTTAGCCTGACAGTAATGCGAGGTTAGAAAGTCTATAAAGTTGCCGGAGTAACGTGCAAACTTCTTTTACAGCTGAGCCGCGGCAATTTGGGGAACCTTAGTTCTTTAGAGTTTTTTAGATATTAAATAAAGCAAGGATACTCTTAATAAGTAATTATTTTGGTACTGAGGTGAACCTGTTCTTACTTAGAGTGATTTAGAAAAAATGAGAAGAAATAGAAGTTAATAATCTGCCGGCATGCAGACCAGAAAGAGACGGGATATTGACTCCGGCGACGGTTGAGCCTTGATAAGCACATTTTATTTAGCCTTATAGTAATGCGAGGTTAGAAGGATCTATAAAGTTGCTGGGGGAACATTTGAATTTTTTCATAGCTGATAAATGATGCTAAATGAGGTTTATATCTCAAGAAGTTTTAAGGAAGAAATGATTTAGGAGGTAAGTGCATCTTTGGGCTAAATTTTTTAGTTAATAATAATGTTGCTAATTAACTGTATGATTATATTGATATTTATGGGCGCTACAAAGATGCTTAATATAGTTTTTTTTAAATTTAGCTAGATATTTTAGAGGCTTTAGTTCAAGGTCTGTCCTCAGAAAAATAAACTTTTATAGAGGAAAAATTTCTAGCTAAAGGTAAATTGGTATAAGAGATTTTATGGATAAATCGTTAGGGAGTAAACTTAAAATATTAAGGTGGATTTTAATCCATAAAAAAGCCCAAACCTTATCACTGGTTTGAGCTTTTTTGTTCCTGTTTAGAGAATTTACTCATCCACAAATTGATCTGCGAAATCTCTAGTCGACAGATTCATAAATCGTGAGAACTTCCCTTGGAAGCTAAGTTTTACTGTCCCGATTGGACCGTTACGTTGTTTTGCGATGATCACTTCAGCAACTCCTTTCTCAGGAGATTCTTCGTTATAAACTTCATCACGATAAACAAAACAAATTAAATCAGCATCCTGCTCGATTGCTCCTGAGTCACGCAGGTCACTCATTACTGGCCGTTTGTTAGGTCTTTGCTCAAGGCTACGGTTAAGCTGTGAAAGTACGATAACAGGAACATTTAACTCCCTGGCCATTAATTTAAGAGAACGGGATATCTCGGAGACTTCAGCTACACGTTGGTCAGACATGCCAGGAATACTCATTAATTGTAGGTAATCCACCATAACTAAGCCAAGCTGGCCGTGATCACGTTGAAGACGGCGAGCTCTTGAGCGCATCTCTGAGGGGCTAAGTCCACTCGTGTCATCGATAAAGATTTTTGTTTGAGCGAGCGTTTTAGTGGCATCACTGAGTTTTTTAGCTTCAATATCGTTGAGCTCACCCGTTCTGATCTTCCCTTGCTCAATACCGCCTATAGATGCGAACATTCTCATTACTAGTTGTTCTGCTGGCATCTCAAGGCTGAAGATTGCAACAGGCTTATTGGTATACATGGCAACACGTTCAACCATATTCATGGCGATTGTTGTTTTACCCATTGAAGGACGACCGGCTACCACGATCATATCACCATTTTGTAGGCCTGATGTCATTTCATCAAATTGATCCCAGCCTGTAGGGGCACCTGTAATACCGCCTTTAGATTGTGCAAGCTCATCAATACGAGCAATTGTTGTTTTAAGAACATCACGAATATCAATAAGACCGGCATCTTGTTTATTTCCTTGCTCTGCAATAGCAAAGACGGCTTGTTCAGCAAATTGGATTAATTCGTTACTATTTCGACCTTTGGGATTAAATCCTGAATCTGCGATATTAGTACCGACAGCAATGAGCTTGCGGACGACTGAGCGATCATAAACAATATTTGCATAAGCTTGAATATTACTGACCGAAGGCATATCTTGGGCTAGCGTTGCTAAGTAGGGAAGTCCACCAATCTCTTCTAATAATTCCCGTTGTTTTAAATCATCACTGACCGTGAGAATATCAACAGATTGCATCTCATTATAGAGACTTTGAATTGTTTCAAAGATCATTCGATGATTTTTGCTATAAAAATCGCCGGGAGATAAGATCCCATCAATACGATCCCAAGCATCTTTATCAATTAGTAGACCACCGAGGACTGCTTGCTCAGCTTCTATAGAGTGTGGTGGTGTTTTTATTTGTGCAAGATCAGTATCATGCGGTTGTATATTTTGCATATATCTTCAATATAATAAGAGGAGGATCAAAAATAGTGCTTTATTTTACCATGAGCAGAAAAAAATAGTTGCTTCCTTCACCGTCGCGTAATAGAATTTACGAGGTAACCAGCTTATTATTGAGATATTATATATAATATTAAATATAAATGTTTGAAATAATTTACAGTATGCGGGTTGCTTTTTTATAGAACGAATATTAGACTGACTTCTTGAAATAAGAAATAAAGTATAGTAAAAGACAGTGATTAGTTCTTGCAAGGACGGCACAAAGGGTTATATAGACAATGAATAACAAATTAATTATTACAGATCGTGAATCATATATTAAGCAACATAATGAAATTGTTTGCGATAATAGACGAAACCTTTTAAAGGTTGCATCTGGAGTATTAGCAGGATCAGCTGCATTTGGTATTTTTGGATTAAACCCAGCATTAGCAAAACAAGCATTATCTAATGAAAGAGAGCTTGTAATCTATACTCCGGCATTAGGTGAAACAACTCGAACAGTTTATTGGGTGCCGGGTGAAGGCTATATCCGTGAATCATTAGATGAGATTTCATGGGCGCTACGTGATAGAAGAACAAAAACTGCAAAACTTTATGACCCACATGTCTTAGATCAACTTTATGCATTAACGCTTCAATTAGGTTATTCAAAACCTGTTCACGGTTTAAGTGGCTACCGTTCACATAAAACTAATGAAATGTTACGTAACACGATGCGTGGCGTTGCAAAGAGCAGCTTCCATACAAAAGCAAAAGCAATTGATATTCGTATGCCAGGCGTATCTACTCGTAATCTACGCAATTCAGCATTATCACTTAAAGCTGGTGGTGTTGGTTATTATAGCCGTTCAGCGTTCGTTCATATTGATAGCGGTGCGGTTAGAACATGGGGTAGTTAATCCCACAGATTTTATGAAAAGAGCCATTCTATTGAATGGCTTTTTTTTATTGAGTGATAATTGAGATCCTTTATTATTAATCCTTATAATAAGAGTGCTTATGACGTTAGAGAAAAGAGAAGACTTCAATAAAGAGAATATAACGGTGACCAGTAAGCGCCGTATTTTTAATGGTTTTTTTAAAATTGATGAAGTGATAGTAGATCACGATTGTTTTGATGGTGGCCGATTTGAGAATGTTCGCCGAGAAGTCATTGTAAAGTGCGATACGGTCAGTATTTTACTTTATGACCCTTTACGTGATGAATTGCTGTTTATCCGTCAATTGCGAGTGCCTTTAATAGAGCGAGAAGAGCGAAGATCTCCTTGGACTATTGAGATCGTAGCAGGAACAATCGATCGAGATGAGACTCCGGAATCTATTATTATTGCCGAGGCAGAAGAAGAAGCTGGAGTTGAGATTAAAAAGCTTATTCCTATTTATGATTATTTTCCTTCAACAGGAGGAAGTCCTGGGAAGATGTATCTCTATTTAGGATTATGTGATTTAACAAATGCCGGCGGATTATATGGACTGGAAGAAGAGTCTGAAGATATTGAAGCTTTTGTGATTAGCCGAGAAGCTGGGTTTGAACTATTGGCTAAGGGAATGCTAGATAATGGTTTTACCCTGATTGCAATGCTCTGGTTTCAGCTACATTATCGAGATTATCTAGGAAAACCAATTTAAGAGAGTATTTTCCTTGTTAGTAAGGAGCCTCAATTTTAAATAGATAGTGCTACAATGATTAAAGTAGTAATTTAAATATTGTCGTGATGACAACAATTACTGCGATTAATGACTATAAATCTATCTGTAAAATCACAGAGGGGAGGCACCTATGTTATTAGAAATTCATCCTGAGAGCCCGCAAGCAAGGCTTATAGAGCAAGTTGTTACAATCTTCCGTAATGAAGGCGTTGTTGTTTATCCAACTGACTCAAGTTATGCGATAGGCTGCATGCTTGGCAATCAGAAAGGAATTGACCGAATTTTAAAGATTCGACAAGAGAGTGCTAAGAATCACTATTTCTCTTTAATTTGTCAGGATCTCTCTGAGTTATCCCATTATGCGATCGTTGATAATCCCCAATATCGACTATTAAAGGCGATTTTACCAGGGGCTTATACTCTTATATTGAAAGGTACGAGGGAAGTGCCTAAAAAACTTTTGATGCCTAAAAGAAATACAGTAGGACTTCGTGTTCCAAATCATGTTATAATCCAAGCTGTTTTAGCAGAGCTCGGGGCTCCGATCCTCTCAACAACGTTAAAAGTACCTGGTTATGAAGCATATGAGCTCAATGATGCCTCTATAATCAGTGATGTGATCGGTGATCACGTTGACGCTATTATAGATGGCGGTGCTTGTAGCATGGAGCCAACGACAGTGATAGATTTGAGCAATGGTGCTCCAGAAATATTACGAAAGGGGCAAGGCTCCACCACATTATTTGAATAAAAGTGGTACCAATATTGAATTATTGGTGTATAATGCTTTGCTTAGAATAAATCTGGGTAAGATGGTTATTACATTAGAAGGTTTAACGACAATGAATATTATTAAACAATTAGAGCAAGAAGCGATGCAAGGTAAAGAGCTTCCTGCTTTTAACCCTGGCGATACTGTTATCGTAAATGTAAGGGTTAAAGAGGGCGACCGCGAACGTATTCAGGCGTTTGAAGGCGTTGTAATCGCAATTAAGAGCCGTGGTTTAGGTTCATCTTTCATCGTAAGACGTATTTCTCACGGTGTTGGTATGGAACGTACATTCCAAACTTATAGCCCACTTATTGCAAGCATTGATGTGAAACGTCGTGGTAGTGTTCGTCGTTCGAAACTCTACTACTTACGTGAGCTTTCAGGTCGTGCAGCAAGAATCAAAGAAAAATTACCAGCACGCAAAACTGCGAAAACTGCATAATTTTTCGAGATTGCTCGATACAGGACAAAGCCTTGGTGAATATTTCATCAAGGCTTTTTTCTTTATTGATTGTTTTTTTCAAATAAAGCCCTCATATTGTATGCATCAGTAATACTAGTTAAACCTACTGGTAAATAGTAATGAAATAAGGAGATTTCATGTTTAAAAGAGTAGCTTTATGGATGATGATGAACATGGCGGTAATCGCTGTGATTACGGTTATTTTAAAGATTACAGGGCTCGACACGGCAATTTCTGGTGGTCGGGGATTATTTCCAATGTTATTAGCTTGTGCCGTTGTGGGATTTGCAGGCTCGATCATCTCTTTGTTGATGTCAAAAAGCATGGTGAAGCGTTCAATGGGGGTTCATATTATTGAAACGCCTCAAAATGAATTTGAAGCTTGGTATGTTAATGTTGTACGTAGACAGGCAGAAGCTGTGGGTGTAAAAACACCGGAAATAGGGATTTTTGAATCGCCAGAACCCAATGCTTTTGCAACAGGTGCCAGTCGTAATAATTCATTAGTCGCTATTAGTACAGGCTTGACTCAAGTAATGAATAAAGATGAGATTGAAGCGGTTATAGGTCATGAGATGGCTCACGTTGCCAATGGAGATATGGTGACGATGGCATTATTGCAAGGCGTTTTAAATACCTTTGTGGTCTTTTTCTCACGAATTATTGCACAAGCTATTGCCTCAAGAGGGAACTCGGAAGGGGAAGCTACTAATTCTGGAATCTACTTCATTGTGACGATTGTTTTACAAATTGTCTTTGGCTTTTTGGCACAAATTATTGCTAGCTGGTTTAGTCGTTATCGAGAGTATCGGGCTGATGAAGGTGGCGCTAGATTAACCTCTAATCGACAAATGGCAAATGCTTTAGATGCGCTTCGTCGTCGCCCTGAGTTAAATCAGGATCTGCCAGGGGAGTTTGCTGCATTTGGTTTTACCGGTTCTTTAAGAGACCTTTTCAGTACACATCCCCCTTTAGAAAAGCGTATAGAAGCATTATTAGCAGCTGAGCGCCGTAATGGTTAATTAGCCGTAATAGCTATTATGGTGAACTCCGTTTAAAAGTGACAGAAGTTAGATTGCCGGCGCTTGGTTATGAGCAGTGTAAGCATTACTCTATCAGGCATCGTGTAAGCTAGTTTAGTTTACAGGCTACATTTTTTGAATAGTGATTTTTAAATCGGGGCGACAATAAAAAACCTAGTTGAATATTAACTAGGTTTTTTTATTTCCTCTCTGATTGAAAGAGGAAGAGAGGTTCTTGTTTAGTGAGCGTTATCTTTAGATGAAACTTGTTAAAAGTGCTGCCGATTTTAAAAGCTCAGGTAAGAAATGCGCTTTAATATCATTAATACTCTTTTTGAGAATGTGAGTGCTAATACTAATAGAAGCAATCACTTTCCCGCCACGATCAAATACAGGAACCGCGATAGAGCAGAGGCCAATCTCTAACTCTTGATCGATAATGGCATAGCCTTGCTCTTTCACTTTTTTAAATTCTTTTAAAAGAGCTTCTACTTCGTAGATTGTCTTATCGGTATAAGGGATTAACTGCGAATGGGCTAGAATTTCGCGTTGCCTCTCTTCTGGTTCAGCAGACAGTAGAACCCTGCCCATAGAAGAGCAATATGCCGGTAAATGTGTCCCAATTGTGAAGGTATTAGACATTATTTTCTGCGTGATTTCGGAAGATCTAGCGATATAGATCACCTCATTTTGTACTAAAACAGCCATAGTGGCGGTTTCATTTAATTCGCGTGTAATATTTTCTAATATGGGTTGAGCTGTGCTTGAGAGCGTTTGTGAATTAATGTAGCTATGGGCAATCATCAAGACCTTTGGAGAGAGCTCATAATAGCGATCATCTTGAATGACATAACCTAATTCAGCAAGCGTAAAAAGACCTCGGCGCACTGTTGCTCGTGGAAAGCCTGTTTCTTTGGCAATATCTGAGATTGTTTGTGCACGTTTACAGGTGGAGAGAACTTCAAATATAATTAATCCTCTAGCAAAAGAGCTTAAAAAATCTGAGTTATCTGCATGTTTTTCTAAGATCGGAGAGATCTCTTCTAGGAGTTTTTTTTGCATAATTTTTAGTGCTCCTTTTTTAAAAGGTTCCAATATCAATCGTATGATCGCTTATAAAGCTCAAGACGATTAAATAATCCTATGACATTTAACAAAGTCGCCTCAGCTAAATAGTGGAAGTCTCTTATCTAAGAGATGATTTGCTACATTATTAAAGAAAAGTTTTTAAAAGGGAAGCTGATCTTTGGAGGATTGGCAGAAAATTATCTAACATCTCATCAATACTTGTTCTTAAGGCATGTGTACTAATATTGATTGCGGCAATTACTTTTCCTGATTTATCAAAAACAGGGACTGCGATAGAGCAGAGCCCGATCTCTAGTTCTTGATCAATAATAGCGTAGCCTTGTTTTTGGACTTTTTCCAATTCTTGTAATAAGCCAACATCTGTATAGATTGTATTTTCTGTGTAGGCCTTGGGTTTTGATTCTAGAATAATTTCTCTCTGTTTCTCTTTAGGTAAGGCGGCTAGTAATACTCTCCCCATTGAAGTGCAATAGGCAGGTAATTGGCTTCCTATTGCTAAAGTGTTAGACATGATTCTTTGAGTATTTTCTGAAGATCTAGCAATATAAATAATTTGATTTTGCGTCAAGACTGCCATTGATGAGGCTTCATCAACTTCTTTAGTGATGTTTTCTAAAATAGGCTGTGCTGCATTAGGTAGAGGCTGAGAAGTTATAAAACTATGTGAGAGCATCAGAATTTTTGAAGTTAAAGTGTAATACCGCTCTTCTTGAGAGACATATCCTAATTGGATCAATGTATATAAGGCTCTTCTTACCGTTGCTCTTGGAAATTTTGTGATTTTTGAAATATCAGAAATTGTTAAAGGTTTTCGACTACTAGAAAGGATCTGAAAAATAGCCAAACCTCTTGCAAATGCACTAACAAAGTCAGGATCATCAGCATATTGGTCTAGAAGGGTTGATAAAGTTGCTATTTCTTCTTGCATAAAATGATTAATTTCCTAGGATTTTTTCTGGGTAAAGCCCCATTTTAATTGTTATTAGATTATAGGGCATAAGTGGTTTTAATGCTTTAAATAAAGATTATATGTTTTAAATTCTTTGACAAATCATAGCTGATATGTAATTAATCTATTGTTCGATGAGTGAATGTGTTGTTCGACTGTCGGTTGTTTTAAGGTTATTAACATAAAGGATCATTATGATTAGTAAGATTAGCTCCTCTATAGAAGCTTCTATTGAAAAAATTTTTGATGGTGCAACCATTATGATTGGCGGTTTTGGTGCAGCAGGACAGCCAGCTGAGCTTATTGAGGCATTAATTAAACATGGGGCTACTGATTTAACCATTATTAATAATAATGCGGGTAATGGAGAAATTGGCTTAGCGGCACTATTGAAAGCTAGGAGAGTAAAGAAAATTATCTGTTCTTTCCCGAGGCAATCAGATTCTCAAGTTTTTGATGCACTTTATCGAGCAGGAGAAATCGAGCTTGAATTAGTGCCGCAAGGCAATTTAGCTGCCAGAATTCAAGCTGCAGGGTCTGGCCTTGGAGCGATTTATACGCCAACGGGCTTTGGTACAGAATTATCAAAAGGTAAAGAAACTCGTGAGATTAATGGGAAAAATTTTGTACTTGAATACCCTATCACGGCAGATTTTTCATTGATCAAAGCTTATAAAGGGGATCGTTATGGCAATTTGATTTATCGCAAGACAGCACGAAACTTCGGACCGATTATGGCTATGGCGGCAAATCATACAATTGCTCAGGTGCAAGAAGTCGTCAATTTGGGTGGGTTAGATCCTGAAAGTATTGTCACTCCCGGAATATTTGTGACTGAAATTGTAGAAATTCAATAGTTGTGGAGCAAGAAAATGACAAAAAATTATATCCCTTTAACAAGAAATCAAATTGCTGAAAGAGTTGCTCAAGATGTTTTTGATGGAGCCTATGTCAATTTAGGAATTGGTTTACCAACATCTATCGCCAATTATTTGGGCTCAGATAAAGAAGTTTTTTTACATAGTGAAAATGGTTTATTAGGGATGGGGCCTTCGCCTACAAAAGGGGAAGAGGATCCAGATTTAATTAACGCCGGTAAGGAGATGGTGACTCTATTGCCTGGTGGAAGTTATTTTCATCATGGCGATTCCTTCACGATGATGCGAGGCGGTCATATAGATATTTGTGTTTTAGGGGCTTTTCAAATTGCACAGAATGGTGATTTAGCAAACTGGCATACCGGTGAACCTGATGCAATTCCAGCTGTGGGAGGAGCAATGGATTTGGCTATAGGTGCTAAAAATGTTTGGGTTGCGACAAATCATACGACGCGAGATGGTAGCCCCAAGATTGTAAAAGAGTGTACTTATCCTTTAACAGGTATTGGTTGTGTTGATCGAATTTATACAGATTTAGCTGTTATTGATGTGAAGAATGAAGGGCTGTATGTCATTGAGATGTTTGGTGGAATTACTTTTTCAGAGTTAGAAGCTTTAACAGATGCACTATTAATAGATGCTACAGAGAATTAATTTATAGCCTATGTCGTAAAAGAGAATAGTTGATAAAAGAAGAAGGTGGAGTATGAGTGAAAAAAATGCCTATATTTGTGACGCAGTTAGAACGCCTTTTGGGCGTTATGGCGGTACACTTGCAGGTATTCGTGCTGATGATTTGGCCGCATTGCCAATCATTGCGCTAATGGAACGTCATCCTGAAGTAGATTGGTCGCAACTTGATGATGTGATTTTAGGGTGTGCGAATCAATCGGGGGAAGATAATCGAAATGTGGCGCGTATGGCAGCTCTATTATCAGGACTACCTCAAGAAGTACCTGGTGTCACATTAAACAGGCTCTGTGGATCAAGTTTAGAAGCTATTGGGAGTGCTGCTAGAGCCATTAAATCGGATGAAGCAGATCTCTTAATTGCCGGCGGCGTTGAGAGTATGACGCGGTCTCCATTTGTAATTGGTAAAAGTGATGGTGCTTTTGGGCGTGGTCAAAGAATGGAAGATACCACGATGGGCTGGCGATTTGTTAATCCTAAACTAGATGCGATGTATGGCACTGAAACAATGCCGGAAACAGCTGAGAACTTAGCGCAAAGATTTAATATTTCTCGTGAGGATCAAGATGAATTTGCCTATCGTAGCCAAATGCGGGCGATCAATGCGCAAGAAAATGGGGTATTTGAGCAAGAGATTATTCCTGTAAGAATTCCAGTACGTCGTTCTGATGATCTTGTTTTTGATAAAGATGAACATCCTAGAGCATCTACGACTCAAGAAGGGTTAGCGAAATTAAAGCCATTTGTAAAACAAGATGGCGTAATTACTGCCGGCAATGCTTCAGGGATTAATGATGGGGCTGCAGCGCTCCTAATTGCGTCTGATAAGGCAGTTGCAGAATATGGTTTAAAACCCTTAGCAAAAATTATTGGCATGCAGAGTATGGGAGTTGACCCCAGTGTTATGGGGATTGGTCCTGTTCCTGCCGTTAAAAAGCTTTTAAAACGCATAGGATTAACTTTAGATCAGATGGACGTTATTGAACTAAATGAAGCTTTTGCGGCACAAGCTTTAGCTTGTATGCGTGAGTTGGGATTAAAAGATGATGATAATCGTGTCAATCCTAATGGAGGAGCTATTGCTTTAGGTCACCCGCTAGGTGCATCAGGAGCCAGGTTGGTTACAACAGCTACTTACGAACTTGAACGTCGTAAAGGGCGATATGGACTATGTGCAATGTGTATTGGTGTGGGGCAAGGGATTGCGTTAGTTATTGAAAGAGTTTGAGCCTGATATAAGGGATAGTTTTTTTAGATTGGGGAATAGAAGTATTAGTTTTGTATTTTTGTCGCGGCAGTCTAAACAGTAGCAATTTAAATGTAGGAGCAAATAATGAAAGAACGAGTATTGGTTACGGGTGGAATGTCTGGTATTGGAAAATCAATAGTTGAGGCTTGTGAAAAAAAAGGATATGAAACGGTTGTAATAGATCGTTTAGAAGGGGGGATAGTTGCAGATTTATCGAATGAGATAGAAACGGCATCGGCTCTTGAGGAAGCATTAAAAGGAGGACCTATCACTCGGCTTGTTAATAATGTCGGTGTTGTGATGCCTGCTTCTATAGAGAATCAAACTTATGATGAGATTAAATTGGCTTGGGAGCTCAATGTTAGAGTTGCAATTCAATGTGTACAAGCATTACTCCCAAGTATGAAAGAGGCGAAGTTTGGGCGAATTGTGAATATGTCCTCTCGTGCAGCTTTGGGGAAAGAATTACGAACAGCTTATGCATCTACTAAAGCTGGATTAATTGGTGTGGCGAAAGTTTGGGCTCTTGAGTTAGGTGAATATGGTATTACAGCTAATGCTATTGGACCTGGACCTATAGAAACAGAGTTGTTTATTAAAGCAAACCCTTTAGAGAGTGAATTAACACAAAATATTATTCGATCTGTACCGGTTAAACGTTTGGGTAAACCAGAAGATATTGCGAATGCAGCACTCTTTTTCTTAGATGATGCAAGTGGTTTTATTACAGGGCAAACCTTATATGTTTGCGGAGGGCTGACCGTTGGTAAAGCAAATATCTAAAGATGCCTTATCGGTTGTGGTTGTGGGGGGAGGAAGTATCGGCATTAGTTTTACTCTCTTATTTGCAAAATCGAATATAGATATCGCTCTTTATGAGCCAGATTTAGACAGATTCAATTTTATAATGCAAGAGATTAAGTTACGTATTGAAGACTTAGAAAATTATGATCTGTTAACGATCAGTAAAGAAACGGTTTTACAGCGCATTACCCTATTAAATGATTTAACAGAGTTGCCTAATAATGCACCTGATTTAGTCATTGAGTGTGTGCCTGAACGATTAGAAATAAAGCAAAGTATATTTTCACAATTAGAAATATTGTTTTCTAAAGAGACTATTTTTGTGAGTGCATCTTCCGCCATTATGATGTCTAAAATAGCTGAGAATCTACATAATAAAACGCGTTGTTTAATTGCACATCCTGGGAATCCTCCTCATCTCATTCCTATTATCGAGTTAGTACCAACACCAGAAACGGCTCTAGATGTGATCAATAAAGCAAAGTTTCTATTTGAGAGTTGTGGGCAAATACCAGTGATCTTAAATCAAGAGATTGAGGGGTTTATTTTTAATAGGTTACAAGGTGCAGTTCTAAGAGAAGCTTATTGCTTAGTTCGAGATGGTATCGCAAGTGTTAATGATATCGATAAAGTGATGACGGAAGGTTTAGGGCTTCGTTGGTCTATTGTTGGTCCTTTTGAAACAATTGACCTTAATACTCGTGGTGGAGTTGTAAGCCATGCTGAAAAAATGGGGCCTGCCTATGCGCGTATGGGGGCAGAAAGAGGGCAAAAAGATCCTTGGACAGAAGATCTAGTGAAAGACGTAAATCAGCAGCGAAGGGATATTCTCCCCATGGAAGATTGGGATTTAAGAGTTCGCTGGCGTGATGAGATGATCATGAAATTATTAAAAGAAAGAAATCAATAGCCATTATTATTAGCATTTTTTCGTAGGAGGAGTTGTGGATAATTTATTCATGGGATTTATTGGGTATGACGTGCTGTCGATCATTATTATATTGGGGGCAATGATCTTATTTGCGATGGAAAAAATACCCATCGCATTAACTGCATTAATTGCATCGTTGGCAATGGGGGTCACAGGTGTCATGCCTCTAGAAAAAGTGTATGCGGGGTTTTCTAGTACATTATTTGTGATGTTATTTGGAATGTTGATTATAGGAGATTGTCTTTTTGAAACTGGACTTGTTAAATTAATAGGTCAAAGGTTATCTCGTAGTAAGCTTATAAATAATGAGTTACTTTTACTTGTAGTTTTAATGTGTGTTACAGGTGTGGCTTCTGCCTTTTTAAGTAATACGGCTGTTATGGCTACAATGATTCCTTTAGTTGGTGCTGTAGCGGTCAGCTCGAATGGACGAGTACGAAGTCGAAATCTATTAATGGGGTTAGGCATCGCAACTTCAATTGGTGGAGCTGCAACGTTAGTAGGATCAACTGCTCAGCTTATGACGCAATCTATTTTAAGATCGACAGAGGGAGCTCAAGAAATGGGCTTTTTTGACCTAAGTTATGTGGTTATTCCTCTATTTATTATCACCGTTCTATATTATGTGATTTTTGGTTATCGTTTCCAAAAAAGAGTGTTTACTTTTGAGGATGTTGAGCCAGCAGAGTCAGTTTCTTTGGATGATAAAATAAAAGTAACCCCACAGATGTTAGTTGCCGGTGGTGTAATGCTTTTTTGTATTGTCGGATTTGTAACAGAAATTTGGAATATAGGCATTGTAGCCTTATTGGGAGCTACAATATGTTTAGTAGCAGGCTGTAAGCCTTTTAAAAATGCCGTTGCTGATTTAGATTGGAATACATTAATATTAATGGCAGCAGCCCAGGGGTTTGCTGCAGGATTAGATATTAGTGGTGGCGGGAAATTATTGGCTGAATGGGCTTTAATGGTTGGCGGCGGAGAAACAGCTTCTCCCATGCTGTTATTGATCATCGGTGTTGTTGTCGCTGTATTTTTAACTAATTTAATGTCTAATACAGCAGTAGCTGCAATGTTGATACCTATATATATTAATATTGCATTTCAATTAGGTTATGATCCTATGATTTTTGCTTTAGCTATTACAATAGGAGCTTCTGCATCTGTTGCAACGCCAATCGGAGGAACTGCTATGTCAATGACTCTTGTGGCGGGATATCGTTTTAATGATTATGTAAAGGTTGGTTTGCCTCTTACAATTATTTTAACTATAGCTACAATTTTATTAAGCCCATTAATGTATGGGGGATTTAAAGCTTTAGGCAGTTAATTAATAAATAAAGAGAAGACGATATATGGTTATAACGTCTTCTCTTTTTGTGGATATCTAGTTATTAAATTTTTTGATATGGGGGGTAACATTATGAATACTATTGATAAATTAATAAAGAGCCATCGTTCGGTACGTCGTTATCAACAAGAGAATAATATTGATGAAGAAGTTATTTTAGATATGATAAGAGTTGCTCAGCACGCATCTTCATCTCATTTTGTTCAAGCTTATTCCATTATTATGGTGTCAGACCAAGAATTAAAAGAACGATTATCCAGTTTATCTAGTAATAGTCACGTTGCAACTTGTAATAAATTTTTACTTTTTTGTGCAGATTTAGAACGACTTAATATTGCGTGTAATATGCATGGCAAAGTAATAGAAAGTCAATCTGCAGAAAACTTATTAGTCGCAACTATTGATACAGCATTAGTTGCGCAGAATTTTAGTTTAATAGCTGAATCAAGAGGGTATGGTATTTGTTTTATTGGTGGAATGAGAAATGAACCTATTCTAATAAGTGAACTCTTAAAATTACCGAAGAAAGTATTTCCTTTATTCGGTATGGCAATAGGTATCCCTGATGAACAAAATGAGGTAAAACCTAGGTTGCCAATAGAATCTATAGTGCATAAAGATTTTTATGATAGTAGTCAATACGAAGCAATATTGAAATTCTATGATCAGCAGATGAAAGTATATTACCAATCGAGATCAGAGAATAAGAAAGATATCGGATGGAGTGAGCCGATGAGTGATTATATGTCTCATAAAAATAGGATGGACATGATGAAGCACCTCAATGAAAAAGGATTCAATAGAGATTGATTTTATAAACATAAACTAATGAGGTGCTAAAACTATCAAGAATTTTTTACCGGTAAAACCCCAAAGTAACTCGATCATTATTACCATAATCTTTTAGCGTATGAATTTGTGTATAACCGCATTCTTGCATTTTTTGTTGTAGCGGCTCTCGTTGGTCATAGCCATGCTCAAGAAGAAGCCAGCCTGATTTTTTAAAGTAGCGAGGGGCAGATTCAATCAGATGAAAAAGATCAGATAGCCCTCTATTATCTGCTATCAGTGCGCGTTTAGGCTCAAACTTGACACCATCACCTTCTAAATGATGATCGATAGGATCGATATAAGGTGGATTAGAGACAATCATATCAAAAGAGGCGAGTGGCAGATTTTCAAACCAATTACTTTGGGTAAAATGAACCTCAAGTTGGTTATTTTGGGCATTTTGTTTCGCGATCTCTAAGGTTTCTTGATAGTAATCCACAGCTGTCACAGAGATATCTTGACGCATGCTTTTTATCGCAAGTGCAATCGTGCCGCTTCCTGTCCCTAAATCAATAAGAGAGAAAGGCGTATCGAGCTTCATTGGGATAAGTGCCAGTGCTGCATCCACAATCACTTCAGTGTCATCTCTTGGTATTAAGGTCTCTTGATTCACCTTTAAAGATAAGCCATAAAACTCTCGCTCACCGGTAATATAGGCAAATGGTTCACCATTTTTCCGGCGCTCAAGGAGAGATTTATAATGGGTGATGGTTGTCTCATCTAGATTCTTTTCAGGAAAGGCGATGAGATAACTGCGATTTACCTTTAAAAGATAAGAGAGAAGAAGCTCTGCCTCAAATTGAGGGGAGGGAAGTGAGCCTAGGGCCTCTTTGCCGAATTTAAGAGCTTCTTCAATAATCATCATGGTATTAAAACTTATCTATAAAATGAGGTTGAGTTAGCCGGTAAGCCGGGTTCTGTCGTGGATAATCATTCATCTAGGAGTAGGATCACTCCTACCCTCCAGCGACCTACCCGAGTACAACGCGGATCTCGTCTAACGTACTCCTATTTGGTCTTGCTCCAGGTGGGGTTTACCTCAGCTACGAAGAGTCACCTCTCGTACGGTGCGCTCTTACCGCACCTTCTCACCCTTACCGAGATCTAAAAGATCTTTAGGCGGTTTAATTTCTTCAGCACTATCCATAAGCTCGCGCCTTCTAGACGTTATCTAGCACCTTGATCCGAGGAGCCCGGACTTTCCTCTAATATAAAATACTAGCGATTATCTGGCTAACTCAAGCGGATTATTTTGCACTCTTTTCATAGCTAAAGCAATGGCTAGATGATATTTCTCTAGAAAGATGGCGCAAAAGAATGATTTTAATTGATTCATTTTCTGATTAGAGTTGAATTGACTGAATCTAAGAGATTTTTAGTGATTTTTTTGTTTTAATAGATCTAAACTTCGATCTTAAAAATAGTGACGTATTTTTAAATAGTTAATCAATATAGTGAGCGGTCTATGACTAAAAAACAGAAAATCTGGGGCATTATTATTCTCTTAATAATCGGGGCAAACCTATTACTTTTTACTGTTTTAAATAAAAAGTCAGAAAAAGAAGTGCCTCCTACTATTGTGGCAATGAGTCCTTTAAAGCAGCCTGATCAGATCTATCGAATGCAGTTTTATGCCCGTGGTTCACAATGTGGTTTTTATATTAATGATCAGTTAGTTTACGATACTTATGAGGCTAGTATTGGTTCAATGTCGGCAGATTTTCTCGATAATATTAATGATTTTTTACAAAATGGCGACAATAGATTAGCCCTAAAACTGCGAAGTCATGGTGATTATTTTGAGCCAGGGCATGATTATCAGTGCAAAGTCTCTGTGAGTGCTGGAAGAGGGCGAGCTATTAGTAAAAAAGTCGCTTATCTTAATGTTGATTATGCAGGGCAAGACCATTTTACAATGGGTGATAGTGCTGATTTTGACTATAAGGTTGAAACAAATTTTATTCCATATTTTGAAATAAGCATATCTGATCAAGGTGAGAAAGAAGCGATTGTCTCAGGAACTTTAACATTCCATAATTTACCAGATCTTAAAGAATAATATTTTTTTGCAGTAGGGAAGATGGGTCATCAATTAAAGCTAATGAATTCCATGAAGCCCCTGATAACGTGACTTTTAGAGAACTTTAGTGATAATCTATCAAAGTACCCTGATAATCAAAGTTGTAAGGATCAAAAGAGATGGATAGTGAGCTAGAAGCAAGGAATGCATTGAGATCTAAAAAGCTATTGCCGGTGATTTTGGCAATTGCGATCTTTATGCAGATGTTAGATACAACGATTTTGAATACGGCGCTTCCAAGTATTGCGGCAGATCTCAATGAACCTCAGCTTAAAATTCAATCTATCTTAATCAGTTATACCTTAGTATTGGCAATTTGTGCGCCTATTAGTGGCGTTGTTGCCGATAAAATTGGGACAAAGCATACCTTTTTATTAGCAGTGGTCTTTTTTACGTTAGGATCACTTTTTGCCGCGCTTTCTATGACACTTACTCAATTAACATTATCTCGTGTGTTGCAAGGTGTGGGTGGTGCGATGTTAACGCCGGTTGCCCGCTTAGCGTTGATGAAAGCTTATGATCGAAAAGATTATCTTCGGGTGATTAATTATGCGATTACTCCAGCGCTTATTGGCCCCATTTTAGGGCCTTTATTGGGGGGATATCTTGTGCAGTATGCTAGTTGGCACTGGATATTTTTGATTAATATTCCTATCGGGTTAATTGTTTTGGGGCTTGCATTTTTTCATATGCCTGATTTTAAAGGTGCGCCATTTAAGTTTGATCTGCATGGCTATCTTATATTTGCTATCGCCGTTTTCTTAATCACTTATGGCTTAGAGTATTCAATTAATGGGGCGCATAAATGGCTAGCGCTTCCACTTATTTTAGGTGGTATGCTCTTTTTAACACGCTATTGGTTCTATGCAAGACGAAAAGATAAACCACTTTTTGCTTTAACATTATTAGATGTGAGGACTTATCGAATCGGACTAAATGGTAATCTTGTGGCGCGTTTAGGCATAAGTGCGATGCCATTTTTATTACCGCTATTTTTTCAGGTGGCGTTAGGTTATTCACCTAGTGATGCTGGGTGGTTATTAGTGCCAATTGCTGTAGGGGGATTAACGGTCAAGCCTGTGGTGACTCGTATTTTGAAAATAACCGGTTATCGCAATGTTCTAATCTGGAATACGGCGATGATTAGTTTTTTCATTATCATGATCGGTATTTTTGGGCGAGAAATGCCAATTTGGGCCTTAGTCATTCAGCTCTATATTTTAGGGATCTGTAACTCAACACAATTTACAGCGATGAATACCTTAACGATTGGGGATTTAGGGCCTGATCAAGTCAGTAGTGGTAATAGTTTAATGGTCGTCAATCAGCAGTTGGCAATGACGTTAGGTGTTGCATTTGCCGCACTCTTTCTAAATTTCTATGTCGGGCAACATTGGTTTCCTACGGAAAACACAGAAAAAGCTTTCCAGTTGACCTTTATCAGTATGGGTGTTTTAACGTTACTCGCCACTTACATTTTTGCGAAGTTAAAACGGGATGATGGGGACTTTATGGCGGGGAGAAAAGCTGCTGAGTAATCTTAAGTGATGAAGATTATAGTGGTGCTGTTATTTGATAAACGACATGCTCTGCTAGTGGGTGTTCTTTAGGAAGGGCGGGGTGTAAGAAGTTATCGGGTAACTTAGTCATACCAAGTGCTCGCATCAAGCTTTCTGATGGCGTATTGGAGGTGGCAGTAAAAGCGACAACTTTTTCTAGTTTTAATACTTCAAAAGCAAATTGTAAAACAGCAATAGCAGCTTCTTTCGCGTAGCCCTTTCGCCAATATTGTGAGCGTAAGCGCCAGCCAATCTCAATACAGGGGCTAAAATAGAATTGTGCTGTAGATTTATTTAGTCCTACAAATCCAATAACCTCTTTCGATTCCTTAAGCTCACAAGCCCAAAGTCCAAAACCATTAGTCATCGTGCGGCGATTGATCTCATCAAATAGGTTTCGGCTCTCTTCTTTAGATAAAATGGCAGGGAAGTATTTCATGACTAAGGGATCACGATTCATCTCAGCAAATGCAGGGAAATCAGCTTCTTTCCAAGGGCGGATGATGAGCCTTTTAGTTTCTAATGGGGATGAGTGGGTGCTGTTAAAGTGTTGAGCGTTATTAAATGACCTTTTTGATCGTTATGGTAGTTTTTAAAGAGTTGCAACTTTACCATCTGTAAAGTGCATCTCTCCCCGATAAGCTTTATGATCTTTAAAAATGCCAATAAAGAATGAGCCATCACTTAAGGTAAGTTTACCCTTGCCTTCAAAAGTTCCTTGTTGGTGCTCTCCTTCATATACTTCTCCGGTAATCATTGTGCTTTTACCAAAGCCATGAGCGTGCCCATTTTTGATAGCGCCTTGATAGATAGAGCCATCAGGAGATATCAGTTCGCCAAAGCCAGAAGGAGTATCTTGGTCTATATCTCCTATATAGATGGTCTTATCATCTAAATATTGGTATTGATCAGAATTAAGGTTTTGCACCCTCGTTTTTGCATCAAGGTAAGGTTGGTTCGTTGCTGGAAAATTGGCAACAGTAGCGCAAGCCGTAATTAATAGGGTAATCGCACAGGTTAAGAGAATTCTAATCGTCATGAATATGCATCCTTAAAAACAATTAAAAAGAACGAGAGATACCGATACTCATAATACGTTATTTTCTCTATTTCGCAGAATAAGTTGCAAACGCAAATGATAGCGGTCGTTATGATTGCTAGACTTATGGCAGTAGAAATGGAGATCATTGGTGTTTGTGAGATGACTCTTTGCGGTTAGGATTACTAAAGTAACGGTGATGTTAAGAGCGGACCTATATTAATTGATAAAAGACATTTTTTATTTTATTAAAGACGAAAAAAAACGTCCCTAAGGACGCCGCTTTCTTAAGATGGTCGGGGCAGAGGGATTCGAACCCCCGACCCTCTGGTCCCAAACCAGATGCGCTACCAGACTGCGCTATGCCCCGATCTTAATGTGTAGAAGTTGATGCTGAGATCATTATAAATCGTCTTTGGGAAACGCTTTATATGTTATCTATTTGGGGTGAACGACGGGACTTGAACCCGCGACAACCGGAATCACAATCCGGGGCTCTACCAACTGAGCTACGCCCACCATAGATAGTACTTCTTTTTACCGCTTTTCTTTCTTAGAACCTGCATGCCAATAATGCTTAATGGCGCGCTCGGCAGGACTCGAACCTGCTACCCTCGGCTTAGAAGGCCGATGCTCTATCCAGATGAGCTACGAGCGCTTAAAGCACTTATAGGACCGCATTTGAATTTTAAAATGGTCGGGGCAGAGGGATTCGAACCCCCGACCCTCTGGTCCCAAACCAGATGCGCTACCAGACTGCGCTATGCCCCGAAATTTTGATTCTTGCTTTCCAAGAAAGAAATGTATGATAGGACATTAACTTTAGATCGTCAAATATTTGTGTAATCTTTAATCGCATTAAAGATCGCTTTAGTTTGGGCCCGTTCAATTGTGGCAGGAATCTGATCTTTTTCAATACCTTGGATGATGGGCTGTAAATTTATTTTTGCAATAGCCTCTCTCATGGCTAAGAGATATTCCCGTTGTGGGTATTTTCGATCCATAAAATGTAGTCGACCACGAGCATCTGCCATACATGCATCTACAAAACGGGTGAGATTTTGCGGTTTACGTAGGGCATCGAGCTTTTTAAGCAGTTTAAGGATTGTTTTAGGACGAAGAATAAAGGCTTGATGCATGATGAGATGATACTCAGTCACTTTTAAAGCGATATCTCGGTACTCTTTCGGTACTTTAAGTCGATCACAAAAGTCAGCTACTAGAGGCACACCCCGAATTTCATGGAGTTTATGGCTTGGCCACTCATCTTGAGGCGTGATTGCTTTGCCAAAATCGTGACATAAAACCGAAAAACGAGTGGGTAGATCATTGGTAATTGATGCAGCCGCTTCCAGCGCCATGAGTGTGTGAACGCCTGAATCAATTTCCGGATGGTACTTTGCTGTTTGCGGCACGCCAAAGAGCGCTTCAACTTCTGGAAAGAGGATTTCGAGGGCGCCTACTTCTCGAAGTGCATTAAAAAATGCTTGGGGAGAGGCTTCTCCCAACGCTTTATTGAGTTCTTGAAAGACTCGCTCGGGGGTTAATGCTTCTAACTCACCAGATTGGATCATTGTTTTGATGAGGGATTTTGTTTCTGGTGCAATGGTAAACCCATATTGATAATAACGCGCATAAAATCGCGCTAAACGTAAAACACGAACCGGATCTTCAATAAAAGCATCGCTAACATGGCGTAAAATACGATTTTCAATATCTTTTGCGCCACCATAAGGGTCTATAAGATTACCATGGATATCCTCGGCAATGGCATTGATTGTAAGATCTCGGCGAAGTAGATCTTCTTCTAAAGTAATGGAGGGATCAGCGCAAACCTCAAAACCTTGATAGCCTTTTGCTACTTTTCGCTCAGAGCGAGCAAGGGCATACTCTTCTTTTGTTTCAGGGTGGAGAAATACAGGAAAATCTTTACCCACTAAAAGGAAGCCTTTTTGTGTGAGAATTTCCGGCGTTGCCCCTACAACAACCCAATCATGTTCATGGTAAGGATGTTTCAGTAACTTATCTCGCACAGCACCGCCAACGAGGTAGGTCTGAAATGATGTCATAATAATTCCTAGAATTTTTCTATTCGATAGCTTGATTATGCACGATTATAACGCATTTGTGTGAACTATCATTGCTGTTTTTTGGGTGATAAATGGGTTATCGCAGCTTTTTTTTAAGGTGTTATTTGTTTTAAAAGGTTTTATTTTAAGAGTTAACTATGCAGTATAAACCAAATGGCAATCGCATTATTGGTAATATGAATCAAGATACAATAATAGATATTTTTAGTATAAAGATAGGTGATTGCCAATAAAGCGCCGATTAAAGCATAAGGTGTAGGATTTTATCGCGTTGTTTACAGTATTAGGAGAAAATACTGTTATGAATATCCATCGAAAAACAAAATTAACGCCGTTTCATCGAGAAGAGATTTGGCGATTACATCATCAAGAAAAATTTACCGTAACCTATCTAGCTGAGCGTTTTATGGTAAGCAGACCTACGATCTATAAAGTACTAAAACAAGGTAGATTGAACTTGTTTGTGCCATTAGCTAGTAAAAATGAACGTTATAGAACAATTAAGTATGGCATTAAACGTCTTGCAAAGATTGAAAAATCTATTGAAGAGAAACTTAAAAAGAGGGCTAAACGTTATAACAAAAACTATCCTGGCGAGATGGTCCATGTGGATACTAAACGGCTCCCTCTTTTAAAAGGGGATCTTAAAAATCGCACTAGAGAGTATTTATTTGTAGGAATTGATGATTTTTCAAGAGAACTTTATGCCGGTATTTATCCTGATAAATCACAGTTTAGTGCTGCTGAATTTCTTCGATGGGATCTGTTAGAACAGTGTCCCTATACTGTAGAATGCACCTATTCGGATAATGGTCGTGAGTATAAAGGTACATCAGAACATGCCTTTGTCGAAATGTGTCTAACACATAAGATTAATCAAAAGTTTACAAAGCCAGCTTGCCCTCAAACGAATGGAAAAGCAGAAAGAGTCATTCGAACACTCATGGAAATGTGGCATAATCAGGAGGAGTTTATCAGTTCAGATGATCGGAAAAAGAAGCTAAAACGATTTTTGAACTATTACAACACAGTAAAACCTCATAAGGGTATTAATGGTTTAACGCCTTATGAAGTTTTAGAAAATTATTTTAACACTGAAGTGTAAACAACCCGCCGATTTCTAACACATAAGGTAATAAATTTAGGGTAAGGGCTAGCTCATGAGCGAAGCCAAATAGGAGTGCGTTAACTATCACACCGATGGCTTTTTGAGAAAGCGTATCTTTTGTAAAAAAGTAGTTGAAAAAAATGCCTCGAAAGATCAACTCTTCAATAATCGGCATTCCTAAAACAATTGCAATGCTCATCGTTAAAGGAAAATAGCTAACGGCAGTCTCCAAAATTACCTGGTTCTCTGGCGTTTCAAGCTGAAGAATATCTTTAAATACGGCATCGATAAGATAAAATAAGAACCCGACAATTAGTAAAAAGAGCACGATTTTGCCGTTGATTTTCTGTCGGTCGTATTCTAAACGGTAATTACGAATTAATGCTTTTTTATATTGGACATAGATAAAGCAGATAATGATGAGGTAAAGGCCAGATTGCAGACTTGCAAGTTGTAGGTCACCAAGACGATATAAGAGTGATATAGAAAAATTAGGAATTAATATCAGCAGTAAAAATAGGGAAAACGCGATAATTTTTAACGTATATTGCCGGAAAAAGTTAAAGAGTTTTGTAAGGAGTGAAGAGTTTACGGTTTGCATCATCATCTTATCAATAGCGAAGGTAGTAAAGATCATAGCAATGATTTGGGAATAAGCATGCTTTTAAATCAAAAAGTTATGCAATATTGCTGAGTTTTTTAAAAAAGGATCTTTTGAAGGATTTAAAATATCGGGAGGTCGCATTACAGATGAAGTTAGTATGATTTTTATGGATGTTTAAAATCTGTTTTATCTATTTCTCAATGGTAATAGTGCTTTGTTTTACCATAATGTTTCGCTTGATTATGCACGATTACAGCGCATTTTTGTCAAGTATTATGATTGTTTTCAGATCTCGGTGCAGCGTTTTTTAATATTTTCTTATTTAAAGTTTGATATAAAAACTGTTTTGTTAGGCAGAAAAAATAGAGATGACAGCAATTGCGTTATAGCAAAT
Source organism: Ignatzschineria rhizosphaerae (assembly GCF_022655595.1). Classification (NCBI taxonomy): domain Bacteria; kingdom Pseudomonadati; phylum Pseudomonadota; class Gammaproteobacteria; order Cardiobacteriales; family Ignatzschineriaceae; genus Ignatzschineria; species Ignatzschineria rhizosphaerae. The sequence goes on from NZ_CP093379.1 coordinate 120,955, forward strand.
ATGAATAGAAATTGGATAGAAAATATTTTTCGTATAGACATAAGTTAGAGCTAATAAAACTCCAATAGTCGTATATAAAATGAGGGGAGGAGAGAATGCAGGTTCATGAATGAGGCCAAAGAGTATTGAACTTGAAATGATGGCGAGCGCTTTAAAAAGAGGGGTGTTTTTAGTGAAGAAATAGTTAAAGAAGATTCCTCTAAAGAGTAGTTCCTCAGCGATTGGCATGGCAATAACGGTGGAAAGAGTCATCGCAATGGGGAAATAAATAAAAAGCTCTTCGATGATGAATTGATTTTCAGGAAGGTCTATTGCAATAAGATCTATAAAAACAATATTGACCCCTTGAAGGGATAGAAAAATTAAAATGCTAAAACCAATGAGTCTTCCACTTATTTTTTTCTTACCATAATTGGAGGGGTTGTTTGCAACTAATTGTTTATTATAAAAACGATAAATGTAATGGAGGATCAAGAAGAAAAGAGCACTTTGAATAAGGGCTATCAAGATATCATGTAGTTGGGGAAATAGTAGAAGAAAAGTATCCGGAATCATAATGATGAGCATTAACAGGATAAACACAATGGCACGGTAGCCATAACGTAATAAAAATGATCGTAAAGATAGGGGATTATGTGCCGTCAAAGAATGCTCCTTTTCGTTTTAGGTAGATTTCTGTGGAATAAAATTTAAAAATTTGTACTTAAAGTGTTTAAGGCTAGTGTAGAGGCTTTTATGAAGTATTTTGTATAAATCAGGTAAAGAGTTGTTTTACTGATGGTTTAAACACTATTGATATCATTAATTTGATAATTTATTACGGCTGGTTTACTTTAAAAAAACTCTCGAGGCTTGAAATTATGTTTATTCAGCGACTATTTGTGACTGAAATACGATTAAATGCTTTTAAACCGATTTGATTATAAAGTTAAGGATATTAATTTTTTTCAATAGAGCTGGGTGAAGTTTGTTTTTTACCGATAAAGGGGACATCCCCAAAAATAAAAAAGCATAGCGATGAAGATTTCAAGGCTATGCTTTTAGTATGATTTTTATAGATCTTTAAAATCTGTTTTATCTATTCCTCAATGGTAATAGTGCCTTGTTTTACCATAATGTTTTTAAGCTCAGGGCGATACATATCTTCGATAATCGTTACAGGAACTTCATATTCACCAGGAACTGCAGCTTCAATAATATAGACAAACTCTTGCTTTTTTCTGTTATCCATCGGAAGTGAGACGACGTAACGATCGAATCTAAATTCTTCGTGTTCAATACGATTACGTTGATCAAACTTAATACCTAATTCCTCATAAAAGGTCTCTACATCATCTGTTATAAGATTAGGGTTTATAAGGTTAAAACCGCCTGGAATATAATCGACAATTAAGCCGCTAGGCATATTGACATAAGGGGCAACCTCTAAGCGTACCGTAATCCTATCGCCGACTTTAAATGTTTTGCCGACAAGATTGTTGAGCGATTTTTTAAACTCCATCTTAAAGCTTGTTGATTGAACAGGGCGTTTTGGATGGCCTTCAATTTGGTACTCCATAAATAGTGTTGCGTCTGAAGCAATTGAGGCAATGCTATTTGCAGGGATTGGCGTATTTGCCGGGAAGGATTGTGTTTCACCATTGATAATTAGTTCAATAGGGCGATCATCTTTGGGCATATCAATCCCGAGCTTAATGAGTGCGTAACGATCTTGGGTACTAAAGTATTTACGCTCATTTAGATAAGTATCTAGCATCGAAAGTATTGATTCCTGAAGCGTTGTGTTCATATCAAACCCACGTGCAGATAGCTCATTAAAGAGTGTTAAGATTAGTGCAATCTCCGAAACTCTTGATTGATAATAGCCGTATTCTTGATCACGTTGGTTCATCTTATTCCAAGCGGTATTAAGGTGGCGGTTACCTGTTTGCTCACTTCCTAAAATCATAAAGGAAGCGCCAAGATACGCAGCTGAAAGAGGGGATAATCTTGCCTGAAGATTTTGTAGGAATAAGATATCCGCATTAAATATTTTACCTTCTTTCGCTAAAATCCAAGCTCCATAGGTGACATTGGCAAGATTACTACGGGTTAAGACACGTTGATAGTCTCGCTTGACATCCGTTCCATATTGGTTATAAGTCTCTTGGCTGCGATTGAGTTGTTGCTTTATATATTTAAAAGCCTCTTCTAAGGCGGCTTGTGGTACTAATTCAGGATAGTGTGTTTTTGCGCTAGTGAGAAAATCTGTAATATACACTGTTGTCGGGAAGTAGCTTGGACCATCTGTCCAGAGTGAAAAACCACCATCCATACGTTGACGATCTAAAAGACGACTAATCGTGCTTTTCATCATCTCACTTTCCCACTCATCAAATGTTTCTGCGGTATTTTTAGGGTTGCGAAGGAGTGCTTGCTGGTAGGCTCGCTCTTTCTCACGATCTAAAATGGCATTGTTTTTAAAGAGCCAAGGGAATGCTTTACTTGTAATCTGCTCGGTGCATCCGTAAGGATACTGGAATAATCCATTAGTGTAAGAGAGCACATTGATCTGCGGGTAGCGTGAAAAGGTTAATGTTTCTTGGTAGCCTTTACTAAATTGTCCCGCAATCTCAGGCTTACGTTGCCATAAAGTATCTTGATTAATCTTGGTTCGATCATATAGGGCGGTCTCTTCTGTTTTATGAACCGTTCCTATTTGATAATTTCTAGTGGCGGTAAAGCTTTTGGAGTCAATATTTAAAGAGACTTCTGCAAAGGGCGTGAATTCTTCAAGCTTAATCGGAATGAGGAAGTTCTGTTTCTCCTCTTTTTTAAGCGTAATACGCTCTTTAAAATCAACGATAAATTGATTACTGGAAACATCAATAGTGACTTGATCATCTTCTCCACTCATATTCACGAGCGTCAAAGCAACAAAGCTCTGATCGCCTACTCGCATAAACCGAGGAGAGATAAGATCGGCAACAATTGGGGCTCTGATGATTAAAGTATCGGTTGTTTCCCCAACCTGGCTCCCATTAAAGAGCTTCACCATTACTTCTGCTTCTCCATTAAAGTCCGGAAGATCAAAAGTCACTTGAGCTTTGCCATCTTCTAAAGAGATTAGCTCGGAAGTGAGAGAAACCGTCTTCATTTCGGTAAGATTTGGTAATCCCGCATCGTCACTATCATCCATTGCCGCATCACCTCCAAATTGAGGGTTAAGAAGCGTCCCCAGTCCTTGTTTAAAAAGTCGGCTATAGTAATCGATAATCTCTGCACTATAACGGCGCTGTTTAAAGAAGGCATCAAAGATTGATACCGGTTTTTCAGGAATCATATTTAAAATGCCGCGATCAGTAATAGAAACCGTGGCATATAGCGCTTCATTGCCGGCATTTTTTAAGGCTTTAAGTTGCTGCTCATCAAGCTTAATTTCAATAGTAACGGGTTGATCGGGTTTCACCACGGGATCAAAAGAGAGCTCCGGTGTTAATCGGCGAGTTGTGGTATCTACTTTGAGCGGAATAATCCCAAGCGACCTTACGGTTTCATTTGCGCTATTGTGAGAAATTAACATTCCAGAGAGATAAAGATCGTGGCGATTCCATGCTTTATCAAAAGGAATACGAAGTGTTGTTTCTCCCTTTTCAATATTGAGATTTTGCTCATAGAGCATCTCTGTTCCTTCAACTAATAGCGTTAAGTTCCCACTTAAAGGCGCATTAATAGTAAGCTCAATCTCTTCCCCTGGTATAAAGCTTGGCTTTTGGGTTGAGAGATTTAAGTGAAGCGGTTTTGCCGCAGCGAGTTGACCTGAGTTTGACGCGCTCCATGTGCCAGAGAATGAAAACTCCGAAGTGATATTGGTATTTAAATCTTTTATTTCTAAAATATAATTTCCCCAGCTATTTGGCGAGAAGTCATACTTAATAATTCCTTGCCCTTCAATCACTTTTTGCTCTCTGATTTGATAATCATCACTGCTATGACAATCCCAACCACGGCTATTGCTATAAACCCAAGTACAATAAGGGTCTTGATATTTTAAAGAGAGAAGGAATTTGCTTGGTTTAAGCTCACCTTCCGCTGTTGCGCTAAAGAGCTCAAATTTAGCATCGCTACCATAGCCAATCTCTTGTGCCTCAAAAAGTGGGCGAATGACTGGCATGGTTTTTTCTGGCCAAAAATCATGGCGAATTGATCTTGTAATACCTAGAACCGAGCCATCAAGAATATTAACGGCTGCATCAACTTGTAAAACAGCAGAGGGTTTTGAATAATCCTCAGTGGCAAAAGAGAGCTGTAATGCGGTTTTTGTCTCTCCTTTTTCATCTAAAGTGCCCTCTATATTTGCCGTTGCATCAAATTGATTTGTTGGGAATTTGAGAATGCCGGTAAACCAATCTTTGTGTCCTTTGAAGGGGGTGCGATTGATCTTAAATTCATTTTGAACATTATATCGATTAAATGCCGCCGGTGCGCCAAAGAGATAACGGCTATAGATGGTGACATCAAGGTTTTCATCATAGTGATAAGGACGGTCTTCAGCTGTGACAATCAGTTCCATCCGCTCAGGCATAAATTCTTCAATATAGAGTTTAAGGCTTCCAAGGGGAAGCTCACTCGTTGCATCGGTGCGGGCTTCTACTTTCCAAACACCTGTTTTAGCATCGACCGGCATTTTGATCTCTGTTTGGTAAAAGCCCTCTTTACTAAGATCTAGGCGATAATTGCTGTACGCTTTTCCTTGGGGATTAATCAGCGTTAAAGTAAGGGGCTGCTCTGGGAGTAATTGCCCATCAAAGTCACGAAGAAGAGTATTGAGGGTAATGGTTTCCCCAGGGCGATAGAGCGTGCGATTAGAATAGATATAAGCAACATCTTTAGAGCTTAACTCGCCGGCAATCGCATATTCATTAAGATCTAAGGCAATCTCTTTAAGCGGTAAAATAGAGATATCTCCCTTTTGCTTGACGACGACGATGTCGCTTGTTTTAAGACGCTGCGGGATTTCACAAAGCCCATCTTTAAAGGTACAAAGTGTTGTGGATTTCTCAACTTTACGATCCTTATTACGCCAGATCTCAAGTGTGGCATCTCCATTTAATGGCGCGTTATTACTAAATTGATTGCCAATAATTAGTGTGCTTTTAGGGTAAAGTCTAGCTTGAAGCCCAATGTCGGAGATAAAAACAATTCGAGAATCAATATTTTTATAAATCTCTCCTGCAGGATTGACGGTGACAAGATAAGCACCGGCTTTAATATTTTTATCAAGGGGGATTGCGTGGATACTCTTCTCTTCCACTTTAGTGCCTTGCGGTGTTATATAACGGAAGATTCCTGCAGGTGTCATATTTTTAACAAGGCGAGAGACACTCCAGCTATCAAGATCTGTGGCGATGTAGAAATCTTCTAAGAGATAAGGGAGATTCTCAATAGCGTAATATTCCACATCAATTTCACTAGTGCCGAGAATTTCTACAGGGATTGTGGAGTTTTGTATCGGTAAAACAGGGCCGCGGCCAATAATTTTGACCATCTCGCTAGGTGTTCCAAGATAGATATAACGGGATTTCACAGAAGCATCATAACGGTGATAGAAGTTATCCGTTTCAACGCGGTAGCTCCCTTCTTTGACAGGATAGTAAGAGAGGCGATAACCATCTTTACTCAAATGCCATTTCCCTTGAGTATCTGCATTATATTCATAATCCTCATAATTATAGGTCGTTACCTTAAACTGATTTTGTAACTGCTCTTGAGAGAAGGTTTGAGGCGTATTGAAAAAGACTGAGATGGTCTCTTGATTATCAATTTTAGCCGCATTAATGGAGCTAACTTGTGCACTTGCTATCGTGAGTAGTGAAAATTGGATAATAAATAGAGATATTAATATCCATAACTTCATAGATAATTGATATCGAAAATGATTTTTTATGAAAGTGCCCATCAAGTGATCTCCCGATTTGATGATGAATTATCAAGCCATTATGCCAAAATTAATTAAAATCTGTCAGAATCCTCATCTTTATTTGCGCTAAAATAGGCAAAGATTGATATTGATAGATATCATGATTGGATTATCTGAAAAATTATCGAGAGAGTGCCATTACGATTTTAAGTATAAAATAGGATAAGTATTTAAAAATAAAAGATATTGATGGTCTAAGTCTAAAGAGGAATGACTCAATAATGGCTAAAAAAGCCCCCAAAAAGAGACAAATAATTTGGCGATTATCGATTGCGAGCGCTACTTTTGTTCTATTGTTAGGAGGGAGTTTTTTTACCTTGAATCTCCTCTATCCGTTACAGGTTCCTAAAATTGAAGTTTCGACAACGGTGGTTGCCAAAAATGGAGAGATTTTGCGTCAATTTGCCGATGAGAATGGCGTATATAGACACTGGACGCAGTTAAATGAGGTTTCGCCTGATTATTTAAAGGCGCTCATTCAATATGAGGATCGATATTATTATCAGCATTTTGGCATTAATCCTTTCTCAACAATTAGGGCACTATGGCAATGGGCTTGGCATCAGCGGGTTATCTCAGGTAGCTCTACTTTAACAATGCAAGTAGCAAGGCTTCTTTATCCTCATGATCGCACTTTAAGAGGAAAGGCTGAGCAAGCCTTTAGAGCGTTACAGCTGGAGTTGCATTATTCTAAAGAAGAGATTTTAACGCTCTATATTAATCTTGCCCCGATGGGGGGAAATATTGAAGGGGTAAGTGCGGCAAGTCAGCGCTATTTTTCTAAAAAAGCGAGTGAATTAACCTTATCAGAAAGCGCTCTACTAGTCGCATTACCACAAAGACCTTCTATTTATCGGCCTGATCGAAATATTGATATCGCAAGGCAAGCACGGGATAAAGTATTACAGCGGCTTTATGATTTTGGCGAGATTACGAAGGAATCTTGGGAGATGGCAAGTCAAGATCCGGTAAATTATTTGTCGGGAGAAACCCCCTTCTATGCGCCACTTCTAGCAGAGCGATTACGCCGAGAATATCCAGAAAAACATCTTATTCAAAGTACCATTGATTATGAATTGCAACGGCATTTAGAGCGATTTTTACTGGATTCAAGTAAACGGTTTCCGGCAAATGTTTCTGCGGCAATCGTTGTTGTTGATAATCACACAAAAGAAGTTATAAGTTACATTGGCTCTGTGGATCTTTTTGATAAAAACCGGGCGGGATTTGTCGATATGGTGACAGCGATTCGCTCGCCAGGATCGACACTAAAACCCTTTGCCTTTGGCTTAGCCCTTGATTACGGCATTATTCATGAAGCGAGTCTATTAACAGATGTGCCACGCTCTTTCGATGGGTATGAGCCTCAAAATTTTGATAAAAAGTTTCGGGGGCGCGTGCCGATGTATCGAGCTTTACAGCAATCATTGAATGTTCCTGTTGTTCAGGTTTTTCAGCATTTAACCCCCTATTATTTTATGAAAACCCTGCGAGATGCCGGCATTGGTCTCTATCTGGAATCGCCAACTTTAAGTCTGATATTAGGCGGTGTGGGAACGACATTAGAAGAGCAGATGAAGCTCTTTGCAAGCTTAGGTTCTAATGGTGTCGTAGCGCCCTTACGATTGGTGCGAGAAGAGTCCTTAGAGAGTGAAACAGACTTTTTACAAGATCATGATAATGATCAAACTGTAAATGAGCCTAACGCTCCGGCATTGCCGGAAACCTTCTTGGCAGAGAATCAAGGTAAAGCCCTATTATCGCCGGAAGCGAGTTGGATTATTACAAAAATTTTAAGAGGCGTAAGTCCTCCTAAAAGATTAAATACCCGTAAAATCGCTTGGAAAACAGGGACCAGTTATGGCTACAGAGATGGTTGGGCATTTGGGGTAAGCCCGGATTGGACCGTTGGTGTTTGGGTTGGAAGGCCGGATGCGGTGCCGAATATTGGCATACTTGCCGGCGATATTGCTGCGCCGATGCTATTTGATATCTTCTCCTTTTTACCCAATGACCAAATGAATTTTAAGAAACCTTACCGAGTGATTTCAGAAACGATCTGCTGGCCTTCAGGTCGTAGGAAATCTCAAATATCAATGGCAGAATGTGCCCAAGAGTTTGAGATCGATACCATCGCCGGCAAAGTGCCTAGAACACTTTATGATGCAAAAGGGGAATCTCCTCATGATGGTTGGCCCAAGCTTCTTGCTGATGATTTTTTAAATCAAAGAGGGCAAGAGCCTATTAATATTGATCGGCAAACTTATTTTAATTATATGAGTCGACGAGATCGAGCACAAAATATCGAAGATTTCGCAAATGTTAGTAGTGATCAAGCATCATCAATCATGCGATTGCCGGCAATTTATGGTGTAAAAATTCAAACACTTGCCGATGAGAGCATCATCTTTAAAAGTGATTATAAAATTCATCTCAATGCGCAAGGCAAGCGCCCTTTCAGATGGTACCTAGATGGACGATTACTATCTGCCCCAGAGCTTGATATGAATCTTATTCATGCCGGCATTCACAGACTTAGCGTCTTAGATGAGCAAGGCAATAGTGATCAAATTCAATTTGAAGTAAGAGTTATTGATTAGTCTGAACATCATCAAATAAAAATAAAAGTATATAACCTTTTGAAATTATTATGTATTATATTGCCATTATTTTAATGGTAGTTATTATTTTTTTTGATAAAGGTAGAAGGGTTTTATGAGTAGTTTAAAAGATTCAGAGATTAAAAAAGCCAGTTACTGGCTAAGCCAAGTTTTTGTCATTATTGCCACGATTGTCGGGGTTTTCTTAGCCGCAAATCAAGGGTATAAATTAGCGGTAGAGTTTGAAAATAATATTGCGGTGAAAGAGAGTTATTATCTCCAAAAATCATTGCAGTATGAGCTTGAAGATAATGTTTTAGTGGTAAAAAGTTATATCGAGTCTATTAAAGGTGGTGATCCTTCAGCGAAAAAAGCCCCCTTAAATCTCAGTACCTTAGTATTAGAGAATATGAAATATTCTCCTATTACGCTCTCAACACCGCCTGAGATTTTAAGAGCTACCCAAAAGTTTTATCGCGATGTGAATGAGTGGTATGACAAAACATCGACATCAACAGTCGCCGTCTCCTTTGGCTCAGGGAAATTACAAGCCGCGATTGAGGCCATTGAAAAAGAGATTGATGGTTTAAAAGCAAATACAGAGCAGCTTAAGAGACAAGTTGAAAAAGCAGGAATGGTATTGTAATTAGTGAAAGAGATTTCTATAGTTACACCGAAAAGGGGAACGAAAATGTTCTCCTTTTTTATTGTCTGTTGAAAAGAGCGAGTTATTCATTCCAGCCAGCTTTGGTGATCTACTCGTATTTTAGATATTTCCATATAGTGATTTTCAAATAAAATCAGAAGTCGAAATTTATTAGTTAGTCATCCTCCTAAAATAGGTTGATGAGCAGCTGGGTCGAATACTGGCATGTTTTTTGAAATTACGTGCCAGCAGTTTTAAGCCTTTTTGGTTCGTATCGGAATTTAATGTGTAATAGCTATAATAGGAATGAGGTGAGTTTTATTCTAAAAATTTATTTTGTAGTCAATGAGTTGAGGTTGTTTTGTGCTCTGGTGTGATAGCTAATTCGGCTTAAGAAAATCTATCTTAAAAATAAAACAATACAGCGTGTAAGCCAAATCAGTTTGCGCAATGCCGGATAGAATGATTCTTGCGCTTCTTATATCGGATGCGCCGGTATTCTAGTTCCGTGCTTTTAAACCTATTTCACTATAACCAAATAAATAGGGGGTTATTAAAGGTTTATCATAAAAATAAGCTGATAAATAGCTATTTATTAGCTATTGAATAGCTGTTAGGTCGTTGATTGTTGATTTTTCTCCCTGAATTAAGTGCTTTTTTGGCTGATTTGCCAAACTTATTAATATAATTCACCGCTATTTTGGCTTGAATGCGAAATTCTTTGTCTGTATATCAAAACATTGTGGGAGTTAATCGTATATAATAATCATTCTCATCCGTGAGTTGTTTTTGGAGAATGACATGCAAATTGATACGACCGAGTTTCCCATTGTCAAAATGGATTACAGCGTCCCTTATAACACTGATTTTAGAGAAATCCTGCAAAGTTTAAACGAACTTTTCGCCAAAAAAGTCCCTTTTGTCATTATTGGTGCCGGTGAGCGATCTGAAGAAGATGAAGCGCAGAGCCGGGTTGATCGTCATGAAGCGGGGATTTGGGCAAAAGCCCATCGTCAAGAGATCCAAAAATGGATCAAGATGCATTATTACGTGGAATCAGACGCTAAAAAAGTTTTAGAAATGGAAGAGTTTTCGGTAATTTTTGAAAAATTTTGGGGCTATCCGCTGATGGTTGTTCCTTCAATGGAAGAGGCTTATCGGCGAGCAGAAAAGCTCTTAAATCATAAAAGTGGAACTTAGATATGTTTATCAATCATTTTAATATCTCGCCAGATTATCCAGATCAGATCGATCGTAAGGTCTTTGTGATGGGCGTTGGATTGATTAGTGAAAATTGGGAAATTAATTATCATTCCCATGAAAAAGGACAGCTGATTTTTGTTGAAAAAGGCGTGGTAAGTTTGGAGGCCAAAGATGGGATTTGGAACGTACCGTTTCAAGGCGCGGTGTGGATTCCACCAGGGACTGAGCATCGCTCTGTGATTAGTGAAAACTCCAAAGGAGTGGTGTTATTTATTGATCCTAACCACTGCGAGAACCTTCCTAAAGATTGTTGCACAATGAGTATCTCGCCACTGCTTAGAGAGATCTTGCAAAAGATTGCTTCCTTTCCAGAAGAGTATGATGAAATGGGCAGCGAAGGGCGTTTGATTCAAGTCTTTTTAGATGAGTTACAAGAGGCTCCCTTAGGGCAACTCAATTTGCCATTGCCAACAGATCCTCGTTTGAAAAAACTCACAGCGCAGATTATCAAAGAGCCTGCTAAACGTTGTTCGTTAAAAGAGTGGGCAAGATCCGTCAATATGAGCGAGCGTAATATGTCGCGCCTTTTCTCTGAAGAGACAGGATTAAGCGTTAATCAATGGCGCCGGCAATTACATGTGGTTCATGCGGTATTTATGCTTGCCGAAGATCGCTCATTGCAAGAGATTACCGAGAATTTAGGGTACGAGAGTACCAGTAGTTTTATCACGATGTTCCGTAAGATTGTGGGTGTTTCACCCAAAAGATTTATTACAGAGCGCCGCGCAATGGAAGTCCAAGTCCCTTTCCATATCCCTAGCGGAGGGTTTTATGAGTATGAGTAATAGTGAATCATTAAGGACGAAAAATCTTAAAGAACCAAAGCCAGAAAGCGCCTTAAAGCGGGTACTTAAACCTATTAAAGGGCAATTGATTCTCGCTTCAATGCTGGCGATGCTTGGCACGATCTTAATGTTTATTCCTCTTGGCGGCATTGTCTATATCGCAGAGGCCGCGTTAGGAAAGATTAGTAGTGAGCATGTTTGGCCCGTGTTCATTGGGAGTGTTTTATCACTCTTTATCGGTTTAATTTTAAATACATTTGCTGAGTATTATATTCATGCGGCGGATAATAATTTAACGCATCATCTTCGCTTATCAACGATTAAGCGTTTATCACTTGTGCCGCTAGGATGGTTTACTAATCGGGCATCAGGGGATGTAAAAAGGGCAATGCAAGATGATGTGGGGATGCTTCATGATTTAACGGCGCACTTTTTTACAACCATTGCCCGAGCTTTTGGTGTGATTGTGATTTCAGCGATCTATCTTTTTATGATGAATTGGAAGCTCGCGCTAGTCACCTTTATCCCCTTTATTGCTTTCTTCATGCTTTATGGTAAAGCCTTTAAAGCAGGTGGCGAGTTTATGGATGATTTCTTTGTGGGCATGTCCAAAATTGATAATGCGGTAGTAGAGTTTGTTGGCGGGATTCCGGTTGTTAAAACTTTTGGTTCAGGTGAAGTACATCGAGGGTTTCGTAATGCCGTTGATGATTTTGCCTTAGCTTTCTTAAAGCTCACAAGTGCCGTCTCAAAAGGGGTTGCCACAGCAAACTCGATTGTGAGTCCTTTAACAGTTTTAGGATTTATTCTAGCCTGCGGGATTCTCTTTATTGAATTAGGTTGGATTGTGCCATTTGATGTGGTGCCTTTTGTTCTAGTAGCTCCCGGCATTTGTGCGCCTATTTTAATGATTACTTTTATCACCCATGGTTTACGTAATGCCACAGGTTCAGCGGAGCGCTTGCATAGCTTAATGACAACGCCGTTATTAACCCAACCTGAAACATTAGCTTCTCAACCTGAAAACTCGGAGCTCAGCTTTAATCGGGTCAGTTATGGTTACAATGCCGGCAATAAAATTTTAAATAACGTGAGCCTAACATTACCTGAAGGCAGTGTTACGGCAGTTGTTGGCGCATCTGGTGCCGGTAAATCCACCTTAGCAAGACTTGCTTTAAGATTTTTTGATCCCGATAGTGGCAATATTACCTTAGGCGGGATTGATCTTAAAAACTATCCCTCTCACGAGCTCTATCAGCGTGTTGGCTTTGTTTTACAAGAAGTGCGATTAGTCCATGCGTCTATCAAAGAGAATATTGCCTTAGGTAAAAAAGATGCCACACAAGAAGAGATCGAAAATGCCGCAAAAGCTGCCAATATTCATGAAAGAGTTATGACACTTCCAAGAGGATATGATTCTGTTATTGGGGAAGATGCGCAGCTTTCTGGTGGTGAAGAGCAGCGTGTGAGTATCGCAAGAGCAACGCTTCTTAATCCGCCGATTTTAGTATTAGATGAAGCTACCGCCTCTGTTGATGCCGAGAGCGAAGCGATTATCCAAGAAGCATTATCGAGATTTGCTAAGGGGAGAACCTTACTTGTGATAGCCCATCGTTTAGATACGATCATGAATGCCGATAATATTGTGGTGTTAGAAGAGGGCGAAATTATTGAGTCTGGCAAGCATGAAGAATTATTAGCAAGCAGTGGTCGTTATGCAGCTTTGTGGCAATTGGGCGGCTTTCAAGATTTATCAGAATCAACCGCATCCTTAAATGATAAGGAGTCAGCAAATGATTAAAAACTTTAAATTGCTCTTAGGAGAAGAATCTCCTTTATGGACAAAATACTTACGTAAGGTCGTGTTTTACGGCATTTTAAGTGGATTAACGATCACCTTTTTTATTCCGGTTGTGAGTTATTTACTGCAAGGAAATATCAAAAATGCCGTATTTTGGTTTATTCCCTTATTAGTGGGGATGTTTTTATCTCTTAAGTTACGACAAATAACTGATGAAGCCGGCATTCGTATGGGGGAAGGGATTCTTCGTAATGCTCGTCATCGAATTGGGGATCATGTAGCAACGCTCCCTATTGGTTGGTTTACGCCAGATAACAATGCACGTTTAAGTCATGTCATCTCTAAAGGAATTATGGAAGTGGCGCAATTGCCGGCACATCTTTTTACGCCGATCATTAGTGGTTCTGTGGCGCCTTTAGTTTTAATTATCGCGCTTTTTACCTTGCATCCCATGTTAGGTTTAATCGCTTTAGTTGGTATACCGATTATTGCCGGCATATTGCTACTAGCTGCACGTTTAGGCGAGAAGGCTGATCGTGAGTTTAACGAAAGCACCGCTAAAACGAGTGAAAGAATTGTCGAGTTTGCCCAGGCACAATCTGTCCTTCGTGCTTTTAGTCGTGATGGTAGTAGTTCTCGCTTTTTAGAATCTGCCATAGATACGCAAAAGCAATCAGCAACTAAGCTTATTATTGTGACAACGCTCTCCATTATTTTAGGGAGCTGGGTAGTGCAGACGCTTTTTGCCTTACTATTTGGTGTTGCTGTTTTATGGCTAAGTGATTTATTGCAACTAGGCGTTTCTGTGGAAGAGACCATTGCTGTTGTGGTGGCGTTAATCTTGATTAATCGCTTTATCGACCCTTTGCAAGATGTTGCAAACTATGGTGAAGCCTTACGTAGCGCCAATGGTCATTTAAAATCTGTGGGGGAAATTTTTGCAGAAAAACCATTACCCATGCCTAAAGTCTCAGATCATCCTAAAGATGGATCCATTGAGTTAGATAATCTCTCCTTTTCTTACGGTAAAGCAGGAGAAATGCCGGAAGTATTATCTGGTCTTAATTTAACGATTCAAGATGGCTCAATGGTGGCAATTGTAGGTTCCTCTGGATCTGGTAAAACAACCTTAATACGCTTAATTGCTCGCTTCTTTGATGTGACAAAAGGTGCTGTAAGAATTGGCGATGTGGATGTTCGGGATATGAATGAGGTAGATCTTGCGGCGCATGTTAGTCAGATCTTCCAAAGTAGCTTCCTATTTCAAGGCTCTATTGGTGACAATATCTGGATGGGAAATCCTCACGCAACGCATGAAGCTTTTGATAAGGCGATTGAAGATGCCGGCATTACCGAGATGATCGCAAGATTGCCGAAAGGTTTAGATACTTTAGTAGGGGAAGGCGGAGCAAGGCTTTCTGGCGGGGAGCGTCAACGAATCTCGATTGCAAGAGCACTCTTAAAAGATGCCAAAATCTTATTAGTAGATGAAGCAACAGCGGCATTAGATGCCGAGAACCAAGCGATTATTGCTGAAACCTTAGCAAAACTTAGGGGAACAAGAACTCTAGTCGTGATTGCGCATCAATTATCAACGATTCAGATGGCAGATCAAATCCTCGTGCTTGATAAAGGCAAAATTGCAGAGCAGGGAAGTCATGAAGAATTAGTGAATCAGAAAGGAATTTACGCACAATTTTGGCAAGCAAGAGAAGCCGCAAAAGGCTGGAAAATTGCCTAAGCATTTCTTAACGTGAAGCTAAAAGTGCGAATACATTAGTTTTAGTAACAGATTGGTACTAGCTGAAAATGCTCATATCAGCTCTTGATAAGGGCATTAGAAGAATTTTTTTATCAAGCGTGATTTTCAGCGTATGATGAAGATGTTTGCAAGTTTCTGACATTGATAGGATATATCTATGACACAATCAAAATCTCGCTTAGATCAAATCATCGCCGAAACTCACGAAAATCGCCGCAAGCGAGAGATGGGGTATCGTGAACAAGCACTGAAAATGTATCCATGGATTTGTGGACGTTGTCAGCGTGAGTTTGATCATCGTAATCTTCGGGAATTAACCGTGCATCATAAAGATCATGATCACGATAATAACCCAAGTGATGGTAGCAATTGGGAGTTATTATGCCTCTATTGCCACGATAACGAACATCAAAGATTAGAAGAAGCCTATAACTATGGTACAAAAAATACCGATGGTAAGCCAGTTGAAGCAACTTTTAATCCCTTTGCCGATTTAGCAAAAATGATGAAGAAATGATTCTAAGCTGTACCAACTATAGGAGTTATATAGTGGACAGTAACATGACAACAAATTTCGTTGAATATCCAGAAGGACAAGCGCCGGATCTTTTATTACCCAAGCATGATAAGAGCACTCGGTTTCTAATCGGTAAAGCCGGTGAAAGGCCATTAGTTGCGCTTTCATTAACGCCATCCCCATTCGTTGGGATGATCAATAGTAATGAGATCATCAATAGTATTATCCAAACGAGTAAAAAGCTCGGCAATGATGGCTGGATCGCCTTTCACCTCTACCCTGAAGTAGGGGAAAACTTAGAAGAGATTAAATTCGATCAAACTCTTTCAGATAAAAACGTGCGGCAGATAGAGCGTTTTATCCTTCGAAATAAGATCCATGAAGTCTGGGGAATCTGGGGCGACTTTCAATCAGAAGCCATAGAGAAAGGGAAAACCGCCATTTTAGAGATGCTTCAAAAGCATGGGGTAAAGATCTTTTATTTCGGAACCCTCACCAAAGATCAAAACCCGCGGAACCCCTTACAAAAAGAGGAGTACTGGCACATGTTTAACCCGAACAAAATGTTTTTGTAATAATGGTTAAAGGCCGGAAGATGAGAGGTAGTAAATCTTATTTTCCGGCCTTTAATCGTTTGGGATGCTGAGAAATTACCTATTTGTATACAGTTTGCATTATTTCTTTTAATATTAAGACAGAGTTTATTTTTGATTTTTAAAATAGGTCTAATTTTTATTTTAAAATATATACTTTATGTGTAGGATTTTATCGCGTTGTTTACAGTATTAGGAGAAAATACTGTTATGAATATCCATCGAAAAACAAAATTAACGCCGTTTCATCGAGAAGAGATTTGGCGATTACATCATCAAGAAAAATTTACCGTAACCTATCTAGCTGAGCGTTTTATGGTAAGCAGACCTACGATCTATAAAGTACTAAAACAAGGTAGATTGAACTTGTTTGTGCCATTAGCTAGTAAAAATGAACGTTATAGAACAATTAAGTATGGCATTAAACGTCTTGCAAAGATTGAAAAATCTATTGAAGAGAAACTTAAAAAGAGGGCTAAACGTTATAACAAAAACTATCCTGGCGAGATGGTCCATGTGGATACTAAACGGCTCCCTCTTTTAAAAGGAGATCTTAAAAATCGCACTAGAGAGTATTTATTTGTAGGAATTGATGATTTTTCAAGAGAACTTTATGCCGGTATTTATCCTGATAAATCACAGTTTAGTGCTGCTGAATTTCTTCGATGGGATCTGTTAGAACAGTGTCCCTATACTGTAGAATGCACCTATTCGGATAATGGTCGTGAGTATAAAGGTACATCAGAACATGCCTTTGTCGAAATGTGTCTAACACATAAGATTAATCAAAAGTTTACAAAGCCAGCTTGCCCTCAAACGAATGGAAAAGCAGAAAGAGTCATTCGAACACTCATGGAAATGTGGCATAATCAGGAAGAGTTTATCAGTTCAGATGATCGGAAAAAGAAGCTAAAACGATTTTTGAACTATTACAACACAGTAAAACCTCATAAGGGTATTAATGGTTTAACGCCTTATGAAGTTTTAGAAAATTATTTTAACACTGAAGTGTAAACAACCCGCCGATTTCTAACACTTTATGTTTTTTTGGATTTGTGATTAATGAGTGAAGCTAAAGAACAAAGTAATAGTGTAATGCATGATGCTACACCTTCTTGGAATGGATTTAATTATCAAGGGAAAGTTGGTATTTATGTTGTATTAACATTAATACTAAAGGAGTTAGAGGGATATGAATCTATCGCTGATGAGGATTTTAAAGTTTTTTTAAATTCACATTCTATTCAGTTTGAATGGATTGAGGATTTTTCTATTTTAAAAGATGAAGAATACATTTCCCACCATCAAGTTAAGCATAAAGAAGGTAATGCATTTTCAACTCACATTAAAGCTCTTGCTCAGATACGAGGTCGGACTAAGAGAGTTCTGCAAGAATCTGACTTAAAAAAATATATAGAAATAACAGAAAATAAAACATACGAGAATATCTTAAATGAGCTACAGGGACTAGAGTGTCTAGATGAAAATAGAGCTTTGGTAGATGATTGGCACTCAAAAATAGATGATACTTCGGAATATTATTTTTGTTTAAAAGAATTCGATGGTTTTTCATCGAGAGTATTTGCAAATTCAGTAGTCTATTTTCATACTACTGAAGAAGTTTCTGGGCCAGCTAATGAAGATATGGCAGATTATAAGGATATGCCAGAATATCTAAAAGAAGATTTTAAAGGAAAAACCACATTAAAAGAGCTTGAAATTTTCCAGATTTATATTGGAACTGAGAATACAGATCCTTATGAGTTAGTGCAAACAGATGAAGCTTTAGAAAATAAAATTCAATCATTGATAGAGAAGTTGCTAGAAAAAATTCATGGTGCTAATTTTTCTTCTATGAGGGATGATGAAAAAAATATGTATTATTCAGCATTACAAAGCTTAGTACATGATCATGTTCTTTATCGGCATAGTTTAATTAGAAATAAAGAAAATAAAGGAAATGGTTATTTAGAAGAGCGTCCAATTATAAACTTCAAAAATTTTTGGTGTTTATTAAAGCATAAGTGGGTTAATCAAGATAAAGAGTATTTTGAGATTTTTTGCCAAAATCGATTTTATCTTGCTTATGAAGCAAAATTAACAAGATTATGGAATATCGCTCAAAGACAAAACTCAACAATTCATTGTGAACAGTATAAAAGATTAAAAGAATATGTTGAATGCTTTTTATCATCTAAATATAAGAAGAGGTATCGGCATTTATTTAGAGAGTTAGCTCCACATCGTTTTTTAAAAAATAAGGCAGAAAATATTTTTTACTCATGTATATCTGATGAATCATATATAGATAAAGTGTTTTTAACATTTTTATCACAAGTTTCTATTGCTCAAAATTCTGGATCAATTTTAATCTATAAAGATGATAAAAAATATTATCCTTCAACTGTAGATTTGTCAGCTGATGATGAGTGTGAAGAGCGAGAAAAGATTATAGAATTTCAAGAGAAAATGATAGAACTAAAAGAAAAAGAGCATTACACTCCGAATTCTTCTTTAATTGAAAGTGATTTTTTTGTGGTTAATACCCTAAATGAGGAGAGTGTTTCTGGACAAACATTTCAATTACGTAAAATCACTGATGTTGAAAATGACTCAAAGGGAACAATCACTGAGCATGAGATATATCTAAAACGTTATCAAGATGCTCTTGAGGAGATAAATAAGAATGATAATTAAGGATTTTTTGATTAAGTTGCAGGCTGAGTTTGATAATAAATCTAAACCTGAGTATTTGGCTTTTTTTGTAGAGAAATTTGAATGCGAAAAAGGAAATTCTTTAGAAAATCTCTTATTCATATCTAATGATCAAAAAGACTATTTTGTGTTTATCGAGCAAAACGCGGGAACGTTAGAGCATAGTTCAATTTCTGAGTTACAAAGAAAACTACAAGTTTATACACGGAAAAATTTTCCTGAAGGTGATTTTATATCAGATCATTATGAGCGAAATAGTACTTTAATTATTTTTGTAAGATCTGATTATGAGATTGTTTCGGATAGTACAGTAAAGATGATTATGGATATAGAAGAGGATCCTTATCTTTTTAAAAAACAAGTTGTTTTTTTAAATAAACAAGAGATTGAGTCTTTAGAAAGAGAGTTGCTAGTAGCAGATTCTATTGAAGATAAATGTAAGAAAGTTATCGAAGATATAGATGCATTTTTAAATTTTAAAAATGAATTGAAAAATAATGAAATTCAACAATCTGCTCTTTATTCCTTAGTTACAAAGCTCTATGAGAAAATTCCATTTTTAACTTTTGATGTTGTAAAAAAGGATTATCAAAATCTTAGCGAGGAAATAAATAAGATTTTAAAAGAACGTAATGTCTTGGATTTGAAAAATACTCTACTTTCTTTAGATTTTAATTTAGAAAGTTATATTGAAGGACAATTAGAAAAAGATGAAAAGGAAGATATTAATGAACAAGTATAAATTAGGGCGATTATATCTTGATAATTTTAAATCTTTCAAAGATCCAATACTTTTTGATTTTAGAGAAAAAGATCTATTACTACTTGATGGTCCAAATGGCTTTGGGAAAACTACAGTATTTGATGCTATAGAAATTTGCTTTAAAGGTAGAGTCGAAAGGTTTACACAGTTAGACAGTAAAAATAAAAATCAACATCCTCTAAAAAATGATTCAGATAAAGAAACAGTTATTTGTTTAGAGTTTTTAGATGGAGATAATCATAAATGTAGTATTTTCATGAGCATTCCAGCTCAAACATCCGTAAATGATAGAAAAAAAGGGACTGGTGTTGAAAAGAGATTATTGAAAGAGTTTCCTGATGTATTAGTTAGAAATAAAATTTCTTTTGGTTTAGATGATATTGCGGATTTTATAAATAATGATATCGAAGATATTACTAGTTATCTTCAGCGTGTTTTTGATTATTCTAATTTAGAAAAGACATTTAATATTTTTAATTACATACAGCAAGAAGAAACAACTCATTTTTTAAAAACTAAAGAGCAAGATCGGCATGAAGTAATAAGTCATCTTTTTGGAACTTCCGATCAACTGGAAGAATTAGGCAAAGTTGAAGAACAATTAGTAGCAGTTAAGGCTCTGATAGAAAATAGGACTGATGACAAAAATAAACTCGAAGAAGAACTAGAAAAATTACAACACTTAAATACAACAGAATTAGATAAGATATCAAGCTCTAATAAAATCCCTAAAATTAAAAGTTTAGAGATTAAAGAAGAATCTTTGCAAATAATTCAAAACTATAAAAATTCTTTGAATAAAGTAAAGGAGCTTATTCCTCATTTGTTAGATTATATGTAGGATTTTATCGCGTTGTTTACAGTATTAGGAGAAAATACTGTTATGAATATCCATCGAAAAACAAAATTAACGCCGTTTCATCGAGAAGAGATTTGGCGATTACATCATCAAGAAAAATTTACCGTAACCTATCTAGCTGAGCGTTTTATGGTAAGCAGACCTACGATCTATAAAGTACTAAAACAAGGTAGATTGAACTTGTTTGTGCCATTAGCTAGTAAAAATGAACGTTATAGAACAATTAAGTATGGCATTAAACGTCTTGCAAAGATTGAAAAATCTATTGAAGAGAAACTTAAAAAGAGGGCTAAACGTTATAACAAAAACTATCCTGGCGAGATGGTCCATGTGGATACTAAACGGCTCCCTCTTTTAAAAGGGGATCTTAAAAATCGCACTAGAGAGTATTTATTTGTAGGAATTGATGATTTTTCAAGAGAACTTTATGCCGGTATTTATCCTGATAAATCACAGTTTAGTGCTGCTGAATTTCTTCGATGGGATCTGTTAGAACAGTGTCCCTATACTGTAGAATGCACCTATTCGGATAATGGTCGTGAGTATAAAGGTACATCAGAACATGCCTTTGTCGAAATGTGTCTAACACATAAGATTAATCAAAAGTTTACAAAGCCAGCTTGCCCTCAAACGAATGGAAAAGCAGAAAGAGTCATTCGAACACTCATGGAAATGTGGCATAATCAGGAAGAGTTTATCAGTTCAGATGATCGGAAAAAGAAGCTAAAACGATTTTTGAACTATTACAACACAGTAAAACCTCATAAGGGTATTAATGGTTTAACGCCTTATGAAGTTTTAGAAAATTATTTTAACACTGAAGTGTAAACAACCCGCCGATTTCTAACAGATTATAAAAAACATCTTTACAATAAAGATGTGGATAGCAAAATCAAAAATAAAAATCTTCTAGAAATTTTTATTTATACCGGCATTTATGATGATATTACTGAAATTGAAGCTTTAAAAGCACTCCAAGAATCAGTACAAAAAGAAAAAGATAAAATAAATTTCTTTAAAGACATAAAGAAAAATCATGAGAATCTCTCAGATTTAGATGAGCAGATAATTGAAAGATACTTAAAATATTTTCCTGGTGAAAAAGAAGAGTTTAGCGACCATATAGCTAGAATTCCTTTACTAAAAAGAGGATTACAAGCGCATGAAAAGATTATTCATAGTATTTTATCTGCTCAAGAGAATTTAAAAGCGGCTTATCAAAATTATTTAAAAGAACAGCTTGAAGGAGAAGTACCTTGCCCATTTTGTGGCATAGAAAAAGCATCCTTACATATTCTTCTAGGTGAATATGATAAACAGTATAAGTATTTTAAAGGTTTATTGGGTAATGAGGCTAATGAGCTAAGCCAAATAACTAAAGAACTAAGGGAAAAACTAATAAACCCTGTTTATGAAGAAATCCTAAAAAATATTGTTGCTTATGATCGTAAACCTAAAACTCTTGAGGTATTAAAAAAGAGGAATATAAATTCAGAACAATGGAAATTGGTGCAATCATTAAAAGAGTATTTAAAGAATGCAAATGTGAAGTATCAGAAAATCTTACTCAGTAAAGATGCTGACGATACTCAACTAGAAGTGGCTCCTAAAAAACTAGAGTTATTAGAAGAATTATTAACTTCGACAAAAAAAACTATTTCTCATTATCTTGAATATGATGAAATCGTTAGTTCTTTTGGTGTATTAGGCTTTCAATATAAAGATGAAGATAATAGTCCTAAATTAGTGGTAGATTCAGAAGAGATCACTATTTCGCATGTGGAGAAAGATCTAGCATATTTGCAGTTTTTAGAGTTGAAAATAAACGATGATATTCTACTTAAGAAAACTAATAAGCTTGAATTATTAAAAAGTGAAATAGTTAAATTAGATGAGTTGAAAAAGAAAATAGATGATATTAAAACGGTATATACAATTCAAATAAAACAGTATGAGAGAGATATAGTAACTAAAATTACAATTCCTTTTTATATTTATAGTGCTAAAGTTTTACAAACAAGATTGGAGGGAAATGGTGTTTTTCTTGAAACAGCTATTGATGAAAGAAGTAATGCAAAAAATTATATTCGTTTTGTAGCATCTGCTAAAGATGATCATGACGCATGGAATACGATGAGTTCAGGGCAGTTGTCAGGAATAGTAATTACATTTATGCTTACGATGAATAAAGTGTTCCCATCTTATTTTAAGACATTAATGATAGATGATCCGGTACAAAATATGGATGAAATTAATATGGTTTCTTTATTGCAGTTATTGCGATATGAGTTTGAAGATTATCAGTTAATTATGTCGACTCATGATAAAAAAATAAGTAGCTTCTTCAAATATAAATATGATGTTTTTGAAAGGATTGTTAAAACAATTAACATTAAGAAGTATAGGATTGATCTATCAGATAATCATAGTTGAAGTATTATTTAAAAAGGGATTGCTAATGCCTAATGTTTTTTATAAATATATGCGAATTATTTTCTTCTCATCGAGTTCAATATTTCTCATAAATTCCGCTCAAGCCGACACCCAAAAGCTCATCATCGAGTCCGGTGATAGTTCTTTGAGCCGTCAGCAAGCGGAGATGGAGCGGGATCAGTGGAAGGATACTCGTACGCTTCGCCAGAAGATGAATGATCGGGCGGAGAAAGAGTGGGATAAAAAGGATGCGGCGATTGATGATAGTTATGCTTGTCAGACAAGTGATAATCACCAATTGTATTGGGAACCTAATACTCGCCGCTGCTTAGATCGCAGTACGGGAAGAGCGGTGAAGCCTTAATCCTTAAGAGATTAGAGTATGATAAATCTCTATATCGAAGATGCGATATAGGGAATGATCACTATTGAAATCTTATTGATCTATGCGAAATAGAAATATTGTGTGGTAATATCGCCGAGATGCTTTTGTGGATTACGCCACTATTTATCCTCATAACACTGATGATTGTTGTGAGGATTTTTTATGTCGCTCGTAAAGAGAAGCATTCTTTTTTTCAAACGTTTTTTAAGCGAAAAGTACGGGCGGGGATCTCCATAATAATCTTTATTATAACGGCGATATTACTCGTGATTTCGTATGATGTGATTAAGCTAAAGCGGGAATTACAAGCATTAGATGAAGGGAATTCTGAACGTTATAATGAACAAGTTCGTAATCAGCAGATGCGCTGTAATTTTGTTTTAGAGCATGATCATCTATATGGGGAGTTTTTATTTCCTAAAGGAACATTGGTTAATCGATATGATCCAAGTGATTCTGGCGAGCCAACTTATCCGCTTATTTTAAGTGGTTTTAGTGCCGCAACATTTGCTGAGCCAACCGAGATTGCCGGCATTTTAGCGACAAAGATAGAAAATCGAGGCTTGGTGGAATTAGCAGAAGATCAAAATGTGGGGCCTGTGTACTTTTATGCGACGAAAGATGGTGAAAGTGGTTGGACATTAGATAAAACAACGCCTTTTATGGCTTGTAAAAAGGGGATGGTTGCGCTTTTTGAAGTTCCGTCAGGAGCAGGGTTTGATATTAATGAGGAGTTTTGGTGGAAAGATAAAGATGGCGCTGAGGCACACTTTAAACCATCAGAGTGGCAGTTTAGATATTGTGATAATAGCTTTACGGTAGAAGTCTCACCCGCATACGGCTCAGATGAAGCAATCGCAATCGAAAATGCACGGTTAGAGCAAAAGGCGAGAGAAGATCAAAAGTCGCAAACAATCATTAAAGATGGTGTTTTAATGGATGCCGAGCCAGTCGAGTTCACGTTAAGTTATTTCTTAGAAGGAATGGGCGAGTATCATTTTGGGTCGAAAAGGGAAGGCGGTAAAGCAGATTACTCAAAAGCTTATCAGCTCTTTTTACAAGCTGCGGATAATGAGGAAGAAGATGCATATTATTATCTTGGCATGATGAATTATCACGGACAAGGAACTTCCCAAAATAGAGAAGAAGCGCTTTTTTGGTTTAATAAAGCAGTAGAAGCGGGAAGTGATGAGGCTATTGGAATGATCGGTCGCATCTATTTTGAAGATGAATCTATGCAAGATTATGAACAGGCAGTAATACTATTTAATAAAGGTGCAGTAAAGGGAAGCCTTATTGCTGAGTTTTATTTAGGAATGATGGCGGTTCAGGGATTAGGTATTGAACAAGATTATCAAAAGGGATTAGAGTGGTTTAAAAAAGCAGCGAACCCAATGCATGCAGCTGGCATGACGGGATATCATCAGCTAGGAATTGATGCGATGGTTAATGTCGGGCATATTTATGCTAGAGGATTGCTCGGAGAGAAGGATTTAAAATCTGCTAGAAATTGGTATGAAAAGGCTTGTTTATTAGAAAGCCAATCTGCATGTACAGCATTAGAATCCTTGAATATCGATTAAAAGATAGCTGTTAAAGCCATAGAAGATAGTTATTTGATTCTAAACTTTCTGTGTTAGATGCACTATTTAAAATTATGCGTATACTCAATAGGTGGTACTAAAGATAACTAATTGAGAATAAAGACGTTATTATAAATATTAAAACCAATATCTATGGAGGATATCATCATGAGAAAAAGTGCATTTTTATTGCCGGGAATGTTAGGGGCTTTAATGGCAGGTTCTGTTGCTATGGCAGATAATGCGGCAATCCCATCGAACCAGTTTTGGGAGCAATTACAAACGCATTGTGGTAACGCCTATGCCGGAAAGCTTGGAGAGGGGCAAGATCGTCCTGAGTTTACAGGGGATTTAGTGATGCATGTGAAAACATGTAGCGACACGGAGATTAAAATTCCTTTTTTTGTAGGAGAGGATCTCTCTCGCACATGGGTCTTAACTAAAGATGAAAATAACCTCATTCAGTTAAAGCATGATCATCGCCATGAAGATGGGTCAGAAGAAGATATTAATCTTTATGGTGGGAAATCAACAAACGTGGGGCACAGTAACTTTCAGTTCTTCCCGGCAGATCCTGCAACGGCAGCTATGATTCCTGATGCTTCTAGTAACGTTTGGTGGATTGAGTTATCGAACAGTGAATATAGCTATAACTTAAATCGTTTGGCATCAGATCGCGCGCCATTTCGCGTGGAGTTTGATTTAACAAAGCCAATCGATACGCCTAAAGATCCTTGGGGCTGGAAAGAGTAGTCCTATTAATAATGGGGAAAGCCTTACTAGAAGTTCCATGAGGCAAATAGTTGATGAGATAAAATAGAATAAAAGCAGCGATAAAGCTGCTTTTATCGATTAATAAGAAGTCTTACATTTTATGGTGCTTCTAAGAGAGCTTCTTCATTATGAATGATCGACTCTTCTTGTTGATCTCCTTTGATTAAAAATACGCTGACAAGTGCAATAAGGCTTGGGATTGCAAGTGCGAGAAAGTTATATTGAATAGGAAGATTAAGGCTTAAAATCCAGCCAATAATCATCGGCCCGGCAATTGCCCCTAATCTCCCAACGCCTAAGCCCCAGCCAATTCCGGTAGCTCTAATAGATGTGGGATAGTACTGTGCTACAAATGCACAAACAATAATTTGTGCCCCGATTGATGTGGCTCCTGCAATGGCTACTAATAAGTAGATAAGAACAATATGGCTCTTAAAGCTTAGTAAGAAAAGAGCTACAGCCCCGACAAAGTAAAAGAGGGCTAAGACTTTTCTAGGTGTATATTTATCTGCTAGCATGCCGCCAAAAATTGCTCCAAACATTGCGCCAATATTTAATGAAAAGAGGAAAGCTAAACTTGTGGAGAGATTAAAACCCTGCTCTAACATCAGCTTCGGAATCCAATTCCCTAATGCATAGACTAAGAGCAGTGACATAAAGAAAGTAATCCAAAATAGTAATGTTCCTAGGCCTAGTCCATTTTGAAATATGGCTTTAATGGGTGCTGCTGAGTTTTGCTGATTATCGTTATTTAAGATAAGCTGCGTTTGGGCATTGAGGGTGATGGTGCTATCGATTTTTTTAAGAACTTTTTTAGCTTCTTCTTCTCGATTATTACGAATGAGATACTCGATAGGCTCAGGTAGATAGATCATCATCGGTAAGAGTAAAACAATGGGGACGCCGGCAAGTAGGTACATAATATTCCAGCCAAATGCAGGAACTAAGACGATTCCGAGTAGTGCTGCCATCATTCCACCAATGGCATAGCCACTAAACATTACAGATACTAAGGTCGAGCGTAACCGTTTAGGGGCATATTCTGTGACAAGGGCGATAACATTCGGCATTACACCGCCTAAGCCTAATCCTGCAATCACACGATAGATTCCAAAATCCATAGGGCCTTTTGCAAATCCAGCAAATACAGTAAATAGACTAAAGATAATAATACAAATGGAGATAATTCTTTTACGGCTAGCGCCTAAATGTTCAAACTTATCTGTCAGGCTACCAAAGATAATAGCACCAAACATCATGCCAAAAAGAGGTAGGCTTCCTAAAAATCCTGCAGTAACGGTTCTAATTTGCCATTCTTTCATGATTTCAGAGAGCGTTGCACCATAGATGACAAGATCATAGCCATCAAAGATGATAATTAAGGCACATACAGTGATAATAAAATAGTGATATGGGGTCATTTTGGCATTATCAATGACCTGATTGGCATTAATATTTTTCATAGTTCCTCCTAGCCCGGGGTATTTATTTTGTTATTATTTTTTTGGATGTTATGCATTTTGAGTGAGATTTCTCACGTCGTTAAATGCTGAAAATAGCAAAACCTTTTGTAGATTATTCGATTCCGCTATCTCTACCACTTATAATGAAAAATAATCCTTTTGACCAAGACGATTTTCGTATCTAGCGATACCTAAAAAGCATACTAAAAGTATTCTGGGGTTTCAGGATGATATTCAATGCCATCTCTATCGTAGAGACTATAGATAATTTTAAATACTTCTTTTATAAGTTCTGAATTATCCCCTTTACGAAAATTAATATTAATAGCTGCCGCTAAACTATCATCTGCTAGGGAATGATAAATAACATTAAAGCGAATTTTCTGGTAGCTTGCAGGCACTATAGAGATCCCTTCTCCGACAGAAACAAGACCTAATGCAAATTGCAGATCAGACTCCTCTCTAACGGTAGGAATAGGAAGCTGCCGTTTTTGAAAAGCTTCAAATAGTATGCCGGTATAGCTAGGTGGGCGATCATTTACACGAGATAAAATGAGTGTTTCGTTAATTAATTCAGAGAGTTTTATCGGGTGTTTATGCTTTGCTAGATGATGATCTACAGGTGTTGCAACAACAAGAGGTTCTCTTCTTAAGACGATGGTTGTGATTGTCGGATCTTCGATGGGGATTCGACCAAATCCCACCTCAATCTCGCCGGATTTTAATGCTTTGATTTGGTGCGGCGTCCCCATCTCCTCAAGAATAATATTAAAGTCAGGATATTGAGAACGTAGTCGCCCAATAATCTGGGGTAAATAGCCAAATAGTGTTGATCCGACAAAGCCGAGTTTAAACTCTTTTTGAGTAGAACCAATTCTCCTTGTCATTAACTTTGCTTCTTCTGCTCTTTGGAGAAGGGTTTTAGCATGTTTATAAAAAAATGTCCCTGCTTCAGTGAGTTCAATAGAGCGAGCCTTTCTAATAAATAAAAGCGTACCGATCTCATTTTCTAATTGTTGAATTTGCCTGCTAAGCGGCGGCTGGGTGATAAAAAGACGTTCAGCTGCTTTAGTAAAACTGAGCTCTTCTGCGACCGCCACGAAAAATTCGAGTTGTTTTAATTCCATATCTATACCTTTTTTGCATGGCTGTATATCAAAATAGCCTTAGACAATTTCTTGGGAATACTTCTATGCTGATGAGGAGAGTAAATATTGAGATTGATGGTTGTAATAGTCTTTTAATTCAGCTGTTTGTGAATTTATTGGAGATATTCATGATAAGCACAAGATTTGATATAAGGCAATTGTCGGTGGCTTTCAAATAGATCAATAGCCCTTTTAAAATCCTAAAAATATATCGGCTTAAAAGTCTAATTGGCTCTGTAGGACAAGATCAATATTTAATTACTATCTGCAATAAAATAAATAAAAAAATTTTGAAAAAAACATCAAAGTTATTGTTGGAGGAACATGATATGAAGGTGAAAAGAGATTTTTCTGAGTGGAAAACATTTATCGCTGGTTGCTTAGATTTTAGGCCTGAAGAGGGAATCTACCGCATTGCTCGAGATATGTTTACAGAGCCAGATCTTTTTGATTTAGAGATGGAATTTATTTTTGAGAAGCAGTGGATCTTTGCTTGCCATGAAAGCCAGCTTCCTAATAATCATGATTTTATAACGATGCAAGCAGGGCGACAGCCCTTAATTATTACGCGAGATGGTAAGGGTGAGTTAAATGCACTTGCTAATACTTGTCAGCATCGAGGCGCAACCTTAACACGGGTATCTGCCGGTAATCAGAGTACTTTTACTTGCCCTTTCCATGCTTGGTGTTATCGCTCTAATGGGGATTTGGTAAAAGTAAAAGCCCCAGAACAATATGATGATTGTTTTGATCGAAAAACAAAAGGCTTAGCAAAATCCCGCATTGAAAGTTACAAGGGATTTGTGTTTGTAAATCTTGATCCTGAGGGGACAGAGAGTTTAGAGGAGTTTTTAGGGGATACCACACTATTTTTTGACATGATGGTTGAGCAGTCAGAGACGGGAGCGTTAGAAGTATTGCCGGGACAATCAAATTATACATTTGATGGTAACTGGAAATTACAAAATGAGAATGGACTTGATGGTTATCACGTAAGCACGGTGCATTTTAATTATGTTTCAACAGTACAACATCGTCAGCAATTAGAGGCTGAAAAGAATATTAAAGGGGCTGATACTCTGGATTATAGCAAGTTAGGTGCCGGAGATGCAGATACTGATGATGGTTGGTTCTCCTTCAAAAATGGGCATAGTGTTCTATTTAGTGATATGCCAAATGCCGCAGATGTTCGCCCAGGTTATGAGCGCATAATGGAGAGACTCTACACCTTACATAGTGAAGAGCGAGCAAAGTGGACGATGCATCGTTTACGAAATTTAAATATCTATCCAAGTCTCTTTTTTATGGATCAGATTAGCTCTCAACTAAGGATTATTCGCCCACTTGCATGGAACAAGACAGAGGTTATTAGTCTATGTTTGGGGGTTTCTGGTGAAACAGATAAAGATCGAGAAAGCCGAATTCGTCAATTTGAAGACTTCTTTAATGTCTCAGGAATGGGGACACCTGATGACCTTGTTGAGTTTAGAGAATCTCAAAGAGGCTTTGAAGCAAGGGCGGCAAAGTGGAGTGATATTTCTCGTGGGCAACATCTATGGAATTATGGGGCATCAGAAAATAGCCAGATTTTGGGGATTACTCCAGTGATTACGGGGACTGAGTTTACACAAGAAGGTCTATACGTCAATCAACATACCGCGTGGCAACAGAAACTACTCGAAGGGCTAGCGCAGAAAATAGCACAGGAATAGTTGTCATAGCATCAGCATATAAAGGAGAATAAATAATGGTGGATAAAAAAATTGATTATCAAACTCAATTAGAGATTGAACAGTTCTTATATCAAGTATCTGAAGCTTGTGATAACCAAGATTGGGATCTTTACTTGAGTTTTTTTACAGATGAAAGCATTTTCCATATACCTCAGTGGAAAAGTGAACATGAATATACAAAGGATCCCACAAAAGAGATGTCCTTGATGTATTACGGTAATAGAGGAGGTTTAGAGGATCGAGTTTTTAGGATTCGAACGGGGAAATCAGCAGCCTCTACGCCAATGCCAAGAACGGTACATAATATTAATAATGTTCGGTACCAGCAAGAGGGGGATCTCTTCAAGGTGAATGTGAATTGGAGTACAAATTATTACCGATTCGGGCAGACAGGGCTATTCTTTGGTTATGCCTATTACGATTTAGTGAAGGGTGATCAAGGCTTTAAAATCGCCTATAAACAGGTCATTTTACTCAATGATAAGATTGATTCTGTTCTTGATTTTTACCATGTATAACTTCATCAGATAAAGGAGGAAAAGATGCATACAGCAGCTATTGTATTTCGTGATGGAGTGACGAGAATTTTTGAGGTAAATAGTAATGAGAGATTATTAGATGCCGCTTTTCGTAATGGTGTGAGTTTGCCTTTAGATTGTCGAGAAGGTGTTTGCGCAACTTGTCGTGGCTTGTGCGAATCTGGAAAAATAGAGATGGATTATGTTGATGAAGATGCATTAAGTGAAAGCGAAATTGCATCAGGCTATGTTTTATCTTGTCAGACAACATTGCAATCTGCAGCATCTTTTTATTTTGATATTGATTCATCCGTTTGTAATGTTTCTGTACGGACATTTGACGGGACTGTTTCAAGTCTTGAGAAGGTCTCTGATGCGGCTATGATTATGGAAGTAACATTAGATGATCTTGCTGGAGTCTCTTATTTGCCGGGGCAATATGCTCATATCTATATTCCAGATACAGAGGAGCATCGTGCTTATTCTTTTGCTACGGCAAAAGCTGTGGATGGAAAGTTAAGGTTTTTAATGCGCCTATTACCAGATGGTGTGATGAGTAATTATTTAAGAGATCGTTGTCAGCTTGGGGATAAGTTAAAGTTAGAATTACCTTATGGTGCCTTTTATCTAAGAGAGATTGAAAAGCCTTTACTACTGATTGCTGGTGGAACTGGTTTGTCGGCAATATTAGGGATGTTAGATCAGCTTGCTGAGAGTGAGGGGAGAAATTTACCAATTAGGGTGATTTACGGCGCTCGTAAGGAAGAGGATTTGAGTGAGTTAAATCGTTTAGAAGCTTACCGCTCTATATTTTCTAATTATCACTTTGAGATTATTTTAAGTGATGCGGTTGATACTTGGACTGGTAAACGGGGTTATGTGACAGATTGTATTATGGATTGTCAATTTACAACGCCGTTTGATGCCTATTTATGTGGGCCACCGGCAATGATTGAAGCTAGTGAAGCATGGTTAAAAGCGGCACATTTAGAGAAGGCTATTGGTGACTATCAGCTCTATTTTGAACGCTTTGTTTCAAGTTAAGAATATATTATAAGGTAAATAGAGGTCTTTAAAAGATTCAGATGGGAGTAGGTAAAAGCCGCTAAACCAAGAAGGTTTAACGGCTTTTTCTTATTTATTGTTTGGATATTTTATTGATGATGTTTATTAGAGAATAAATCGGCTTAAATCTTCATCTTCCACAAGATCATCAAGCTCATTTTTCACATAATCTTCGGTCACAACGAATTTCTCGCCATCACGATCAGATGCCGAGAAGGAGATCTCTTCTAACAAGCGCTCAAGGATTGTGTGTAAACGGCGAGCACCGATATTCTCCGTTTTTTCATTGACTTCAAATGCCATTTTGGCAATTTTACGAAGGGCTGCTTCATCAAACTCAAGCTCAACCCCTTCTGTTTTAAGAAGCGCGGTGTATTGCTTAATAAGCGCTGATGAAGGCTCTGTTAAGATGCGGAAGAAATCATCGGCATTTAGTGATTTAAGTTCAACACGAATGGGTAAACGACCTTGAAGCTCTGGGATTAAGTCTGAAGGTTTTGCTAAATGGAAAGCGCCTGAAGTTATAAAGAGGATGTGATCTGTTTTAATTGCGCCATATTTGGTAGAAACGGTGCAGCCTTCGATAAGGGGAAGTAGGTCACGTTGAACCCCTTCACGAGAAACATCAGCCCCAGAAGTTTCTCCTTTACGGCAAACTTTATCGATCTCATCAATAAAGACGATTCCTTGGTTTTCAGCCACTTCAATCGCTTTTTGCTTTGCTTCCTCTTCATTAATTAAGCGCGCTGCTTCTTCGTTTTGCACGATCTTAAGCGCATCTTTAATCTTCATTTTTTTGCTCTTTTTCTTCTCCATTCCAGATTGTTGAAATAGGGATTGGAGCTGATCTGCCATCTCTTCCATGCCTGGAGGCGTCATGATGTTTACGCCGCCTGCGCCCATGCCGGATACTTCGATATCAATCTCTTTATCATCCATTTCGCCGCGGATAATTTTTTCGCGGAATTTTTGGCGCGTTGAGCTCTCTGTTTTCGGTGCATTAGGCTCATCCGCAAATCCCACACTTTTAGGCGGTGGTAAAATTGCATCAAGGACTCGCTCAATGGCTGCTTCTTCAGCCTTTGGATAGGCTTCTTTAATCATCTGTTCACGAACTTGTTTGACGGAAGCTTCGACTAAATCACGGATAATCGAATCAACTTCACGGCCAACGTAGCCCACTTCTGTAAATTTAGTGGCTTCCACTTTGATAAAAGGCGCGTTTGCAAGCGTCGCAAGGCGGCGCGCAATCTCTGTTTTACCAACGCCTGTTGGCCCAATCATTAAGATATTTTTAGGCGTAATCTCTTTACGCATATCATCGCCAATTTGTTGACGTCTCCAGCGATTACGAAGGGCAATTGCAACGGAGCGTTTCGCTTCATTTTGACCAATAATATAACGATCGAGTTCTTGAACGATCTCTCTTGGGGTCATAGCACTCATGTTTAATGATTCCTTTGTTAATTCTTTAAATATTCAGATGAGAAAAGTCTAATATCTGTTAATTAGAAGCTTAGTTTCTCAAGTGTTAAATTCGTATTACTATAAATACAGACGCTTCCTGCGATCTCAAGGCTTTTACGGACAATCTCTTCAGCTGGAAGATCGGTGTTTTGTAAAAGAGCCAGCGCCGCGCTGTGTGCGAACATACCGCCAGATCCAATCGTTGCAATATCGTGTTCAGGCTCGATAACGTCTCCTAAACCTGAAATCACAAACGTGGCTGTTTCATCTGCGACAATGAGAAGCGCTTCAAGTTTGCGAAGCGAGCGTTCTGTACGCCAATCCTTAGCAAGTGCAACCGCTGCTCTTGTAAGATTTCCGCTATGTTGCGCAAGTTTCTCTTCAAAGCGTTCAAAAAGGGTAAAAGCATCAGCGGTGCCACCGGCAAATCCTGCGATCACTTTTCCGTTAAAAAGCCGACGAACTTTACGAGCGTTTCCTTTCATAATGGTGTTTCCCATGGAAACTTGACCATCTCCACCGATGACGACTTCATTACCGCGGCGTACCGCACAGATGGTTGTTCCTCGAAATTGTTCCACAATTAACTCCTTATTCGTTTTAGAATTGCATGATAGTATAATGTGGCGCTTCTTAGAGATTTCAAGAGAGCGTTTAAAAACGAATGTTATTTATTCAAGAAATTGTTTAGGTTTTTAGATAAATTTAAACGGTAAATAGTTGAGTAAAAAGCCCGAAAATCTAACACTTTGAATTAAAAGATCATCATGATGCTGCTCTTAAATAGTATCATTTGTCATTCGGTAAGAGATGGCTGATCTATCTAATGGGAGCTTAAATTGTGATAAAAATTGATGAGGCATCATTAACTGATACAGAATTGCTCCGTTACTCTCGGCATATCATGCTCGATCAATTTGATTTAGAGGGGCAAGCAAAGCTGAAAGCCGCTCATGTTGTAATTGTGGGATGCGGAGGTTTAGGTATGGCGGCATTACCGATACTCGCTGGCGCCGGTATTGGAGCCATTACTTTAATTGATTTTGATACCGTGGATATTACCAATCTACATCGTCAAACTGGTTACAAGATGAATGATGTGGGGCTTTCAAAAGTTCAGCAAGCGAAAGAACACTTAATCGCTTTAAACCCTAATATAGATTATCGCGCTATTGAGCAAAAGGTCTCTTTTCGGGATTTAGTAACGCTTGTTGCAGGCGCTAGTTGTGTTTTAGATTGTAGCGATAACTTTTCACTAAGAAAAGATCTTAACCGCGCATGTCTGCATAATCAAGTGCCGTTAATCTCAGGCTCAGCCGTGCGTTATGAGGGGCAGTTAACAATATTTGATTTTAGAGATGATGAGAGCGCTTGTTATGAGTGTCTTTTTAGTGGAGATCATGCTGATGATGGTAACTGTGCGCTATTTGGGGTTTTTTCCCCTGTTGTACATATTATCGGTGTTACTCAGGCACAAGAAGCATTAAAGTTAATCCTTCAAGTAGGGACTATCGCCACAAAGCGAATTTACCTCTATAATGCATTAGAATTTAGTTGGCAAAGTTTTGGATACCATAAAAACCCAAAGTGTCAGGCCCACGATCATCCAATAGATTAAAAGATTACGGTAGAGGGATTATTAAAAAGTATGAAAAAATCGTTACTCATAAGCGCATTAGGGGCTTTAGTATTTGCAGGATGTTCATCAGCGCCTAAAAGCGTGAGCTATGCAGATTATAAAGAGACAAACCGTCATGATACTGAGCTTGTCTCTGATAAACATATTGATAGCTATGCCGCTTGTGTGCGTGACGGTTTAAGAAGCTACCAACCTACTGAAACAAAGCTTTCAGGCAATGGGATTCGTTTAACGAGTCAAAATCATTTTGTAGTAGAGATCTATAAGGCGATTGATAGCACTTATGCAAGAGCTGATAGTGAAGATCAGAAGATCGTAAGTGTGCTTCAAGGTTGTAAGTAAGAGCAGTATTGAATATATAAAAGGCACTGTTTCATATGGAACAGTGCCTTTTTTCTAGATAGAAAAATGGAGAATTTTCTATCTATATTTATAAAAACTGTTGTGTTAAAAACCAGCCAGCAATACTCTCTCTTTGGCAGCTTGTAGGCAGAACTTCGTGGGGAAACTCCTCAGACATAAAGAAGATCATGCGTCCTGATAGCGGTTCAAGTTTGAGTAATTCGTTATCTTTACCATCGTACATTACAAGCTCGCCACCATCGCCTAATTCCCATGATTCATTCATATAGAGCACTGTGGTAATTTTACGTCTATTTTGATCTCGTGCATTATCAATATGTTTTTTGTAAAAAGCGCCGCTAGGGTAACGGCAAAAATGGGTTTCAAAATCTCTTAATCCTAAATAGCATTGGCTATTGAGGACTTTTCTAATCTCATCCATTTTTTGCATATAACTAGCAATAGGATCACTCATCTCAGGGTCTAGCCAAAGTGTTAAGTCACCACGAATAGTTTTGTTACCTTGCAAGGTGGATTGTCTACCAATACGAGCATCATGAAGTGTTTCAGGAATACTCTCTTTAATCGCTTTGATGTGCGATTTATCTAAAAAATCATCCCAGACAAAAAATCCCTGAGAGGAGAGTGAATCAATTAAGTGAGGAATCGTCATCGGTAACCTCAATGATCAAGGGGGATAATTTATTCTTATACGTCTATTTCGTCAAAAAGCGTAAATTAAAAATTTAAATCAATAGAGCCGGCAACTTAAGGGGCGCATTTTTGGCGCATCTGCTTTTTTTAAATTGGTAAATTTTATTTTTTTAGAGCCTTTTATTGTTGGAAAAGTTTTATGAAAAGAGATGAGAAGAATGGGTCATCATTCTAAGCGCTTAATGCCCCCTTCGAAGATCTTTAGAAATTTCGCGACATCCATTCTTAAGGCTTTTTTTATAGCCTTTTGTGGGCATTGCTCTCTATTCCCTTAATCAATTAATAAATACAATAGTTAAAGAGAGAATGATAAGATGCAAAAGAGCTGTTTTTAAAGATATATCAAGAATATTCAAGTAAATTGTTGTTGGGAGAGTTCTAACGAGTATGCAATATCCCCATTTTAAATATCATCCGAATGCTTATAAGCTAGATCTCTTTGCTCAAGAGGAAGGAGTTTGTGATGTTTGTAATGAGCATCGCTCTTTAAAATATGAAGCATCATTTTATGCCGAAGAGGATCCTAATTATATCTGCCCATTTTGTATAGCTGATGGGAGTGCGGCAAAAAAGTATGAAGGCTCATTTAATGATTATTGTGGGATTGAGGGGATATCGCCCGATCCGGATGATCCTGCGCCTAAAATTCCGCAAGAGATGTTATTAGAGATTTGCGAAAGAACACCAAGCTATTTGAGCTGGCAGCAAGAAGTGTGGTTAACGCACTGCAATGAGCCTTGCGCGTTTATTGATTATGCCGATACTAAGAGTATCGAGCCTTTTAAAGACGAGATACTCTCAGAGTTAGACACATTTATCAGCGAGGAAACATTGGATTACATTAGTAAAGATGGGGACTGTGTGGGATATCTATTTCAATGTGTGCAGTGTGGAAAGCATAAATTACATGTAGATTTTAGTTAATCATCTTTAGGGATGTTAGATAAAAGGAGTTTCAAAGTGCCATATATTAATGTGAAAATTACCAAAGAAGGTGCAACAGCTGCACAAAAAGAGGCGATTATTCAGGGAATGACGCAAGTGCTTGTTGATGTTCTAGGCAAGAATCCGGCAACAACTGTTGTAGTAATTGATGAAGTGGAGATGGAAAATTGGGGGATTGGCGGTATGCCCGTTTCTGAGTTTCGTAAAACCATTAAATGATTACGCTTCATACTACGTAGAAGAGGTAATAATCTCGAATCATAAGCCTCATCAATAAACCTTAGAGGTACCATTTAAGAGAAAATAAGGAAGATCAATCATGAATCATGTTAAACATCCTAAACTCACCCCCATGAAAAAGCTTGTTGTTAGTTTAAGTGCGGCATTAATGTTAAGTGCATCCATTGCTGAGGCTTGTACTAGAGTTGTATTTCACGGTGATAATAACCGTAATATTACAGCAAGATCTATGGACTGGAAAACGGATATTGGTACAAATTTATGGATTTTACCCAAAGGTGTTGAGCGAAATGGAGAAGCGGGCGATCGTTCAATTTCTTGGAAAGCAAAATATGGTAGTGTTGTAGCAACTGCCTACGATATCGCAACTACAGATGGTGTTAATGAGGTGGGGCTCAATGCCAACCTTCTTTGGCTAGTTGAGTCTGAGTATCCTAGTCTTGCCTCTCTTAGTGAAAAGCCTACATTGGCAATTTCATTATGGGCGCAATATATGTTAGATAATTTTGAAACAGTGGCAGAAGCGGTAGACTTCTTAAAAACAGAACCTTTTGTGATCGTAACAGGTGAAATGCCGGGAGAAACGCGATTGGCGACATTGCATCTCTCTCTTTCTGATGCAACAGGGGATAGCGCCATTATTGAGTATATTAATGGTGAGCAGGTGATTCATCACAGTCGAAATTATCAAGTCATGACGAACTCGCCAACTTATGATAAACAATTAGCTATGAATGAGTATTGGCAGCAAATAGGTGGAACAACGATGTTGCCGGGCACCAACCGTGCGGCAGATAGATTTGCGCGTGCTTCATTTTATATTAATGCAATTCCTCGAAATGGTTCACAAAAAGATTCATTTGCCAGTGTCTTTAGTGTGATTCGTAATGTCTCTGTACCTTTTGGTTTAAATACAGAGGAGGAGCCGAATATCTCTTCAACAAGATGGCGCACGGTTGTTGATCATCAAGCTCAGCTCTACTTCTTTGAGTCAGCGATTTCTCCTAATGTTTTTGGGGTTGATTTAAAGAAAATTGATTTTTCACCTAAAGCCGATAACGTTAAACGTTTAGCATTAGGGAAGGACCAATCTCAGATCTATTCTGGTGAAACCTCGTCAGAGTTTGTAGTAACAAAACCTTTTACCTTCTTAGGTGTGACGGAAGAGGAGCTACAAACTGAAATCGCGAAGCAAACAGCTGCTGTAAAAAGTCTGAATACTGAAGATCAAGCACAGTTATTAGAAAATGAAAGTTCTCATTAGGGTCTGTTGAACATTCAAAATTTAATCACAATAACCTATTGAAAACATGATGACTATTGCAGTTTTCAGAGAATAAATCATTTCTTTTAAAAAACAGTTTGTTATAGACCAATGTTCAACAAGCCCTAATATGCTTTGCATATCAAGGGACATCAAGTAGCAATATTTTGATAGCTAAAAGAAAAAGGTGAAGGGAATCTCTTCACCTTTTTTGCGATCTGAGTAATGGGGAAGAAAGTTATACTAATAGTATCTATCGTCGATTTGGTTTAAGAAACTCTGCTTTAAAAGTGAAATAGTACGGCATGTGAATAAAATTAACTTGCGCGATGCCGGATATAATTATTCTTGCGTTTCTCATAAATTTTCTCATAACTGATATGCCGGCAATCTAGTGCAGTTACTTTTAAAACGATTTTACTGTACTCATAAGATTGATAGAGTTGCTAAGCACTATGGTGGGGTCTGTTTTTCCTTTTTTTTATTACATGATGACCAACTGCCGTAAACATTGCGCCTGCAACAACGACAAATGCGCCAATATAACCGAGGATATTAAGCTCCGGAAATAGGAATATTTGAGGCCACAATAACGCTAATATATCAGAGAATATAAGGGTAAATAAGGGCGTTAAGGTAATCATGGCACTCACTTGCGATACTTGCCAACGATTCATCGCTTCAGCTAATGCGCCATAACCCACAATCGTATTGATGCCACAATAGCCAAGTAGTAAGAGTTGGAAGAGGCTTAAATTCATGATTTCACTTAATTGTGCGAAAGGAAATAATAGCGTTAGGCAACCAAAATAGAGAATTAAGAGAATTTGGGGTGATTTAAGATCTTTAAGAAGAATCTTTTGTGCTAATCCATAAATCACCCAAACAGTTGCTGCACAAACAGCGAGTAATACTCCTTTAGAGTAGGTCGTTAACTGGGTTAAGATTTCAATAATGCTGGTATTAAAAAAGAGCCCAAGCCCAATAATTAAAATGATGACACCCAGGATCTGGCTTGGTTTTAAGCGTTCTTTAAATACAATTAATCCGGCAAGTAATAGACCAACGCT
>NZ_CP093379.1:2585000-2602500 GCF_022655595.1 Ignatzschineria rhizosphaerae
CTTAGAAGCAGCCATCATTTAAAGAAAGCGTAATAGCTCACTAGTCGAGTCGGCCTGC
Organism: Ignatzschineria rhizosphaerae; assembly: GCF_022655595.1. Classification (NCBI taxonomy): domain Bacteria; kingdom Pseudomonadati; phylum Pseudomonadota; class Gammaproteobacteria; order Cardiobacteriales; family Ignatzschineriaceae; genus Ignatzschineria; species Ignatzschineria rhizosphaerae. The sequence continues at coordinate 2,585,059 of NZ_CP093379.1, forward strand.
GCGGAAGATTTAGCGGGGCTAAAGCGATATACCGAAGCTGCGGATGTATATTTTAAAATATATGTGGTAGGGGAGCGTTCTGTAAGCCTGTGAAGGTGGACTCGTAAGAGCTGCTGGAGGTATCAGAAGTGCGAATGCTGACATAAGTAACGTTAATGCGTGTGAAAGACACGCACGCCGAAAGACCAAGGTTTCCTGTTCAACGTTAATCGGAGCAGGGTGAGTCGGCCCCTAAGACGAGGCAGAGATGCGTAGTCGATGGGAATCAGGTTAATATTCCTGAACTCTCGTATCATGCGATGGAGGGACGGAGAAAGCTAGACCAGCTGGTTATTGGTATACCAGTGTAAGCAGGTAGGCAGAGATCTTAGGCAAATCCGGGATCTTAATGCTGAGATGTGAATGCGAGGAGGTTACGACCTCCGGAGTGGTTGATGCTATGCTTCCAAGAAAAGCTTCTAAGCTATAGTGATATGAGAACCGTACCCCAAACCGACACTGGTGGTTGGGATGAGAATTCTAAGGCGCTTGAGAGAACTCGGGTGAAGGAACTCGGCAAAATCGTACCGTAACTTCGGGAGAAGGTACACCTTCCATGGTGAACGCTTTACGCGGTAAGCTAAGGAAGGTCGCAGTGAAAAGCTGGCTGCAACTGTTTATCAAAAACACAGGACTCTGCAAACACGAAAGTGGACGTATAGGGTCTGACGCCTGCCCGGTGCTGGAAGGTTAATTGATGGGGTTAGCGTAAGCGAAGCTCTTGATCGAAGCCCCAGTAAACGGCGGCCGTAACTATAACGGTCCTAAGGTAGCGAAATTCCTTGTCGGGTAAGTTCCGACCTGCACGAATGGCGCAATGACGGCCAGGCTGTCTCCACCCGAGACTCAGTGAAATTGAAATCGCCGTGAAGATGCGGTGTACCCGCGGCAAGACGGAAAGACCCCGTGAACCTTTACTATAGCTTTACAGTGGATTTTGAATCTTTTTGTGCAGGATAGGTGGGAGGCTTTGAAGCTAAGACGCTAGTTTTAGTGGAGCCATCCTTGAAATACCACCCTGAAAGTTTTGGAATTCTAACTTAGACCCGTTATCCGGGTTAAGGACATTGTATGGTAGGTAGTTTGACTGGGGCGGTCTCCTCCGAAAGAGTAACGGAGGAGTACGAAGGTACCCTCAGCCCGGTCGGAAATCGGGCTATTGAGTGCAAAAGCAAAAGGGTGCTTGACTGCGAGACAGACACGTCGAGCAGGTACGAAAGTAGGTTTTAGTGATCCGGTGGTTCTGTATGGAAAGGCCATCGCTCAACGGATAAAAGGTACTCCGGGGATAACAGGCTGATTCCGCCCAAGAGTTCATATCGACGGCGGAGTTTGGCACCTCGATGTCGACTCATCACATCCTGGGGCTGTAGTCGGTCCCAAGGGTATGGCTGTTCGCCATTTAAAGTGGTACGCGAGTTGGGTTCAGAACGTCGTGAGACAGTTCGGTCCCTATCTGCCGTGGGCGTTGGAAATTTGAGAGGAGCTGCTTCTAGTACGAGAGGACCGAAGTGGACATATCTCTGGTGTTTGGGTTGTCATACCAATGGCATTGCCCAGTAGCTACATATGGACGGGATAACCGCTGAAAGCATCTAAGCGGGAAGCCTTCCTCAAGATTAGATTTCCCTAGGGGTTTAACCCCTCTAAAGGTCCGTCGAAGACTACGACGTTGATAGGTTGGGTGTGTAAGTGCAGTAATGCATTGAGCTTACCAATACTAATTGACCGTGAGGCTTGACCATATAATAGGTCTTAGACAATTTTGATACGAAACATGATAAAAGACTGTTTCACTAAAGTTCAAAATGAATACAATAAAGCTTAAATAAAACGAAAGTTTGCTGTTACAATACCAACTAATCAAATTTATTCAGTGAGTGGAGTCACAATAAAAAAGACTTCAAGCGCGAACCAGTTTTCCTGGGGAGAATAGCACTATGGTACCACCTGATCCCATCCCGAACTCAGAAGTGAAACGTAGTAGCGCCGATGGTAGTGTGGGAGATCCCATGTGAGAGTAGGTCACCCCCAGGGCTTAATATAGGAAACCTCTAGTTCAGACGAGCTAGAGGTTTTTCTTTTGCCCAAAGAAAAGTAAAAGAGACGTGGAAGCTAGAAAAGTGAGGGTGAAGAGGAGAAGGTTCTTTACCCCTAAGACATGGAAGATGCTTCTCCTGCCGGCATGTAGATCAGAAAGAGACGAGATATTGACTCTGGCGATGGCTGAGCCTTAATAAGTACCATTAATCTCCTGCGAAAGCGCTGTGAAGTTAGAGAGATCTTGCAGTTGCCGATGTAATGCTTGAACTTCTCTTAAGGCTGAGCCACGGCAACTTGGGGAACCTTAGTTTTTTAGATATTAAACAAAGCTAAGGATACTCTTAATAAGTAATTATTTTGGTACTGAGATGAACCTGTTCTTACTTAGAGTGATTTAGAAAAAATGAGAAGAAAGAGGAGTTGATAATCTGCAGGCATGCAGATCAGAAAGAGACGGGATATTGACTCCGGCGATGGTTGAACTTTAATAAGAACGATTTATTAAATCAGAAGAGATGCGGAGTTAGAAAGTCTATAAAGTTGCCGGTGTAACGTACAAACTTCTTTTACAGCTGAACCACGGCAACTAGAAGAATAGAGTTTTTTAAAGATAAAACAATGATAGTGATGCTTAACGAGCAATAATTTTATGCATTGAAGAATCTCTTCCTTAGAAGAAAAGCTAAATGGGACTATAAAAATTTAATAAGCAGTAGTTATTTAGTTTAGAAGAAGCATTTCTTTCTTAAGATAATTTAGAACAAAGAATAGAAACAGATGCTGATTAACTTGCCGGCATACAGATCAGAAAGGTACGAGATATTAACTTCGGCGATATTATTTTATATTGAAAAATATTAGTTGTGAGGGTGCTTCCTTAATGAGCACGGTATTTGATTTATTTTATTGGTTATATACTAATCGTTCTTTAACACCTTATAATTCATTAGATGATTATGAGAAAGTTCTTTTAAATTGAGCTGGCTCATTAATGATTGTTTTACTTTTCAAGATGATGATTTATAAAATAAATTATGTATGTTAGAATCAGCCTTTATTTTATTAATGTATTTTTAGGATTATATAAATGTTAAAGCGCTTTGCATTTTTTACATTAACGAATATTGCGGTGATCGCTGTCGTTACAATTATTATGGGTATTCTGCAAGCTCTTGGAATTGTTCCGGCTGGTGGAACCTCTACTTATGCAGGTTTATTTATTTTCTGTTTAGTATGGGGAATGGGAGGTTCAATATTTTCTTTATTGATCTCTAAATGGGCTGCAAAGCGATCCATGGGTGTTTATATTATTGAAGAACCACAAAATGAGTTTGAAACGTGGTATGTCGGAGTTGTGACTCGCCAAGCTGAAACTTTAGGGATTAAAACACCAGAAATTGGTATTTTTGAAGATCCAAGCCCAAATGCTTTTGCAACAGGCGCCACTAAAAACTCCTCTTTAGTAGCGATTAATACAGGGCTTATTAACTCTATGAATAAAGATGAGTTAGAAGCTGTTATTGGTCATGAAATGGCGCACGTTGCAAATGGCGATATGGTAACGATGATGCTTTTACAAGGGGTTATTAACGCCTTTGTGATGTTCTTTGCACGCGTATTAGCAAGAGTTATTGCTTCACAAGTAAGGTCAGAAGTTGCCGGATTAGTTTATTTTGCGACAACCTTTGTATTACAGATTTTATTTGGAATTTTGGCAAGCTTGATCACATCAGCATTTAGCCGTTATCGTGAATATCGTGCGGATGAAGGTGGTGCTCGTTTAACGTCTAGTGCTCAGATGGCAGCTGCGCTTGAAGCACTTAAGCGTGGGCCTGAAGCTGCGGATTTAGAAGGTGAGTTTGCGGCATTTGGGATTAGCGGTAAATTTGGACATTTATTTAGTACGCATCCTCCTTTAGAAAAGAGAATTGAAGCTTTACAGACGGTAAAATCTTAGTATTAAGTAACATAATGAGATCATATTATCCCTAATAGAATTTTCTATTAGGGATTTTTATTTCACTAGATTAAAAAGAGATCATTAGTGAGATAGCTTGAGTGGGCTGACAGGAGAATTTACTGTGAAAATGGCGGAACTCATTTCGGCTAGCACCTTTCATGAATGATACTTTTCAAAAGTGGAAAGTATTCCTTTAAGTAAACCCGATGGTATTGATGGTTAAGCATCGCTCTTTATGTGAGGAGGAAGATTTAAATATTAATCTTTCTTATTGGTCTGTTTTTCAATTTTGGCATTGCTTTCGGCAAATCTTGCTTTGGCTTGTTGATCAAGCTGTAAGGCTTCACAAATTTGTAGATTTTCTACTACAAAATCTTCCCAAGGGGTTTCTTGATAATGAAGATGATATTGAGTTTGGATATTACAGATATCGGGGCGAGTTTCGTAAATTCCGCAGCGATTTGTTGTTTCATCTAGATGGATGCAAATACCATCTCCCCGATCAAACTCTTGTAGCTCTTCTGCTAGATGCAGATATTTACAACAAGCACCGCAACTAGTACAGGGAAAAAAGAGGGTATCTGTTGAGGAAGCTGTCATAGTCAATCTCTTTTAAATAGGAAAAAGTAAAATAGTCCCTTTCTATTTTAACGTAATCTCTTGATGAAAAAAGAATATTGTAAAGGTTTATGTTTAAAAGCCGTAATAAATAGCCTTTTTGGTGAAAGAAGCCTTTGGACTTTTCTTGTTTCTAAGGGGATGTGATAAACTTCTATATTGCAAAAAAAATAGTATAAATGAGGTAGTTGTGAGCAGAGGACCTAGACGAGGTAGAGGAAGACGTAATCGTGTTCCTTCTGAACCTATTACAGTAATGATTCGTGATTTAGCGCATGATGGTCGCGGCGTTGCGAAGGTTGATGAGAAAGTAATTTTTGTAGATGGTGCGCTTCCTAATGAAGAAGTTGTGGCAAATTATACAAAGGTTAAAAAAGAGTATGATGAAGCACAAGCAACAGAGGTTTTAGTTGCCTCACCTGATCGTGTTGAACCATTTTGTGATGTATATGGCACATGCGGTGGATGCCGTTTACAGCATTTAGATGCAGATCGTCAGATTGATTTTAAGTCAGAACAACTTAAAACAAACCTCGCACGCCAAGCAGGTTTAACAGAGTATGAGCATCTGCCAAATCTTCGTGGAGAATCGCAACACTATCGCTTTAAAGCACGTTTAGGAGTGAAGCATGTACCTGCAAAAGAGCGAGTACTTGTTGGCTTTAGAGAGCGTTTAACGCCTTATATTGTCGATATGCATCGTTGCCCGATTTTAGAAGAGAAGATCGATTCTTTGATTGACCCTCTTTCTGAAATGATTGGAAAGCTATCGATTGCTTCAAAACTCCCACAGATCGAAGTGGCGGTAGGGGATAACTCTCATGCATTGAGTTTTCGTGTATTAGAGGAACCCACAGCAGAAGATTTAGAAATTTTAAAAGCCTTTGAAATAGAACATGATTTAATCGTTTATTTACAGCCAGGTAATGAATCGACAACAACCGCATTATCTGAGCGCGGCGCATCTGATCAAGCATTACACTATGGTTTGTTAGATCAATTAACGCTCTACTTTAAGCCTTACCATTTCACGCAGGTCAATCCTGCGATGAATAATAAGATGGTGAAGCAAGCGCTCGATCTTTTAGATCTTCAAGGTGATGAGAAAGTTCTCGATCTTTTTTGTGGTCTTGGTAACTTTACCTTAGCACTTGCAACTAAAGCAGGTAGTGTGATTGGCGTCGAGGGGGATAAAAGTTTAACGGATTGGGCAGGACGCAATGCTGAATTTAATAATATTAAAAATGTTGAATTTCACTGCGCGGATTTAACGCAAGATCAAAAAGATGCGCCATGGATGAATCAAAAATATGATGCAATTTTAATTGATCCCCCAAGATCGGGAGCTATTGAGATGATGCCATATTTAGGGGCTTTAGCACCTAAGAAGATTCTCTATGTATCATGTCATCCGGCAACATTAGCAAGGGATTTAGCGGTTTTAACGAAAGAGTATCCTTATGAATTGATCTCAGCGGGTGTGATGGATATGTTCCCACATACGGCGCATGTTGAATCAATGGCACTTTTAGTTCGTAAAGACGCATAATGTTATACTATTAGGATTATTCGATAATCTTCCATAAATACAGGTATCATAAATCTCGGTTATGAAGAAGATATTCACCAGTTTTATGAGTGTTTTTTAGATGGAAAATTGCCGATCTAATAGGACGATAAATGTTATAAAAGAAGGGGATTAATCCCCTTTTTCTGATTTTAAGGAGTTCTCAGCGTATATGAGACCATTTAAGAATATATTGATCTATAAATTTGATGAGCCAATTGAGTTTGATGCTCACGAATTAGCAGAAATGTTATCACAATATCCTCTTCGAGATTGCGGGCAAGACGAGCTTGAGACTTATGGCTGGTTACCGGCATTCTCTCAAGGCGAAAATTTGGTGGAAGAGATGAATAATGCTTATTTTATTCGTCTAGGGATGGAGATTAAAAAGCTTCCTCGCCGCGCCATTCAAACAGCTGTTGAAAAAAGAGCGCGTGAACATGATATCGATATTCTTAATCGCGCTCGCTATAAAGAGCTTGAAGAGATTTTGACAAATGAGTTTATCTCAAAGGTCTATCCTGAGCAGAGCTCAATGATGGCTTATATTGATAAAGAGAAAAACTGGTTAGTCGTTGATGCAACAAGTGAGAAGAAAGCGTCACTTGTAACGGCTGTACTACGTAAGAGTTTGGGGGCACTTCCTGTTGTAGGATATGCGCCGCAAGTGGAAATCCCTCTTTTAATGACGGATTGGGTGAGAAGTGGTTTACCATCAGAAAAATTTGGATTTCTTGATGAAGTAGAGATGAAAGAGCTCTCAAAAGATGAAGGCGGTGTTGCACGCTATCGAGGGATTCCCCTTGATTCAAAAGAGATAGAGCTCAATATTTCAGAAGGTTGGAGCGTGACGAAGCTTGGGCTCTCTTATGAAGATATTGTGACATTTTCACTTGGGGATAATTTTATTTTAAAACGTGTACGTTATTTAGATCAATTTCAAGAAAAATTAGAGTTAAGTGAAGATCAAAATGCGGTGGCGCAATCGAATGCTTATCTTTTGGCAGAAACGATGCGTTCATTAGTCATTGATCTTTATAATCTCTGTTATGATCGTGCAGAAGATGATGCACTATAGTTATTAATTAGTGACTATCTGCCCCAAATACTTCAATTTTAGTAAAAGAGTGAATAAATCATGAGTCAAAATCACTATACATCGAGTTCGATAGAAGTCCTTTCAGGACTTGATCCTGTGCGTAAACGCCCAGGAATGTATACCGATACGAGCCGCCCTAATCATATTTTGCAAGAAGTCATTGATAACTCGGTAGATGAGGCGCTTGCAGGGCATGCAACAGAAGTAATAGTGACACTCTATAAAGATGGCTTTCTTGGCGTTAAAGATAATGGCCGCGGAATGCCGATAGATATTCACCCAGAGCATGGCGTGAGTGGTGTGGAGCTGATTTTAGCAACGCTTCATGCGGGCGGGAAATTTAATAGCGATAACTATCAATACTCAGGTGGTCTTCATGGGGTTGGAGTTTCCGTTGTGAATGCGCTCTCAAAAGAGTTAGAAGTAACTGTCAATCGTGATGGTGCTGTGCATCGCATTACCTTTAAAGATGGTTATAAAGCCTCAGAACTTGAAGTCATTGGGCAAGTAGGCCAGCGTAATACCGGAACAGAGATTCGCTTTTTACCAGATGAAAAGTATTTTGATACCCCTAAAATTGCGAAGAAATCATTATGTGATCTTTTAAAGGCGAAAGCGATTCTTTGTGCAGGATTAAAGATTACGCTGATTGATGAGAATGCCAAAGAAGAGGAAGCCGTTACGGTTTGGCGCTATGAGTCTGGTATTGAAGAGTATCTTTACGATGCGTTAAATGAGATTGATTATCTGCCTAAAGAGATTATTTTTGGGGAGTTTAAAGGCGATGGCGAAGAAGTTATTTGGGGGCTTGCTTGGAGTGAAGTTGGCGCGCCTATTATGACAGAAAGCTATGTGAACTTGATTCCGACCATGTTGGGTGGAACGCATGTTAATGGCTTAAAGTCAGGACTTACAGAAGCACTTCGTGATTTTTGTGAGCAACGAAGCCTCTTGCCTAGAGGCGTGCGAATTACGCCGGAAGATACATTTTCACATCTTAACTTTCTTCTCTCTGTAAAAATGCAAGAGCCACAGTTCTCAGGGCAGACGAAAGAGCGTTTAAGCTCTAGAAGTATCGCAAGTTTTATTAATGGCGCTGTGAAAGATTTCTTTATCCTTTGGCTTAACAAGCATGTAGAAGAAGCAGAAGCGATTGCAGAATTAGTGATTTCAACAGCGCAGGCGAGGCTTAAAAGTTCTAAAGCGGTTGTTCGTAAGCGTGTATCTCAAGGGCCAAAACTTCCAGGGAAGCTCGCAGATTGCGTGAGTACAGATGTCAATGAAACAGAGCTTTTCTTAGTGGAAGGGGATTCAGCTGGGGGATCGGCAAAGCAGGCTCGTGATCGTGATACGCAGGCTGTTATGGCGCTTCGTGGGAAAATTTTAAATACATGGGAAGTGCCAACGAGTGAGATTTTAGCATCAAGTGAGATTCACGATATTTCTGTTGCAATAGGGGTTGATCCTAATGATGAAAAATTGGATGAGCTTCGCTATGGCAAGATCTGTATCTTAGCTGACGCTGACTCTGATGGGTTACATATTGCAACGCTTATCTGCGCATTATTCTTAAAGCATTTTCCAAAATTAGTGGAAGCAGGACATGTGTTTGTCGCATTGCCGCCACTTTATCGTATTGACGTGGGTAAAGAAGTTTTTTATGCGCTGGATGAAGCTGAAAAAGATGCGATTTTGAAAAAACATGAAAATAGTCGTGGACAAAAATCAGTCACTCGCTTTAAAGGATTGGGGGAGATGAACCCGATTCAGCTTCGTGAAACAACAATGAGCGTGGATACTCGCCGATTAGTGCAATTAGTGGCGCCTAATGTGGAAGAAAAACAAGTGACAGAAACAGAGACAATGCTCGATTTTGTCATAGATTCAGAGGCTTTAGAGGATACTACAAATCCAATAGAAGTCTTTGATAAGCTCCTTGCACGTAATCAGCGTCAGGAGCGAAAAGAGTGGATTGAGAGCAATCATTTCCATCAAGAAGTTTAGCTATTTGGGGATTAAAAATTGGAAAAACCTATTACCTTTAAAGTAATAGGTTTTTTTGTGCGACTGATAAAGATTGTATTTTAAAATATTATGTCCTATATCTAATTATAAGGGGGCTGACATTGTCCCTAGGAAGATCGGCTGATACACTCAAGTGATCTTCTAAAAATAATAATACGCTATTTACAAAGTAGCTTTTCAAAGGATAGAGCATGATACGATTCATTTTGCGTCGCGTTTTGGAGGCGATTCCAACCCTATTGGTGTTGATAACCATCTCCTTTTTTATGATGCGATTAGCGCCAGGAAGCCCGTTTACCGGCGATAGAATGTTACCCCCAGAGGTTCTAGCAAATATTGAGGCTAAATATAATTTAAATGCGCCACTTTATGAGCAATATTTTGATTATCTAAAGCAACTTCTTCGAGGAGATTTAGGTCCTTCATTTCGTTATCGCGACTATACGGTTAACGAGTTAGTGGCAACACACTTTCCGACATCTGCAAAACTAGGGTTAGCTGCTTTTGTGCTGGCGATGACTTTAGGAACGATTGCCGGCGTAATTGCGGCCTTAAAGCAAAATAGCTTTTGGGATTATCTTGTGATGAGTTTTGCGATGACAGGTGTTGTGATTCCAAGCTTTGTGGTTGCACCACTATTAATTTTAATTTTTGCAATTACCTTACAATGGCTTCCTGCTGGTGGTTGGTACGGCGGTAAATGGCAATATATGCTACTTCCCATGATTGCCCTTTCCCTTGCTTATATCGCAAGTATTGCCAGAATTATGCGAAGTTCAATGATTGAGGTATTAAATTCTAATTTTATTCGCACCGCGAGAGCTAAGGGGTTACCCCTTCATCGTATTGTGATTAAACATGCGCTTCGCCCGGCATTTTTGCCAGTGCTCTCTTATTTAGGCCCGGCATTTGTGGGGATTATTACAGGATCCTTGGTGATTGAATCAATCTTTGGCTTGCCAGGGGTTGGCACGCTCTTTGTAGATGGCGCACTAAATCGAGATTATTCAACGGTGTTAAGTGTCACTATTTTGGTAGGAAGTTTAACGATTCTCTTTAATATGATCGTGGATATACTCTATGCCGTGATTGACCCAAAAATTCGTTATTAGGAGGCTGTGATGAAAGTTGTTTCAAAAGCACAGTCTAAGGCTGTGGAGAATTTTTCAGAAAATTTAAATGTGACGGGGAGAAGCTTATGGCAGGATGCCCGTCGCCGGTTTATGAGCAATAAAGCGGCTATGACAAGTCTATTAGTATTAGGCTGCGTGGCTTTATTTGTGATTTTTGCGCCTTTTATCTCAGAGTATTCTTATGATCATACGGACTGGGGCATGATGTCGAATCCCCCAGATTTTGAGTCAGGGCACTATCTTGGTACCGATTCTAACGGACGAGATATTTTTGTGCGAATAGCTGTGGGAGGAAGGATCTCACTTTTAGTAGGAATTTCGGCAGCTCTAGTAGCTGTTTTAATGGGAACCTTTTATGGTTCGCTTTCAGGCTATGTTGGTGGGAAGCTCGATTCTCTCATGATGCGCATTTTAGAGATCTTAAATTCATTCCCATTTATGTTCTTTGTCATTTTACTCGTGACATTTTTTGGGCAAAACCTCTTTTTAATCTTCCTTGCGATCGGTATGGTCTCTTGGCTGGATATGGCAAGGATTGTTCGCGGACAAACGTTGAGCCTTAAAAATCGTGAGTTTATTGAAGCGGCGAAAGTTGCAGGCGTTTCAACGCCATCGATTATCTTTAGGCATGTTGTGCCTAATGTTTTAGGGGTTGTCGTGGTATATGCATCGCTTTTAGTGCCCAGTATGATTTTATTTGAATCATTCTTAAGTTTCTTAGGGTTAGGAGTGCAAGAACCTATGAGTAGTTGGGGGTCGCTGTTAGCAGATGGAGCACAATCGATGGAAGTAGCACCATGGTTACTGATCTTTCCGGCACTATTTCTAATAGTGACGCTCTTTTGCTTTAACTTTATTGGGGATGGGCTTCGTGATGCGCTCGATCCTAAAGATCGATAGGAGGAGGCATTATGAGTAATTTATTATTAGATGTTAAAAGTTTAAGTGTTATTTTCAATACCCCAGATGGCGATGTGACCGCAGTTAATGAATTGAATTTTTCCCTCAATAAAGGGGAAACATTAGGAATTGTTGGGGAATCTGGCTCTGGTAAGTCTCAAACAGCATTTGCATTAATGGGATTATTGGCTAGAAATGGACGAGTTTCAGGTTCTGCAACATTTGAAGGACAAGAGATTCTTAACCTTAAAGAGAAAGCGCTTAATCGACTACGTGCTGAAGAGATTGCGATGATCTTTCAAGATCCAATGACCTCTTTAAATCCCTATATGACGGTGGGCGCGCAGCTAATGGAAGTATTAATGCTGCATAAAGGATTAGGGAAGCGAGAAGCTTTTGAAGAATCGGTGAAGATGCTTGATGCTGTTAAAATGCCGGAAGCACGCAAAAGAATGAAGATGTACCCTCATGAGTTTTCAGGGGGAATGCGTCAGCGAGTGATGATTGCGATTGCGCTTCTTTGCCGGCCTAAATTATTAATTGCAGATGAACCAACTACAGCGCTTGATGTGACGGTTCAAGCGCAAATTATGGCACTTCTTAATGAGCTGAAAGCAGAATTTGATACCACTATTATTATGATTACCCATGATCTTGGTGTGGTTGCCGGCATTTGCGATAAAGTTTTGGTGATGTATGCCGGTCGAACGATGGAGTATGGTAGCGTTAAAGATATTTTTCATCAGCCAAGTCATCCTTACACATTAGGCTTATTAGAAGCGATTCCCACATTAGAGCATGATGCTGAGATGCTTCATACAATTCCTGGGAATCCTCCGAATCTTCTTCATTTACCCCAAGGTTGTCCATTTAGCCCTCGTTGTGAATATCGTGAAAATCAATGTACTGAAGCGCCGAGATTAGAGCCTTTTGGCAATGAGCGTTTGCGTGCTTGTTTTAGAGATGCAAAGGAGATGATGGCATGAGTCTGATGAATCGAAAAGCAATTTTAGAGGTCGAAAATCTCAAAGTTTATTTCCCTGTGCGTGAAAAGGGACAGTTTTTTTGGGATAAGCCACATAACCTTAAAGCCGTAGATGGGGTTAGCCTTCAGCTTTATGAAGGAGAGACGCTTGGCGTTGTGGGAGAATCAGGATGTGGTAAATCGACGCTAGCAAGAGCCATTATTGGTTTAGCGCCGGTGACTGAAGGAGCCATTACGTGGCTTGGGCAAGATATGACTTCAGCGAGTAAAAAAGAGATGAAGGAGATCCGTAAAGATATTCAGATGATCTTCCAAGATCCTTTAGCATCGCTTAATCCTCGAATGACCATTGGCGATATTATTGCAGAGCCTTTAAAAGCGCATTACCCAAAGCTTTCCAAAGTAGAAGTTAAAGAGAAAGTTGAGCTGATGATGGAGAAGGTTGGCTTACTTCCCAATGTGATTAACCGTTATCCTCATGAGTTCTCCGGTGGGCAATGTCAGCGTATTGGTATTGCGCGTGCGCTTATTTTGGAGCCAAAAGTCATTATTTGTGATGAACCTGTTTCTGCGTTAGACGTATCGATTCAAGCGCAAGTGATTAATCTCTTAAAGAGTCTACAAAAAGAGATGGGATTATCGTTAATCTTTATTGCCCATGATTTAGCGGTAGTAAAACATATCTCTGATCGTGTGATGGTGATGTATCTGGGTAATGTGGTCGAACTTGGCGATAAAACGGCTGTTTATCAAGAGACAAAACATCCTTATACGAAAGCATTAATGCAAGCAGTGCCGGTGCCTGATCCAGATATTGAGAAGCATAAAACTTTAGATCTATTAGAAGGAGATCTGCCCTCACCAATTCATCCGCCATCAGGATGTGTTTTTAGGACTCGTTGTAGTGAGGTAATGGCGAAATGTTCTGAGCAAAAGCCAGGATTAAAGGGAACAGCCCATTTAACAGCATGTCTTTTGCAATAGGGGGGATATAGTCAAGATGGCTTAAAAGTCCCTGAAGCAAATTGCTGGCACATCGGCCATTAACAATAAGAAATATGTTCTATCCGGCATCTTGCAAGCGTGGTTTAATACGTGCTTTTATAGATTTATGCAGAGCTGGGGAATGCTTCGTATTCTTTCTAAAACCCCGTGCTAGCTGTTTAAGGCTCGTTTTTCTTAAACCGATTTTACTATAAAACTGCGTTTCTCAAGCCGAATCGGCTATAAAATATTTTAAGAAAACGGCGATCATTCGCTGTTTTTGTATTTTTGGCGCACTGAAAGCTTATGGATACATGCTTATGTTTCATGTGAATCATTGTTATAATGAGCGCCCAATTTATCGGAATTTCCAAAGATTACTATGATCCCATTATCGCTTTATATCCATTTCCCTTGGTGCATTCAAAAATGTCCTTATTGTGATTTTAACTCTCATAAGAACAATGAAGCACTATATGCACCTTATATGAAGACTTTGATTGATGATATCACTGAAATCTTACCCTATATTTGGGGGCGGAAAATTCATTCGATCTTTATAGGGGGCGGCACACCGAGTTTAATGCCACCAGAATTACTTGATCAGTTCTTTAGTCAGCTTCGAACTCTTTTGAACTTTAATCCCAATATTGAGATTACGATGGAAGCAAACCCTGGCACGGTTGATAGCTCTTATTTTAAAGCCTATAGAGAGATTGGAATTAATAGGCTTTCAATTGGTGTTCAGAGTTTAAATGACTTACAACTTGAAAAAATCGGGCGGATCCATTCTAGTGAAGAGGCTTTAAAAGCTTTTGAGATTGCGCGTAGTGCTGGATTTACCAATATTAATTGTGACTTGATGTTTGGTTTGCCACTTCAGACTATTGATGGGGCGCTTTCAGATCTTAAAGGGATATTGGCGCTTAAGCCGGAGCATATCTCTCATTACCAGTTAACGCTCGAGCCCAATACTTATTTTCATCGTTATGAGCCGGAATTACCGTTAGAAGAATCTATTGAAGAGATGCAGCTTCAAAGCCACCAAATTTTGGCAGAACATGGCTATCAGCACTATGAAGTTTCGGCCTTTGCACAAAAGGATCGAGAAAGTCAGCATAATCGCAACTATTGGGAGTTTGGAGATTACGTAGGGATTGGCGCTGGTGCTCACGGCAAGATTACGATGATGAATAACCAAACGATTCTACGCACACAGATGGAGAAGCATCCTCGTACTTATGTGGAGAAAAGTGCTAAAGAGCGTTTAACAATGGCTGAGATAGGAGGGGGGGACCTTCCTTTTGAATTCTTCTTAAATACTTTAAGATTAAAATCAGGCGTTCCCTCTGCTTATTGGCAAGAGCGAACCTTTTTGCCTTTTGAGAAAATTGCCCCATTTGTGATAAAAAATCAGAATAGTGGTTTGTTGATTCCTTCGCAAGAATGGATTACCCCCACAGAAAAGGGACATCTTTTTGTGAATACGATGCTGGAAGAATTTATTTAATAATCAAAGAGATAAAGATATTATTAGCTGTTTTTGCTTGAAAAAGCATCGTGAACCCCTATATTAAATACTTATCATAACTTCCTAAATCAATGTAAGGAGTAGTTAATAATGAAAGTAGGAAAACGCTATTTAACGCAAGTTGGACTATTTTTGACAGCAGTTTGTATGCTGGTCGTTCAACAAGCATTCGCGCAGTTACCTGATTGGAGTAAACTCTTTGAAGATAATAAGGCTGCCGTTGTTAGTATTACCACGGAAGGGACAGAGATTGTAAGAGGAGGCGGTTGGTCTCCTTTTGAGGGATTTTCTTTTGGCGGTAATTCACCATTTGGAGATAATGACCCATTTAGTTTCTTCTTTGGCGAAGGTGGGCCGCAACAAAAAGAGCAAGAGAGAATTGTGCGTGGCGCAGGTTCTGGATTTATTATTGATAAGAAAGGCTATGTGATCACTAATGCCCATGTAATTGGGGATGCTGATAAAATTACGGTTCACCTTGCTGATCGCCGTGAGCTTAAAGCTGAACTCATTGGTATGGATGAAAAAACAGATGTCGCGGTGCTAAAAATTGAGGCTGATAAATTGCCAGTTGTGAAGATTGCCGATGTCTCAAAGCTTAAAGTTGGGCAATGGGTAATGGCGGTAGGCTCTCCTTTTGGGCTTGACTACACAGCAACACAAGGAATTATTAGTTCATTAGGCCGTAATTTACCGAACGATAACTTTACACCCTTTATTCAAACGGATGCAGCAGTAAATCCTGGTAACTCAGGAGGTCCACTCTTTAATACAGAGGGAGAAGTGATTGGGATTAACTCGCAAATCTACACAAGTACAGGTAGTTATGCCGGCGTGAGCTTTGCAATTCCTATTGATTTAGCCATGCATATTGTTGAGCAGCTTCGTGAAGATGGAAAAGTTTCTCGTGGTTGGTTAGGGGTGCAGATTCAAGAAGTGACGGCAACTTTAGCAGAGACATTTGATCTTGATAAGCCAATGGGCGCATTAGTAGCGAGCATTGTGCCAGAGAGCCCTGCGGATAAATCAGATCTTAAAGTGGGTGATGTTATCTTAACGTTTAATGGTCAAGAAGTAGTTTCATCTAGCCAGTTGCCGGTTCTTGTCAGCCGCGTGAAGGGTAATGAAGAGGTGAAAGTAGAGGTACTTCGTAATGGTAAGCGTGAAACGATTAAGGTATTGATTGAAGCGTTAGATGATGATGGCCGTAAAACGGCAGCGAGCAAAAGTGCTGAGAGTAATGTTTTAGGCGTAGCGGTTGAAGAGACCAAAAAAGATGCGCGTGTTAAAGGTGTAGTGATTACCAAGCTTGAAGCGGGCATTGCACAAAAAGCAGGTTTAACTGCAGGTGATATCATCACGCAAATTAATGGCTTAGATATCGTGGATATGAAAACCTTTGAAGAAGCATTAAAAGCAACAGAAAAGAATCCTGTGTTACGTCTTTTAATCAATAGACAAGGTAATCCTTATTTTGTGGCGATCCGTAAAGAGAGTGAGCCAAAAAAATAAAACGATAGATTGTATATATCAGTCATAGATAAAAAGCTAAGGAGAGATTCTTAGCTTTTTTATTGGAAGTTTTCTCGGCATTTTTTGAAAGAGAGTTGTATTGTGTTAGCGGGAGATTTATAGTCAAAGAAGTCTCCAACAGTTAATTATTACTCACTTTATCGTCTTTATCGAAGATAAAATATTGCAATGAAAGGTGCAATCATGAAAAAAATACTCACAATAGCAGGATCAGATTCAAGTGGTGGAGCTGGCATTCAGGCGGATTTACGTACATTTGCAAAGCATAATCTTTATGGTTTTTGTGCTTTAACAGTGATTGTCACAATGGATCCAGACAATAATTGGGGTCATGGTGTTTTCCCAATTGAGATCGCAACGATTGATTCACAAATCCGTACAGCAATTGATGGTGTCGGAGTAGATGCTATTAAACTCGGCATGTTACCAACACCGGAAATTATTTCCCATGTTGCGGCAAAGCTTGAAGTTCTTAAAGGTAAACAGCCTGTAGTGGTTGATCCTGTGATGGTCTGTAAGGGGGACAAGCCTCTTTTTCCTGAGCATGCTGAAGCGATTAAAACCCAATTAATCAAACATGCGACAGTGACAACACCTAACCTTTTTGAAGCAGCGCAGCTTGCCGGTATGGATAAGATCAGCAGTTATGAAGAAGCAGTCATGGCAGCTCAAAAAATTATGGAGCTAGGTTGTGGCGCGGTGGCGATTACAAATGTGGGTAGCGTGATGGAACCAAAGACATCGGCAGATCTCTATTATGATGGTGAAGAGCTATTATTAGTGGAAGGTGCATTTATAGATACTCACCATACACACGGCTTAGGTTGCACATTTGCAGCGCATGTTGCGGCGAACGTCTGTAAAGGCTACTCAAAGCGTGAATCAGTAGTTCTTGCTAAAGAAGCAATCCGTGCAGGAGTTAAGCATCACTTTGCTCTCAATCAATATGTGGGGACATTAAACTTCGAAGAGAGTTTCAAGAATATTGATTAATAGCTTTTAAATCTTCTAAGTCGATTTTCAAA
>NZ_CP093379.1:2907500-3074733 GCF_022655595.1 Ignatzschineria rhizosphaerae
TTATCTCCGATTCTAGATCTCTATAATCAAGAAGTTATTAGTTATGAAATTACAAAAAGACCAAAATATGAATTAGTCGAACGGATGTTGGAGAAAGCCTTAACATACTTACAAAGTAGTAAGAGAGGTCGAGAAAAGCTGATCCTTCATTCAGATCAAGGTTGGCAATATCAAATGGCTCAGTATCAACAAAACCTAAAGAAAAACAATATTAAACAGAGTATGTCCCGTAAAGGTAATTGCTATGATAATGCTGTCATAGAGAACTTTTTTGGGATATTAAAATCAGAATTTTTTTACACACAACGGTTTGAATCAGTAGATCATCTTCAAACAGAGCTGCACAAATATATTGATTATTACAATCACAAACGAATTAAGCTTAAATTAAAAGGACTAAGTCCAATAGAATATCGAACTCAGTCCTTGTCTTTATAATTTTAAACTGTCCAACTTTATGGGGTCACTTCATAAGCGGTGGCTTTTCTAATTCTATTAAAATATTAAACTAAGATTAAAGCTAGTAGTAGCAATCAATAGTTGTCCATTCTGTAATTATGCCATTATTGTCAGTCTTGAAGGTTTCTTCGCAGATTGTTTCAACAAATGGTGTGAAGAAGCCATCTCCCGCCGTTTGGTAAGATCTCCAAGTATAGAAGTTTCCAAGACGACCTTTATTCGTGCCATTTGGCTTATCGATAGCTTCGATACGCTCTTCAATATGTTTTCCAATCCATTGATCTCGCGTTGCTTTAAATTGTTCAATCGCACTATGATCATTCGTTGCAATATTTTCTTGTTCTACAATGTTTGTACTATTAACACAACCGGCAAGAAGGAGTGGGAGTAACCCAAATAATAGTTTTTTCATAACAAATCAATTACCTTTATATTGAGAGCGATTAGGGTCTGATGAATGGTTTTATACAGGATAAGGTCTCTTTTCCTAAAGTAAGTATAGGCATCAATCCCAAACTAATTCTAATCGTTTGTACATTAGTGCATCAATTTTAGCATTATTCTATTCATTTTTTTATTTTATTATCAATGCTCTTTTTTAGGAAGCTTTTAGTTGGAAAATTGTATTGCAGTTAATTTCGTTTAAGTAAAGTTGCTTTAAAAATAAAGGAGCATAGCTTATGTATCAAGCGAGTTTGCACGATGCTAGATGGAATGACTCTTGCTCTTCTGATAATCGGCGCACCGGCAATCTTATTCAAAGATTTTTAAACTGATTTTACGATAAAAAGTGGTGTTAGAGATAGATCTGAATATTTTAAGAACCCTATAAAAAAAGAGTGAGGCAATTAATCCTCACTCTTTAGTTTTCTCTTTTGGAAAGATTGACGACTCTCCAAATTTAATAAGATTTAAGTTCTTAAAATCTTATTTTAATTGTTCCATAACTTCTGCTGCGAAGTCTGATTCAACAATCTCAACACCTTCACCAAGCTCTAAACGAACAAAGCTGTTCACTTTTGCTGATTCAGATTTAAGAAGTTTTTCAATTGTCATGTCAGGATCTTTAACGAATGCTTGACCTACGAGTGTTACTTCTTCGAGATATTTACGAATACGGCCTTCGATCATTTTTTCTTGGATATCAGCAGGGCGGCCTGATTCTTGTGCTTGTGCTGTGAAGATATCGCGCTCTTTTTGTAAAAGATCAGCAGGAACACCTGTTGCGTCTACACATACAGGGTTTGATGCCGCAATGTGCATTGCGATGTCACGTGGAAGATCAGCATTTCCGCCTTCAACATCTACGAGAGCAGCAATACGGATACCATGAGCATAAGCACCGATTGTGCCATTTGCATGAACGCCAGCTACACGGCGAACAGTGATGTTCTCACCAATTTTAACGATAAGGTTTTTACGCACTTCTTCAAGAGTTGCGCCATCAATTGTGATGTCAGCCATATCATCAATGTTTGTTGCTTTTTTCTCAAATGCAAGATCTGCAACTTTGTTTGAGAAGTCGATGAAGTCTTGGTTTTTAGTAACGAAGTCTGTTTCACAGTTTACTTCTACGATTACCCCAAATTTGTCATCGTTACGAATTAAGAGAACGCCTTCTGCTGCTGCACGATCTGCTTTTTTGTCAGCTTTCGCTTGACCACTTTTACGCATGAGTTCGATTGCTGCTTCGATGTCGCCGTTAGTTTCGCTAAGTGCTTTCTTACATTCCATCATCCCTGAACCAGTACGTTCACGGAGTTCTTTTACCATAGCTGCTGTAATTGTCGCCATTATAAATACCTTAATAAATGAAAAGTTAATCGGAAATTAATGATAAAGATGAGCGCTCAAAAGAGTTTGAGCGCTCAGCCTTTGCTCTTATTCAGCTGCTGCTTCTACTTCAGCAACTTCCACGAATTGATCTTTTTCTTGAAGATCTTGTGAAATAAGTTGTGCATTTGAACCACGGCCTTCGATAACCGCGTCAGCTGCAGCTGTTGCATAAAGTTGAATTGCGCGAATAGCGTCATCGTTACCAGGGATAACATAATCAATGTTTTCTGGTGAGCTGTTTGTATCAACAACACCGATTACTGGAATACCCATTTTTTTCGCTTCTGCTACTGCGTTGCTCTCATAGCCAACGTCAATGATGAAGATTGCATCAGGAATATTAGGCATTTCTTTAATACCGCCAAGGCTTTTTTCGAGTTTAGCTACTTCACGCTCTAATAAAATGCCTTCTTTTTTCGTCAAGCGCTCGATTGAACCGTCTGCTTGCATATCTTCGATTTCACGAAGACGACGAATAGAGTTACGAACAGTTTTAAAGTTAGTAAGCATACCACCTAACCAGCGATGGTTAACGTATGGCATACCAGCACGTTGTGCTTGTTCAGTGATGATGTCAGATGCTGCGCGTTTTGTACCAACGAAAAGGATGCGACCATTTTGTGATGCAACTTTAGAGATAAAGTTCATCGCGTCATTGAACATTGGAAGAGTTTCTTCTAAGTTAATGATATGAATCTTAGAACGTGAACCAAAGATGAAAGGTTTCATTTTTGGATCCCAGAAACGTGTTTGGTGACCGAAATGTACGCCCGCTTCGAGCATGTCGCGCATAGATACTTGTGACATAAATTTTCCTTTAAATATTTAGGGTTAAGCCTCCAGATTTTCCTTAAGCGTAACTTCAACAATAAAAATTGAGAAGCACCCCCGCCTAGGAGTGAGCATCTGTGAGTAGTTTAAGTTAATAGGTAAACAGAGAATCTGCCTACAGTTTGATGCCAGCCTAGTTCCACTGTAAGATTCCCTTAAAAAGTGAATTGATTACAAAACAACCAAAATGACAAGCCCTACATTATAGTCTTAAAACTTGATTTAAGCTAGTGAATTAAAATAATAAAGACAGAGTAAAAGGTGCGATTATGTTATAATTTTGTCGATATAAATTTAAGATTTAGGACAGAACAATGACTTATAAAAATGATCGTTTTATTCGTGCCCTTTTAAAAGAAGAAGTAGACAGAACCCCAGTATGGATGATGCGTCAGGCCGGGCGTTATCTACCAGAATATCGCCGAGTACGTGCGCAAGCTGGGGATTTTATGGCGCTTTGCCGTAATGCAGAATTAGCCTGTGAAGTAACGCTTCAACCCATTGATCGTTTTGGTTTTGATGCGGCGATTTTATTTTCAGATATTTTAACGATTCCAGATGCAATGGGCTTAGGGTTAAGCTTTGTACCTGGTAAAGGTCCTGTATTTGAAACGCCGATTACAGACCCCGCGCAAGTGGCAAAGCTTCCTATTGTCGATGTTGAAGATGAGCTTGGCTATGTGATGAATGCGGTATCTACAATTCGTAAAGCACTTAAAAATGAAGTGCCCTTGATTGGATTTACAGGTAGCCCATGGACATTAGCCACTTATATGATTGAAGGTGGTGGCAGTAAAGATTTTGGCAAGGTGCGTGGGTTTATGTATGAGCACCCTCAAGCGATGCATCTTTTACTAGATAAGCTTTCTGATGTTGTGATTGATTATCTTAACGCACAGATTAAAAATGGTGCTGCTGCGGTTCAAATTTTTGATACATGGGGCGGCATTCTTTCTAAAGAGCATTATCAAGAATTCTCTCTTCGTTATATGGAGAAGATCTTAAAAGGCTTAATTACAGAATATGATGGGCAAAAAATCCCTAGCATCGTATTTACCAAAAATGGTGGCATGTGGCTTAAAGAGCAAGCGGCTATCGGCGCTAATGGCTTAGGTTTAGACTGGATGACAGATATTGCTGAAGCTAAAGCGCTCGTCGGTAAGAAGGTTGTTCTGCAAGGAAATATGGATCCTGGCGTTCTTTACTCGACTCCTGAAGTCGTTCGCGAGAATGTGAAGAAAGTGCTTGCCGGCTTTGGTAAGGTGGCAAGTGATGAAGGTCATATTTTCAATTTAGGTCATGGTATTCACCCAGGGATTGATCCTGAAAATGTGAAGGCGATGGTTGAAGCAATTCATGAGTTTAGCCCTGCGTATCACTAAGGATTAACCCATGAATAGCAATCCTCCTGAGATTTTATCTTGCGGAGCAGTGATTGTTCGTTGGGATCGAGGGGAGTTTCGTTATCTATTATTAAAGGCCTATAATTTTTGGGATTTTCCAAAAGGGCAGATTGAGAAAGGTGAAACTCCATTAGATACAACCCTTCGAGAGGTAGAAGAAGAGACAACAATCCGGGATCTTATTTTTCCATGGGGGCTTGATTATTTTGAGACGGCTCCCTATTTTCGTGGGAAGAAAGTAGCGCGTTACTATATTGCTGAAACAAAACGTCGAGGCATTCGCTTGCCAATTAATCCAGAGCTTGGAAGACCTGAGCATAGTGAGTGGGCATGGGTGACAAGAACAGAAGCATTAAGACGAGTAACGCCAAGGGTACAAGAGGTGATTTTTTGGTCAGATACGTATTTGGCTTATGATCGCCGTGTGGGTGGTTAGTTTTAATTCTAAAGATAGTGAAGGGATGAAGGAGTGTCATGAAGCAATTAGATAATATTCTGTTTGTCTGTGCGGATGAGGCATTTCATCAAAAGTTATCTGAAATATTTAAGCCTGAAATTTATCAATTAACAACAGATGTTGATGATGCATTCGCTTTAATAGCCGCAGGATATCTTCCTGATTTAATTGTTGTAGATCTTGTCTTGCCAAAGTTAACAGGGGCAGAGACGTTAGATCAACTACAAAAAAAATTACTTCCTAAAGCAATTCCCGGCATTATTATGACTAATAATGATCGCTTAGTGCTCTATTCTTTGGCAAGAATACCGGAATTGTTGGGTGTGATGAGTAAAAAAGGAGAATCTATTTTACTCTATGAGCGCATTAAGAAGTTATGGGATGATTATCAAACTTTATTGGTCGATGGCGAACCGATGAAATCGATTTTAAATCCTAAGTAGGAATGGTTAGATTCCAAGAAGATAGCAATCAACTTAAGACAAGATAAAATCATGTTAAAGATGAGCCTTAAAGCTCATGAAGATATGAATATTAAAAGCACTGAGTATATTAAATCAGTGCTTTTTTATTTGCTTAGGACAATGTGTTATATCTATAAGAGGCAATAAAAAAAATATAGTAAAATCGGTTTAAATGTTATTGAACCCAATAATTGCCGGCATATCGGTTATAAGAAGCGAAAGAGTCGTTCTATTTGGCAGTCTGCAAGTAGGTTTGATTCATCCGCTGCTGCATTTTTACTATTTAAAATAGGGTTTCTTAAACTGAATCGACTATAAAATCATCACGGAACATTAGGGGCGCATAAATGAAAGTAGCATTAGGGCAATTTAAGGTGGTTGCAAATTGGCAAGAAAATGCCGATCGTTGTATTGAGTTTATGAATGAAGCTGAAGCAAATGGTGCAAAGTTATTACTCTTGCCAGAAGCTGTACTAGCAAGAGATATAACAGATCCAATGGCAATTTTAACATCCGCTCAGGCATTAGATGGGCCTTTTATGACGCAGATATTAAAGGCAAGTCGTCAGCAAGCTTTAACAACTATTTTTACGGTTAATGTTCCTGCAAGCGAAGGAAAAGTTTTTAATGCTTTAGTGGTGATTAAAGGCGGTGAAATCATTGCTCGTTACGATAAACTTCATCTATATGATGCTTTTTCCGTGCAAGAGTCATTAACGGTAAGTCCTGGAACAAAGATTCCAGAATTAGTTGAAGTTGAGGGATTTAAAATTGGTTTAATGACCTGTTATGATCTGCGTTTCCCTGAGCTTGCAAGAAGTTTGGCATTACAAGGCGCTGATTTATTTGTCGCACCTTCAGCGTGGGTAAAAGGGGCGCAGAAAGAGCATCATTGGCAAGTTTTAACAACTGCAAGAGCGCTTGAAAATACTTGCTATATGTTGGCTGTGAGTGAGTGCGGACCCATTAATATCGGCAATAGTTTGGTAGTAGATCCATTGGGAGTTGTGATTGCTCAAATGTCTGAAATGCCAGGATTGCTTTTTGCAGAGATTGATCAAGAGCGCTTAGCAATGGCAAGAAAGCAATTGCCCGTATTACAAAACAGCCGTTTTGCAGCGCCTGTTCTTCAATAGAATAATCACTATCAAGACTTTTACATGTTATATGTATCGTAAAATCGATTTAAGAAAAGCAAGGCTTAAGCAGCTGGCGCGGGATTTTAGAAAGAGCACAAAACATTCCCTCCAGCCTTGCAGAAATCTATAAAGATACGTATTAAATAGTGCTTGAAAGATGCCGGGTTGAACATATTTCTTATTATTAATAGCCAATGTGCTGGCATTTCAATCAGCCTATTTTGAACCTGTTTCACTATGAAATCGGCTTAAAAGTGACTATATCAGATTGCCGGCGCATTGGTTATGAGAAGCATAAAAGACGTTCTATCCGGCATTGTATCGCTATTACATATTAAATTCCGATACGAATCGAAAAAGGCTTAAAACTGCTGGCACGTAATTTCAAAAAACATGCAAGCATTCGACCCAGCTACTCATCAACCTATTTTAGGAGGATAACTAACTAATAAATTTTGACCTCTGATTTTATTTGGAAATAACTATACAAGTTGATTGGATTCATACGTTGTATTTTTTACTGTTTAAAACGGCGTTTCTTAAACCGAATCGATCCTATTAAATGGGACAGATTTGCAGGAGGAATGATAGAGATTGTATCTATGATCGTTAAAGGTTTATTTGCGATAGAGTTGCAATAAGCTCTCTTTGGTTTTCATTTCGCGATGAAGTTCAAGGGGAGTCAGCGTACTAGCTGCCGAAACTGCTAATTTAAGCGGTGATTCAATCGAGAGGGAAGTGATCTGATGAAGTAGCTCGCTCTTTGAGAGTGTTGCCAATAATTCAGGATAAAAGCCAGCAAAGAAAGGCGGATCTAAAAAGAGATGACAGCGAGTATCTGCTGCTGGAGTCTCTTTTAAAATCGACTGTAATTGTGCATCATCTTGTAGGAACTTTAATCCATCTGTATTAAGGAGAATAAATTTTTCCTTAGGGATCTTTAAGTGAGTAATATTTTCTTTCAATGTTTTAAAGACGGTAGGATCTTTCTCAATAAAGATAGCTTTTTTAGCACCCCGAGAGAGGGATTCGATACCTAAGGCGCCGGTGCCGGCAAAGGCATCAATAACGATACTGCCGGGAATGATCATCTGTAACCAGTTAAAGAGTGTTTCGCGAACACGAGATGAGGTTGGGCGTAAACCATCTGCATCAATCACCTCAATTTTTCGAGAGCGATATTCACCGCCGATAATTTGAATTTGATGATTGGGGCGTTGATTCTTTTTAAAGTGATGTTGCGCTGCCATTAAGCTTCTTCCACGATTGCTTCTTGTTTGTCACTGTTAATGTGCGCTGTTAGAGCTTTAATCTCTTCTTGTGTTGGAATTAGTGGGACATCAAGCGTTTGGACAATATGGCTACGAATCCAATTTTCTGTTGTTTGTGCTAACTCATTGGTTGAGAGATCTTTAGATTCAATGGGCTCACCAATGACGATAGTGACAACGCCAGGTTCTTTAATAAAGCGGCCTTTGGGTGCCGCAATTCCTGAATTTATTGCCATAGGTAAGACCGGAGCACCCATCTGTTTTGTGACAATGAACCCCCCTTTTTTAAAAGGGATCTCTTGGTTGAAAGGCGCGCGAGTCCCTTCAGGGAAGATAATCACAGAACGACCTGCTGCAAAACGCTCTTTTGCTTGTTTGGCAATCTGCTTTAGCGCATTTTTTCCATCAGCACGATTAATCGCGATCGGTTTTGCTTTAGCTAATCCCCAGCCAAAGAAAGGAATATATAAGAGTTCTTTCTTTAAGACAAAAGAGTGCGGCGGTAAAATAACAGTATAAATAAGGGTCTCAAGCGCAGACTGATGGTTAGAAACAATAAAATGAGGCTGATTTTTGAGTTTTTCTAAATTCTCTCTCCCAATAACTCGGTAGTGAATACCGGCGCCAATTCGCATCCAGCTAATTAAAATATTAGACCAAGCAATCGTGACATTACGATACCATGAGCCCCAAAGAATCACGGTTGTAACAAGCATGATAGGCGTAATAATCAAGTAAATGATTAGAAAGCCGATAAACGTAATGAGTGAACGAATCCATGTAATCATTCGTTTGTCTCCTTTTAATGGGGATATGATAGTGGGAGCGTATTCACAAAGGCTAAGAGGTCATCAAAAATAGGAAGATTTATCATCCCTTCTTTTTGGTGTAATGTCTCTTCAGTTGCTTTGCCATTGCCTGTTCGCACAAGTATTGGTAATACTTGTGCATTTAATGCGGCTTTAACATCTGAGCCTTTATCGCCGACAAAATAGATCACAGCATCTTTAGGCATTTGTAGCTCTGAGATGATTTTAAGGAGCATACCAGGATTAGGCTTTCTATCAGGATGAGATTCATCATCAGCCGTACAAAACTCAAGAGCATGAATTTTCCCATTGAGCTCATTAAGAAGCGCATGCATTTTAGTATGCATCTCTTCAAGTGCTTGATGGTCATATAATCCTAAAGTAATGCCGCGCTGATTGGTCGCAATGGCAACTTTTATCCCAGCACTTGAGAGCTTAGCAATCGCTTCTAAACTGCCGGCAATAGGCTGCCATTCATCTGCAGATTTAATGTAATTTTTAGAATCGTGATTGATAACACCATCACGATCTAAAATTACTAAATCAGGCCTTTTTAAAGAGATCTGATTGACCATTATAATAACCTTTGATTAAAGCTGAAGCTTAGAGATATCAGCAACAGTCTCAAAATCATTACGAATTTCTGTTAAAAGAGCAATACGGTTGTGGCGTACTTCTAAGTTTTCTGCCATCACCATCGTATCTTCGAAGAATTTCGCAAGCGGCTCGGCAAGGTTACTAAGCGCTGTTAGAATGGCTTCATAATCTTTAGCGGCAACAAAGCTTTCAATTTTGCTACTTAATTCATGAGTTGCTTTAAAGAGCGCTTTTTCAGAATCATTTTCCAGTAAGTTTTCACGAACCTGATCCGAGGCTGCTTCTTCTTTATTGTTGCTTAAGATATTGTGAATACGCTTATTAGTCTCCACTAATGAACTTGCTGCAGGCAGAGATTTAAACTTCGCAACGGCAAGAAGGCGATGATAGATATCGAGAGGATTCGTGAGTTTGAGTTCAGAGATTGAAGCAAAAACATCACTTGAAACGCCAAGATCTGAGGAATATGCTCGTAAACGATCAAAGATATAAGTAAAGATGGTCTCTACTGATCTGTTTGCTTCAATAGTTGCCGGCATCGTGCTTGCGCTAATCTCAATAAGTTTTAAGAGATCAAGATTGAGCTTTTCCTCAATTAATATACGAAGGACCGCAAGCGCATTACGACGTAAACCGTATGGGTCACGTGAACCTGTAGGAATCTCGCCAATAGAGAAGATGCCGACGATAGTATCTAAACGCTCTGCTAATCCTAGCGCTTGAGCCTCTTTAGTTTCTGGTAATTTATCGCCTGCAAAACGTGGCCAGTAGACTTGCTCTAAGCTATCTGCAACAATGCGATCCTCTCCTTGCGCGTTAGCGTAGTAGCGAGCCATTGTTCCTTGAAGTTCTGGGAATTCTTGCACCATATCTGAGATCAGATCTGCTTTATTTAAGCGGGCGGCGCGAGATACTAATGCTTCATTCGCTCCAATCTCTTTTGCAATCGCTTCTGCTAATGTTTTAACTCGATTAATTTTATCTGCTTGAGATCCAAGTTTTGTTTGGAATACAACATTTTCAAGTTGCGCGAGGTAATCTTCTAATGGTTTTTCGCAATCTTCATTCCAGAAGAACTCGGCATCTGCAAAGCGAGGACGAATAACTCGCTCATTCCCCTCGATAACGGCTTCTGGCTCTGCGCTAATAATATTGCTAATGAAGCAGAATTTATCGATTAGTTTGCCATTTTTATCCACGATAGGGAAATAGCGTTGATGATCTTCCATTGCAATAATCAGCGCTTCTTGCGGCACATTAAGGAAATGCGATTCAAAGCTGCCGATCATCGCATTAGGATATTCTACAAGGGCAGTCACTTCATCAAGAAGATCAGCATTCACGATAGGGTTTCCAACATTAGCGGTCACTTCTTTAATCTGTGCTTCGATCATCGCTTTGCGCTTTGCAAAGTCTGGCACAATATGCCCTTTTTCAGTCATGATCGCTTCGTAATCTTTAGCGTTTGTGATGGTGATCGGGGCATCTGTATGGAAACGATGCCCGCGGCTTGTGTTACTTGCTTTAATCCCAAAGATTTCTGTATCAAGGACTTTGTCACCAAAGAGGATGGCAATCCAGCGAACCGGGCGAACGAATTCAAAGTCGTGACCTGCCCAGCGCATTCTTTTAGGAATTGGTAATCCTTTGAGAGACTTTTCAATCATTTCAGGGAGTAGCGATTCCAGCGTTTCTCCCTTCACTTCTTCCTTAAAGGTATACCAAGCGCCTTTATCCGTTTCTAAAAGCGTCAATTGGTCAACTTCAACACCACATGAACGAGCGAAGCCTTGAAGAGCCGGTGTAGGAACGCCATCTTTCATGGCTGCAGTAGCTGCAGGTCCTCGGCGCTCATTAGTATAATCTGCTTGCTCTGCTTGAAGGTCAGAAATCACGAGTGCTAAACGGCGCGGCGTTGCAAAAACTTGGATCCCAGAGAATTCTAGTTTCTTTGCTTTTAGCTCAGCTTCAATGCCTTTTTTAAAAGCCTCAGATAAGTTATTTAATGCACGAGGAGGAAGCTCTTCTGTTCCAATTTCAATCAGTAGCGTATCTTTAATCATTGTGATTCCATCTAAAAAGTTTAGAAAATGACCTATTTTAGTTTATAAGGGGTTATTTTAGCGTATTTGATGAGGATTCTCATAATATTCGAATGCTTTTTCACATTTAGCAAAAATAGGGCATACAAAGAGGTGTTAGTTAGACGATTTTATCTAATACCTCCTCCGCCGAAATAGAAGCAATTGGTGCGCCTAAACCTTCGGTATAAATAATAATACTCTGCTCTTTTTTAAGTGGTAACCATCTAGGACTTGGCTTCTTTCGGTTTTTTCTTAAAAGAGAAATGAGCTTTCCTGAAGAGAATGTTGCTAAATGCATAATAGAGGTATCTACCGTAATAATGAGATCACACCTTTTTAAAAGTGCCGGCAGTTCAAAAAAACTCAATTGTGCTGAGAAAACAAAGGTTGATGATAGCGCGTTTTTAAGGATTTCTGTCTCTAGATGCGTGAGATCTTCCGGCAGTGAATTTAAAATAAAGATCGCATTGGCATATTGCTCTGTATTTTTTAATTTTTTAATGAGTGTTGTCGCTTCTTCTAGTGACCAGCATCTCTCATCGCCTTTTGCAAAGATATTGATAAAGACGATAGGACTATTTCTATCCCATTGATGTTTAAGGAGATATTCCAATGCTTTTTCATCCCATATCTCTGGAATATGAATAAAAGGATAGCGATCGTCTTTCGTAAAAGTAATATCGGCAAATTGTTCAAACCAATAGGCAAATTTTTCACTAATATGTGCTGATTTATCGGTTAAATCTTTAATTTTAAAATCCAGTGACTTTAATGCTTTTTTAGCAGCAAAGCTAAAGAGATGGGTTTTAATATTGATGCCAAGCGCGATATTGTTTTGTGCAATTTCTCGCGCTAGGAGGGAGTAGTTCTGCGATCTTAAATCTCCTAGAGAGATTACGTAGGGATACTGTTCATTTTTACACTCTAGGATTGATTGCGCATGCACTTGAGGAGAATAACCATAATATATTTTATGGAATAATCCAGTTTCTTGGACCCATTCGTAAAGAATATAGTTCTTGAGACCTTCCCATTTAGCCTCATCATCTGTCATTCTGACATCTTGGATAAAGAGGTCAATTTTGAGGGTTGGATAACGATCTTTAAGTTTCTTAAAGCAATTTTGCAGATAGGTGAAATCGCCAATTGCAAGATGAACGATAAATAATACCTTATCTGTAAAATGAAGTTTCTCTTTAATAAACATATTAATTATTCTTCTAAAGCTTGTTGAATAGCAGACTCAAACTCTGCTAGTGGAATATCTGAAAAGCTACGATAGGTGAAAATTAGCTGATCGGCATTAGGATTGTTTGGTGACCAATTGAGATGATTAATAGGGGGTGTTTCATCGGGATGTTGGGCATTGATATAAGGGGCATCAGACAATAGATTTAATAGATGGGTTCCATATTTTGTGACTTTAGCATTATATTCAGCTCTAAAAGGATTGGATGCTTTCCCGTGCGTTAAATCAAGGTAAAGTGCGATGGTTTTTTTTGAAAACGCACTTGCCATATGAACAATTGATGTATCTACAGTTAAGATAAGATCGGCTCTTTCAATTAAAGGCACAACTTCTAAAATACTTTTAGATTGAAAAAGGGGAATTGAGTCAGGCCATGAAAGGTTTTGTAATTGTGAGGGTTGGCCAATCATCACCACTTGGTAATTAGGCATGAGCAATTTAAGCGTACTATCTAACTGTTGTTGTGTTAACCAACGGGATTTGTTCCCACCAAGAGGATTTACAATAGCGAGCTTTTGATCATTCTTAAGATTTTTCTCGATAAACTGAACTGTATTCTCTTGCATCTCAGGTGTTGTATAAATTTCATAATTGAGGTCATATTCCTCAATATTAAAGAGTTTCAATAGTGGGGGTAATCTTGTTGTGACATGGGCTGATAATTCATAATAAGGAAGAGAGACGTTATATGCAGGGATGTTACTTTTATTAAAACCGATAAGTATTGGGCTTTTGACAAAAGCGCAGAAAATGATATTTTTTTTATAAACCCCACGGCAATATTTAAGGTCAATAACCGCATCAAAATTCATTTTCCGAATATTTTTGATAGAGCGATAGAGGGCTTTTAAAGTTTTATCTTGATAGCTAAATACCCCTTTAACGTAAGGGTTGAACTCAATGATATCTAAAGATGCTTTTTCTGAAGAGATATAAACCTCATAGCCTGCTTGTGCTAATGCTTTGATAAAGCCTGTTGTGGCAATCATATCTCCATGTTTATCATTTCTAACAATAAGGATTTTTTTAACATGGGAGAAGTCAACAGGCGTATGACGCTTGGGAAGTATTTTTTTGACGAAAGAAAATTTAAGATAAGCCCAGTTAAGCTTAAGCTTTTTATTTAAAAAACGTAAATTCCATATATGCTTTGAGAGACTTTGTTTTAGTGACATGAATCGTCCTATGAAAATTAAGCGATTAGGCATCATTAATCATATTTTAAGAGTGCCTAAATTCTAGAAATATTAGGATAATTATAACGGTCTTTTGAGGCCGATACCAATTGCTAGCACAATTGATAATTTATGTAGAGACAGTTGGTTATCGTTCTAAAAACAGGACATGTTTTAGTAAAAAGAGTAGAATACCCGAATCTAATAATACAATAAGATGGGGTGGCTTGTGGTAAGCATCTGTTTTTATTGAATAAAATAATAAAAAGCATCGGCTGTATAGATATTAAAATTTAAATACATATCAATAGAGTATTATGGCGAATCAAAATCATATTAAGTATAGGTCTGATATCGACGGCTTTAGAGCTTTGGCGGTATTATCCGTATTAGTGTTTCACTTTAATAACAGCTGGCTACCTGGTGGATATTTAGGGGTTGATGTTTTTTTTGTAATTTCTGGATATTTAATTACCTCCATTATTAAAAAACAATTAGCTCAAGGACGCTTTTCTTTCAAAGTCTTTTATACGCGCCGTATTAAGCGCATATTGCCACTACTTTTTTTAGTATTATTAGTAACCTTAATTCCTGCAGTGTTGATTTTGCTGCCAGAGCAATATGAAAACTTTATTAGATCTTTGCGTTATGCAATGCAATTTCGTGCGAATAGAGCTTTTACAGGAAGTGATTATTTTGATGTATTCACTGAAGAAAAACCCTTATTGCATCTATGGTCATTAGCAATAGAAGAGCAGTTTTACTTTATTTGGCCGCTCGTTCTTTTTATTACGTTCTTTTTGACAAAGAAATTTAAAAACCAAGGGTATATTCTTTTTTTATTAGCTGTTTTAGGTATTTTATTAAGTACGGTTTTAGCCGAAATATCTATTAAAAATCATCCTGATGATAGTTATTACTTATTACAAAATAGGGCGGCAGAATTATTAGTAGGCTGTGCTTTAGCACTAAACCCTTATCAAATTAAAGATAATTGGAAGAAGGGGTTGGGAGTTGTCGGGACAATTGTTTTAGTAAGCTGTTTTATTTTTTATTCAGCAGCAACCCCAATGCCTGGCATATTCGCGCTTATTCCAACGATAGGTGCGGCCTTTTTTATTTTAGATAATAATATTGATTCGCCTTATAAAAGGCTTTTTACTAATCCTATGGCAAGAATGATAGGATTATGGTCGTTTTCTCTCTACTTATGGCATTGGCCGGTATTAGCATTATCAAGATATGTTTTTCAAGATACGGAGTTGCCATTATGGTGGCTAGGAGTATCTGCCGTTGTAATTTTATTATTATCAGTGAGTAGTTACTATTTGGTTGAAAATCCTGTAAGAAAGACAAAATTAGGATTTATTAGTAGCGTTATTTTAATATTTGCAATTCCTTATGGTGCTATCACATTAATTTATACTTATGCTCATAAGTCAGTTGAGAGTTCCGAGTTGCATATTGATATTAATAAGACCAGATGGTTTGCCGATACTGAAGGTTGTCATGGTAAGTTTTTAAATGATTGTGCGGTGGGAGATAAAACTGCTACAACACGTTATTTGTTAGTTGGGGATTCTCATGCGATGCATTTATCAGGAATGATGGATGAGATTGGGAAGAAGGAGGGGATTAAAATAGATATTATTGCTTCTCCTGCTTGCCCGATGCTTTTTGCCGGATCTAATATTCGAACAAAACATCCTGAGTGTGAGTTTGCGAATATCTATTTAGAGAATAATTATGATCAATATGATGCTGTTCTTTGGAGTCAGTACTATTTGACGCCACTTTCATCTAAAGATAATACAATCCCGGATTATTTGGATAAGTTTAGAAATACGCTTGAAATAGTTTCTAATAAAGTTCCAGTAATTGTTTTTTCAGATGTAGGTGATTTAGGCTATCATACCGTTCGTTATGAGCGTATTAAGCGATTGGGGCTTTCGGTTAATATTGATATTGATGAAACTCGTAATCGTGAGATTCAAAAATTGAATCAAGCGTTGAAAGAGATGGTACAAACATTAGATAATGCATCTTATATAGATATAACCCCTTATGTTGATCATTTGTTAAATGATGGACAATTAATATATTATGATTCGGATCATCTCAATCCTTATGGAAGTCGCGAGATTGGGAAGTTGTTTATTCAAGATCAAACTTTGAAGTTATCTCAGTAATAGATTTTTTACAGGTAGCTAATAAATTTTATTCAACAACACTCTTTAAGGAGTTGCTGTGAAAGTATCGGTTATTATTCCTGTGTATAATGCAGAAAATTATATTGAGGAGTGCCTTTTATCGGTAATGCAACAAGATTATGCCGATATCGAAATCATTTTAGTCAATGACTTTACACCAGATCGTAGTTTTTTACGGGCTAAAGAAGTTATTTCTCAAAATATTTGGCAAGGGACTGTGCAGTATTTAGAGCATGATCGAAATCGGGGACCCAGTGCCGCAAGAAATACTGGGATTGCGCATAGTAAAGGGGAGTATCTTTTCTTTTTAGATAACGATGATACTTTAACAGATAAGACAGCCATCTCTTATTTAGTGGAATGCGCATTAGAAACCGCTACTCCTAGAGATCTTGTTGTTGGTAATTTTCAAAAAATTGCCGGGAATAGAGTTGATTTTATTCTTGCCTCCCATCAAAGGTCCTATAGTGAGAATGTGGATGTGTTTAAGGATTACGCCCTATCAAAATTATGGGTAATTGGTTGTGCTAAATTAATTCATCGTGATTTTCTAGTGCAAAATCAGCTCTTTTTTAAAGAGGGGATTTTTCACGAGGATGTATTATGGGCATTTTATCTATATCGAGTTGTCAGTAATATTTATTCAACACCTAAGATTGTCTACAATCATTATGAGCGTGAGGGATCTATTACATGGGATGTTAAAGAGCGAAATATTCGTGATCAGATTACGGTAATTTTAATGATGTATCAGGCTTATTTAGATCAACCTGATTATTTACCGAAAGAAACATTGTTTGTGATTGAACTTTATCGTAAGGAAGTTCTAGAGTGGCTAGTAACAATTGATGCTAAGAATTTATCGATAAGCATAGAAGCTTTTATTTTAGAGCAAGTAAAACGCTTAAAACAGATCAAAGTTCCTGCTAAGACGGGGCGATCAAGATTTAATAAACAAAACTTATGGCTGCGTTTACCGGCTAAAATTTTAACTCAGATCTTAATAAAGCGACGAAATCGTTGAAATCACTTTTAAAATGAGTGTGAATGAGTCAAAAATCATCATTCAGTGCTTTGTCCTTACTATCAGAGCATTGTTGTTAGCCTATCTTTAAAATCTATCTTTAATCCCCCCCTTAATGTAAGATATTAGCCTGTTTTAGTAATTAATTATTTGAAGTATTCACAATTATGACGCAACAAAACCACATTAAATATAGACCCGATATTGATGGTCTTCGTGCATTAGCTGTACTTTCAGTTATTGTTTTTCACTTTAAGAGCTCATGGTTACCAGGTGGTTTTTTAGGTGTTGATATCTTCTTTGTGATATCGGGATATTTAATTACGTCTATTATTTATAGGCAAGTTAGTAATGGTCGATTTACGTTTAGAGATTTTTATACGCGTCGAATTAAACGGATCTTGCCCCTCTTTTTTACGGTATTGCTGGTAACCGTTATTGTTGCGATTCTTTTATTTGATACACGAGACTTCGAAGGATTTTGGCGTACTGCAAAATATGCAATGCAGTTCAGAGCCAATAGGGCGTTTAGTGGGCAAGGATATTTTGACCCTGTTTCAGAAGAGAAGCCCCTATTACATCTTTGGTCTTTAGCAATTGAAGAGCAGTTTTATTTTATTTGGCCTTTGAGCTTCTATTTAATTTATAAGGGCGTGAAGTCCCGAGAAAACCCTCAAATATGGCTTTTTTGGATCGCGATTGCAGGGATAATATTGAGCCTACTCTACACAGAGTTTAGGTTGTTAAAGGAGCCTGGGAAAGCGTACTTTGAATTGAGTACAAGAGCTTCAGAATTACTAGTGGGTTGTGCTCTAGCACTTAACCCTTATACATTAAGCAATCGTCATAAACATCTATTGGGAATAGTAGGGATTATTATTCTAGTGGCTTGTTTTGCGATGTATTCTGAGGCAATACCTTTCCCTGGTGTTACGGCAATGGTGCCGACTATTGCAGCGGCATTTTTTATTTTTGATACGAATGTTAATGCCCCGTATAAAAGAATTTTTACTTATACGCCAGTAAGATTAATTGGTTTATGGTCATTTTCCCTTTATTTATGGCATTGGCCCGTACTAGCATTTATGCGTTACGTTCTAAATGATACAGAGCTACCAATATCATGGATGATTTGGGGTTTTATCCTGATAGTTATTTTATCTATTTTTACGTATTATGTTGTCGAAAACCCGATTAGAAAATTAAAGCTTAATTTTAAGTGGAGTCTGTTATTAGTTTATCTGTTACCTTTTGGGGTGATGGTCTCTATTCACCAGCTTGTAATAACAAAACCTATCGGAGATTACTTTAATTTAAATGACTCTAACGAGTTGGTTGATTGGGTTAATGCGGGGCAAGTTTGTATGGATAGTCCTATTACAGAGAGCTGTTATGTTGGTGATCTTGAGTCTACCAAAAGAGTTTTAGTGATAGGAGATTCTCATACAGGGCACTTAGCAGGATTTATGGATACTGTAGGGAAGCATGAGAGATTTAAAGCGCATATGGTAGCGGCAAGTGGTTGTGGATTGCCTCCATCTAAAGCCTTAATTAATGTATCTCAGCAGCAATCAAGTAATACTTGTCTAATGATTAATGATTATTTGTTGGAAAGCTTTGGGGATTATGATGCGGTGATTATTTCGCAATATCTAGCGCCAAAACTTTATGAGCCAGAAGAGCAATCTCATAATTACCAAGAGAAATTTAAAAATACAGTCAATACAATTTCTGAAGGTCAAAATGTTTATTTAATCGCAGATATTCCTGCATTAAGCATTCCGTCTCCAGCACGTTATTTGAAATTAAAAAAGATTGGTTTAGAGCAGTATATGTTGCCAAAAACGCATTATTCACATGAGGATGCGAACGTGTATCTAAGATCACTTGCGGAAGATGATGCAAATGTGCATTTTGTGGAAATAAGTGATCTAATCCCAACGAGTGGGGTATTAGAAGGATTGCCTCTCTACTTTGATGATAACCATTTAAACTTTTATGGAAGCAAAAGAGTGGGAGAGCTCTTTATCGAGAATAGGCAGCTTTTAAAAGAAGATTAAAGTTAGTTATTTGTGGAATATTTAAAGCCCCTATAGTTATAAAATATAGGGGCTTTTGATTGATTTTTTTGATAGCCTAATGAATATTTTCTTTCAGCACTGCATCATCGATATTTAATTTTTCTTCAACTCAACCATAATTTATTAGACTTAACCTTTTAATTTAATTATTGCTCGTTAAATTTTTAATAAGATTGATAACCCTTTGGGTATTCTGGTTGTCACTATATTTATAAAATCTTTGATATATTTGTTGAATGTCAGTGTTTTCGGTAGATGACTCCACTTTTCTTATTCTTTGTAGGAGATCTTGAATAGTATAGCTTTTGGGATACTGAAAGACATCAGCGAAATCGTATAGAAACCCTTTATCATAGTGTTCGTAATCATACGCAAAAGAGAAACTGGGCTTATTAAGATATAAAAAATCATAATGGCAACTAGAATAATCTGTGACAAGAACTTTAGCATGTAAAAGTAGAGGTTCTATATTAGGGAATTCTGTATTGTTGAGATTGATTGCCCCGATAGTCTGAAGTTGTTGAAAATATGAATTTTCCTCTGTCAAAAAATGCTCTCTAACTCCTAGTATATAATTCTCTTCTTGCAAAAAAAGGGAAAGAGCTTGTAAGTCATAAGGAGTAAAAGTGTAATTTTTGCTTGGGTAGCTTTTCCATGTGGGAGCAAATAGCAGGAGCTTTTTATCTTTAGTGACTTCTTTTAATATAAGGTATTCCTGCTGTAGGTCTGCAGTTGGTGAATGGAGAAGATCAACTCTTGGTAATCCCGTTAAATGGATATTTTGAAGGGGTACTTGAAAACATTTTTGCATCGATTGTGTGTCAAGTTCAGAACTTGAAATAAAATGATTTCTGAGGGCTTCATCTTCTGTAAAAGGGGATTGTTTATCGACAGCATAAAACATCTTTTTTAAAGGTATTCCATGCCATAAATTAAGAACAGGGATATACAAAGGC
Source organism: Ignatzschineria rhizosphaerae (assembly GCF_022655595.1). Taxonomy (NCBI): domain Bacteria; kingdom Pseudomonadati; phylum Pseudomonadota; class Gammaproteobacteria; order Cardiobacteriales; family Ignatzschineriaceae; genus Ignatzschineria; species Ignatzschineria rhizosphaerae. The sequence continues at coordinate 2,927,546 of NZ_CP093379.1, forward strand.
GTTATTTTTTTTAAAATCTCATAGGCATTCGTGAGTTGGTCTGTAATTAAGATAGAAGCTTTTGATAATATTAGAAAATTTTTTTTCTGAAGAAGATTGCTTTCCTCTATTAAAATTATCGATGGATTTACTAAATGTTTATAGAGTGATTCAGTTGCTTTATCGGCGAGGATTATTTTTATGATATTAGGATCATGTTTGACAGATTCAAAGGTTGCCTTAATATTTCCTGTAAAATCATCTCCATAGGGTAAAAAACACCATATATTAGCTATATTTTTGGTTTTTAAACGTTGTTTATTTCTATAAAAAAGTAGAAGTTTATTGATTCTCTTTATAATGCTTCTTCTTAAATTCATAGAAGCTCCTTGATTAGGCTTGTTGAGATTTTATCTGTGCGTGGTAGGTAAATAACTTGGCAGTAATCTTCCAAGTAATTAAATTCTCCAGTCCAGTCATCCCCCATTACAAATATATCGACATTATACTTTTGAATATCATTAATCTTTTGATTCCAATTGATTTCCGGAATAACAAGATTGACAAAATTTAAAGACTCTAATATCTTTTTTCTCTTTTCAAAAGAGAGAATGGAATATTTGTTTTTTTGTTGATTAAAATCGTCTGTTGAGAGACCAACGATTAATTTAGAGCCTAAGTTTTTTGCTTTACTTAGTAGTTCAAAGTGACCATAGTGAAAAAAATCAAACGTACCATAGGTAATAATAGTTGCCATATTTATTTTTAATATTTCTGCCCTTATAAAATAATAATTATAACATAATTTACATTGATTTACTTTTATACGGGGTTATGTGGCTTATTTTAAATAAATTTCTTACAATGTTATTTGTTTTTTGATAGCCCAATGAATATGCTCTTTCAGTGCATCATCATCAATATTCAATTTCTGTTCTAAGGATTGGATATTTGCATGAGAAGGTGGGCTATTACCGATTCCAATAGCGATATTTCTTAGCCATCTGTTATATCCCAATCTACGAATAGGAGATCCTTCTGTTTTTTTGAGGAATTCTTCTTCGGTCCAATTAAAGAGCTCTAGAAGAGAGGATGAATCTAGTTGATGTCTTGGTAGAAAATCTTTAGTCGTCAGATCAATGGAGAAACGGTTCCATGGGCAGACGATTTGGCAATCATCGCAGCCAAAGATACGGTTCCCAATAGCATCTCGATATTCGATGGGGATTGCCCCAAAGTGTTCAATTGTTAAGTAAGAGATGCATTTTCGAGCATCAATTTTAAAAGGGGAGACAATGGCATCAGTTGGGCAAGCTTTAATACATCTTGTACATTGTCCACAGTGATTCGTGATGGGTTCACTTGGAATATGAATACGTTTAGAGAGTAATAACTCACCTAAAAAGAAGAAAGAGCCTCTTTTAGGATGAATAATCATAGTGTTTTTACCAAAGAATCCAAGCCCTGATTTTTGACTAAAAGCGCGTTCTAATACAGGTGCACTATCAACAAACGCCCGAAACTCTAAGTCAGGAATTTCACTTTGTAACCACTTGCCAAGATTGGTAAGCATATTGCGAAGAACTTTGTGATAATCACGCCCTAGTGCATATTCAGCAACGTAAGCATGATGAGGATCTTCTAGTCGAGATTTGGCATCAATATCTGGATTATAGTAATGGAGCTGAGCTGTCAGCATAGAGACAGTGCCGGGAACAAGTAGATCAGGATGATAGCGCTTCTCCCCATGCTTATACATGTAATCTAAGTCACCATGAAATCCTTCCCCTAACCATTCAATAAAGTAATCTCTATTTTTCCCAGGTTCGATATCAGAGCTAGAAAGTTCATTGATACCGATCTCTTCTGATTTTGCTATTAGACGTTTGATAAATTCTGGGGAGTTATGGTCGGGGGGCATATTATGATATTGCAGATTTGTTAATAAAGAAATTGAGAGAATTTATGAGCTTTTATTTCTAGTAGAAAAATCAATATTAAAATTTTCTAAATGTTTTAGGGTTTGTTTTTGAAATAGTTGTTCTCTTTGTTTAGCGATATCTCTTTTTCGGGCTCTTTCCGATCTGGATCTAAATTTCTGTATAAAGTTTTGCTTCTGTTTTTTTGCTTGATATGCTGTTCTTGTTGTGCCAAATAATTGTTGGCAATAGATTTTATCACTCCCAGTATAAACCATGCCATCAAAATGAACAGGAATAAAGTAATGGGAAGGGAAGATAGTAATGTCAGGGTTATATTTTTCGATCATTTTTGCGACAAAGAGGTTCCCTGTTGTTTTCCAAGGCTCTCCTAGATCCTGGGGATCTAATTGTGATAATTCATCAATTAATTGTTTTACGAAAATGTTCTTAGGCTCGCAAGCTAAAATTGGAGAAACTAGTTTTCCTCGTAGAAATTCATTTTCATAAACAGTGTATGCCTGCGGTTTGGTAAAAAGCTCTTCTGTATTTAAGTAACAGATAGAGTCAGCTTCAGGGATAAATCCTCCAAATTCATATAAGATCTCGTATCTCATAAGATCCGCTGCTCCTGCATATAATTCTAGGTGAATATAAGTATCAATGAGATTCTTATTTCTAAAATTAAAGGATTGCAGAAAGTCATTATCATAGAGACGGTATGTCCAATCAGGATGTTTTTCTTTCCATGTATTTAGCCATTGTGATGGTGCAGGATGTGGTCCTATCCATATATGACCTAGAATTTTAGGTATTTTCATGCTGTTGTCTTAGTATTAATTTGACTATTGAGGGTGATTGTTAACTTCAGTAAGTTTCTCTTGATACTTGCGTTTCAGCGCGTTCATTACATAAGGATGAACAATAGCGCTGACATCTCCACCAAGCATAGAAGCTTCGCGCACCATTGTGGAGGAGACGAAAGAGTATTTTTCACTTGGGGTTAGGAAAATCGTTTCTACTTTTTCATTTAAATGGCGGTTAAGGCTTGCCATCTGAAACTCATATTCAAAGTCAGAAACGGCACGTAAACCTCGTACAAGGACATGGCTGCCAATTGTATCCATATAGCGAGCAAGTAGATCATTAAACCCTACAACCTCGATATTTTTATAATCCTTAAAGACCTCTTTAGCCATATCTAAGCGCTCTTCAAAAGTAAATAGAGGGCGTTTTTTAGGGCCTGTAATTTTTGCAACGGCAACAATGAGTTTAGGGAAAACACGAGATGCTCGAATGATAATATCTGAATGCCCATTGGTAATAGGATCAAAAGTTCCGGGATAAACTGCGGTTGACTCACTCATAATTCTGCCTTTTGTTTTGTAATCATCCATCGCAAAATGTTTAGATGCGACAAAGTGAACGGTTATCTTTTAGATTATTGGTTGTTTTACACTATTTAATAGTTTTATATGATATTAACTGATTGATGGAAGAATTTCGAACCTTAATCGGGAAGTAGTAGTGAATATATTGCCTGAGAATATGTAAAAAAGCGCAAGTAAACTGCGCTTTTTACTGTCTGCTTCTTTGTTATAAAAGAGGGGATATCATTACACCATCTTGCAAGGCCACATGGATTCTTCAACAGCCATATCCCAGAACATATATTCAAAATAACTGGTTTTCACAAAGATCTCTTCCATCTCTTTAAGTTTACGCTCCGGCATCCCTTGCGCTAATCGATTAACAAGATCGATACAGGTTTTGGCAAGCTTTGAAAATTCATCACCAGAGTAGGTTTGCACCCACGGACCATAAAATTCATGGTCAAGGGCGCCTTTCCATGTTGCAAGTTCTTTTCCAATAAAGTTATAACTCCAAGCACATGCAAGAACGGCAGCTGCAGTATTCTCAACGCCTCCTTTATAAGCTTCTTGGAGCATATAGCTTGTGTAAGCTGTCACTGTTGAGGAAGGTGCTGTATTTTCTAAATCTTCATTAGATATCCCAAACTTTGCAGCATAAGTGCGGTGTAGACCCATTTCAAAATTCATTGTGCCAGAGAGTAGATTGGCAAAAAGCGTCATGGTCTCTAAGTCATCAGATTTTGCTGCGCCAATGGCGAAAAGGCGAGAATATTCAATAAGATAAACATAATCTTGGCGCATATAGTGGCGAAATTTTGCATGTTCTAATGTCCCAGTTCCAATACCTTTCACAAAAGGATGTTCTAAATAAGCATTCCAAACAGGGGCAACACGTTGAAAGAGGCGATCACAAAATGTTTGAGTCATAGTCAATATTTCTCCCAATAAAATGACAAGAAGTTGATTCAGAATTTTGGTGCGTCAATTTCGCACAGAAAAATGGCCTGAAAGCGGTAGATAAATAAGCATCTAGAAAAGAGAAGGGCTTTAAGTTCGATAAACTATTCTAAACTTTAACGCTTCCTTAATAGAAGGCATCATCAATATCATGAGGGTTTTACGCAGTCAAATAGTAGAAAGACTCTTAAAAGTGATAGAATTAAGAAGAGAAAAGCATCAGGAATCGTTATCTTATTTGAGATCAAATTGTTAATGAGAATGATGACAGATAGTTTTGGTACCTTGATAGAGAGTATTGATAGAAAATTATGACAACAAAAAAAGCTTTAAGCCGCAGAAAATTACAATATCATCCAGAACTTTATGCCGGACATGCCTTTTTGCATCATGAAATCGCTCGTCGAATGGTTGAATATTTAGAGGAAGATTTAACGCCGGGGATGATTTTAGTCGATGGTGCGTTTGATCATTATCTTTCTGAGTTATTACAGGCTCGCTTTCCTAATGCAAAAATCATGGAGAATATCGAATCTTTAACAGATTCTACGCTGCGTTTTGATCTTATTATCAGTAACCTTTATCTGCAAGATGTCTGGGAATTTGAAGAGCGTGTGCGTGATTATCAGGTTCGCTTAAATGCACAAGGGAAGCTCTTTTTTACAACCATTGGTACAGGTAGTTTTGCTGATATCTCCTATCCTGGCGGGCCATTAATGAATGAGTTTCCCGATATTGAAGATATAGGGGATTATCTACACGCATTAGGGTTTAAAAATGCGGTTCTCTTTATTGAAAAAATTAACCTCACTTATGAAAAGCTCGATACCTTACTAAAAGATGCCCGAATTGTAGGCGGGAAGCCATTTTCTTCATTTAAAGGGTTACGGACTTATGAGTGGCTTGAAGAGTGGCGCAGTTATGCGGAGCGATTTAAAAATAGTGATAATCTCTATGATATTGGCTTTGATATCATTTATGCCGAGGGTTCATTGTCAGATATTAAAAACTTACAAGGTGAGAATAATGAGGTCTTTGTAGATATCTCCAACTTAACGAAAAGGTAAGTTATTCATAATAAAAATCCCGCTTGCCCACCGTTTTTATTGTGCGATAACGCTGAGGCGGTTGACGATAAAAGTGCCGTAAAATGGTGTATTTTAGACCTGATTTTATGCAGGGCTAGTTATTATATGTACTCTTTAAAGTTTAAGTAGTTCATATATTATAAGATATCTATGTGAATAGAAGTTTTCAGATAAACTCGTCAAAATTGGAGATTTAAGGTAAAATAGCACTAATTTAGTTCTATATTGATTCTTTGTAGAAAATATAAGGAATCGCGCTTTGATGAAGCGCTTGTGAAGGGAGAAGACAGAATGTTTACGGTTACAGATGCTGCAAGAGTGCAGCTTGCAAAAAACTTAGCAGAGAGTAATGCAGAGGCGATAAAAGTCGCATTACAAAAGTCAGGTTGCTCAGGATATAAGTACTACATTGATTTTTGTGACAAGATCGATGATAGCGTTGTCGTGCTTGAAGAGAGCCCTGTACAAATTGTCGCAGAAGCATCGATATTACCCTATCTTGAGAGCGTCACATTAGATTACATTCAAGATGGTATTAATCGGATGTTCAAATTCCAAAACCCAGAAGCAAAAGCGGAGTGTGGTTGCGGTGAAAGTTTTATGTTTTAATTGATATTAAAATAGAATAGCAGTTAGCTGATAGAAGCGTGAATATCAGTGTTTTATGAAGATCGAGATAAGTGTTGTGATTTATTCCAGCACTTATTATTGATTTTGTGTGAGTCAAATTGGTTCGAATAGGTGGAATAAAATGAGTGGAATTGCCGGTGTTTTAAAATTAAATCAAACTGCAGTTGATGAATCCCTACTTCAGAAGATGTCCGAGCCAATTATCAAACGTGGACCTGATGGAACTTCAGTTTTTCGCCATAAAATGGTGGGGCTCATTCAGACTAAGTTGCAGGCTATCAGCAATGGGGATGAGCCATTTTTAGATGAAAAGATTGGAATCTCGGTCGTCACTAATGGCACGATCTACAATCAAGATGCGCTTCGAGAAACGCTTCGTGAAATGGGCTATCAGTTTTTGACGCAGAGCCAAGCAGAAGTCTTAACAAAGGCTTATCATTGCTGGGGGCATCAATTTGTTGAAAGACTTGATGGTGCCTATGCAATTGCACTCTGGGATGATCAGGCAGAAACATTACTATTAGTACGTGATCGCTTTGGGAAAAAACCGCTCTATTATAGTTTTGGTAAAGCGCATGATGCTTTCTATTTTGCGTCAAATACGCAGAGTATTTTACAAAGTCAGGATATTGATACTTCAATTGACCCAGAAGCACTCCATTTTATGTATTCCCTTCATGCTGTTGTCCCGGCACCTTTAACGATTTTGAAAGGAATTCGTAAAGTTGAGCCCGGTAGCTATATGGTTATCAAAAATAATGGTATTGCTAAAGAGACAAGTTATTGGGAGTTGACGGCAACGAGAGATTATCCTGATGACGATTATGAAACTTGGAAAGAGATAATCGAGAGCTCTTTGAAATCTGCGATTAAGAAAGAGATGGGATTTGCTAATGAAAAAGTTGGCGTCCTTCTCTCTGGCGGATTAGACTCAACCTTGATTACCGCTTTGGCGATTGAAGAGGGTTTTAAGGATATTCAGACTTTCTCTGTAGGGTTTGAAGATCAGCCTGAAGAGAAAGGATCAGAGTTTTTCTATTCAGATCAATTTGTCGATAAATATCAGACGGATCATTATAAATTTGAAGTTCCCAATAGTGAGGCGCTAACTCGTTTACCAGAAGCGATTCGCAATATGAGTGAGCCACTTTTTGGGCAAGATGCGATAGGCTTTTATCTACTTTCAGAAAAGGTGAAATCTATTACATCTGTGGTGCAAAGCGGGCAGGGCGCTGATGAGGTTTTTGCCGGCTATTTTTGGTATCCCAAAATGGTGGAGAGTCAGGAGTTAGATCCTCTAAAGCGTTTTTCAGAACATTATTTCGATAGACCGCATGAAGAGTGGTTGCAAGCTTTTACATCGAAATACCATACGCATGATGTTGCCGGAGATTTTATTAGAGATCATCTTACAAAAAGCGGGGCAACAACCTTTTTAGATCGAGTACTTCGCCTAGATGTGACGCGTTTAGTGGTAGATGATCCGGTAAAGCGGGTGGATAATATGACAATGGCGCACGCTTTAGAGGCAAGAATGCCGTTTATGGATCAGCGTTTAGTGGAGTTAGCAATGGCAATGCCGCCAGAGTATAAACTGATGCATCACGGTAAAGGTATCTTAAAAGATATCGCAAGAGGACGCGTGCCAGATTCTATTATTGATCGCCCAAAAGCATATTTTCCAATGCCGGCATTAAAGTATGTTCGTGGTGAGTTTTTAGAGATGATGCAAGATCTATTAACTAGCGAGAAATCTCGCTCTCGCGGTATTTTTAATGAAGCTTATATTCAAGATCTTCTTAAAAATCCCGAGGCGCCATCAAGCTTTACCAATATTCAAGGCTCGAAATTATGGCATGCGGCATTACTCGAGTTGTGGTTGCAATCGGTAGGATTATAGATAGGCGAATAACAGCTCTTTTATGGTTAGCGTTATGATCATAAGGTGATGATAAGATGCTATAAAAGGGCTTTGGCTTTAAGGTGGAGCTGTTATGAGGTTTTTGGTATAGGTAAAAGTCGCTAATGCGCGCTAAAGCCTTGAATTTTTTTCTGTAAGGTAATAAGGATTTCAAGAGCGGTATGAGCGTCCTCTTTTTCAACTAAAATAAAGCGACTATAAGCAGTTTGGATAGGGCGAATAGCGATCCCCGCTTTTGCTAGAGCACTAGAAACAATTGCAGTTAAACCGGTGCAGTCGAAGTAAAAAGGGGCGTTAAGATCAATTTTGCAAAACTCATTATCATAATTGAGGAAGTTATTATCGGCTTCATCCTTGCGTAGGATAAGCGTGATGCCTGCTTTTTCTTTATAGAAAGCTACAGGGTCATAGCCCAAGACCTTTAGTAATGATTGATTGGTGACTCCAACGTAAACGAATGTGTGCTGAGAAAGCACCGGATCAAGATTTTGTAAAACTTCTTGAAGGGTAGAAGGTTTAGACATAGGCAATTGTCCTTTTAATAATAATTTGTAAATTTTTAGCGATAATATACCATTGAACGGCGCTTAAATCACCGCTTTGTGGTAAATTATGGGCATCTAACTGGCGTTAATATAATGTCAGCATCTGTTTTAGATGAATTTTTAGCGATGATAATAATATATGACTCAGCAAGATAGTGTAAAGTTTGATGCCAATGATTTTTTGAAACATGCACCCTTAATGCCGGGCGTCTATATGATGCGGGATATTAACCATGACGTGATTTACGTGGGTAAAGCTAAAAATTTAAAAAATCGATTATCCAGTTATTTTAAAACAAAACAATTACCGCCAAAGACACAAGCATTGGTGGCAAACATTGCTTCTATCGAAACAACTATCACAACGACCGAACGAGAAGCGCTATTATTAGAGAGTAATCTAATTAAAGAGTATCGACCTCGCTATAACGTGAGATTAATTGATGATAAAAGCTATCCCTATATCTATGTTTCAGATCACCCATTTCCTCGTTTTAGTTTTTACCGAGGGGCTAGAAAGCGTAAGGGGCGAATGTTTGGTCCTTTTCCTTCATCAGGTGCGGTGAGGGAGACATTAAACCTGATGGCGAAAGTATTCCGTATTCGGGAGTGTGAAGATAGTTTTTTTAGCCATCGAACAAGACCCTGTCTGCAATATCAAATTCAGCGCTGTAGTGGTCCTTGTGTTGATAAGATTTCCCGTAAAGAGTATTTAGAAACAGTGGATGAAGCGATGCTCTTTTTACGTGGAGATTCACAAAAGTTAGTCGATCTTTTAATTGCGAAAATGACACTTTATAGTCAGGATCTTCAATTTGAAAAGGCGGGAGAAATCCGAGATCAAATTCAATATATTCGAGAGATTCAAGGCTCGAATATGATGGAAGAGAATCGGGACTCTTTAGATATTCATGCACTCTATACCTCAGCTGAGATTGTGAATGTAGAAGTAATGATGATTCGTGATGGGCGAGTATTAGGAACGCGGGCATATTTCCCCAAAGTCCCTAAAGATACACCAAATGAAGAGATTATGAGTGCATTTATAATGCAGTATTATGGTGAACATCGCCAACCTCCTCGTAATATTATTATTAATACGGAGCTATCGAAGGAAGAGGAGACTTGGTTGTTGTTAGCGCTGTCGCAGAGTGTTGATTATCAAGTGCAGTTGCAATATCCCCAAAATATCAGGGGGCGAAAACGTCAATGGCTTAATCTTGTGGAGAGCAATGCTCGGCACTCTGTAGAAATTAAGCTTGCCAGCCGTGCGCAAGTGGAAGATCGTCTCTTTTCGCTTAATACGATTTTAGGATTTGAGAAGAATATTCAGCGAATAGAGTGCTTTGATATCTCTCATAGTTTTGGGGAGCGCACTGTTGCGTCTAATGTTGTCTATACCCCTGAAGGGTTTACGAAAAAATTTTATCGCCGCTTCAATATTGAGGGCGTCACGGCCGGTGATGATTATGAAGCGATGCGACAAGTGTTAACAAGGCGATTTAAGGGAAAGGATCCTGCGCAAGATCCGCAAGGTTTTCCTGATCTATTGTTGATCGATGGCGGTAAGGGGCAATTGCAAGTAGCTATTGAGGTTTTAGATGCGCTCGGTTTAAGCGCTTTGCCATTAATGAGTATTTCTGAAGGGGAAGGGAAGGTTCGAGGAAAGGATATTATTTGGATGCGAGATAAGGCGCCGCTTCCTTTAGATTCTAGCTCTCCGGCATTTCATCTATTGACTCAAATTCGAGATGAAGCGCATCGGTTTGCCATTGAAGGGCATCGAACAAGAAGGGATAAAATGCGTCGGCGATCTGTTTTAGAGGATATTCCTGGAATTGGAGAGACTCGGCGTACCGCACTTTTAACGCATTTTGGTGGTTTGGAATCTCTTAAAAATGCCGCCGTTTCAGATATTGCTAAAGTGCCAGGAATTAGCCAGAAATTAGCAGAAGTTGTTTATCAAGGATTACGAGATATTAATTAATCGTATTTTTAGCGATAGATATCTCTCTATTTTGGACTCGGTAATGATGCGTGAATTGCCCTTTAGTATTTATTTGTCATTATTTAAAAGAAATATGGTAAAGATTTGGGTGAATTAGGGTAAAATGCCGGCTTCTTAATCTCTGAGGAAATGGGTGATTTAGCGGAAATTACTGGCTGAATTGAGAAATTTTAAGAGATTTAAATGAAATATTAGAAGGAGTATCGGGAATGAAAATTTTTGAACGTTTTCGTTTTCAAAAAGATGAGTTTAAAACATTACTCAGCTTAATGATGCCAATCCTCATTACCCAATGGTTTTTAGTGGGAATGGGGGCTGTGGATATTGCAATTACAGGACATTTTAATGATTCTGTGCAAGCATCGGTAGGGTTAGGCGTAATGGTTTGGAATCCTCTACTACTTTGTAGTACAGGGGTTTTAATGAGTGTTGCGATATTTAGCGCACATGAATTTGGTCGTGGTAAAACGCTTGAGGTGGCAAAAATTTGGCATAATGGATTGCTGATTTCCACCGTTTTAATACTGCTTGTGGTTCTGATTATGAATTTCTTTTCAGAAACATTACTGCGCTTGATTCGTGTTGATGAAACGTTAATTCCAGGATCTGTCTCTTATTTAAGGGCGTTAAGTATTGGTGCGCCGGCAATTTTGGTATTTAATAGTCTTCGTGCAGTGTGTGATGGTGTTGCTCGTCCCATTATTATTACGATTGTTTGCGGCATTGGTTTTGTTGTAAATGCCGTGTTGAACTATGTATTAGTGAACGGATATGAGCCATTAGGAATCCCTAGTTTTGGGATTGTTGGTTCAGGAGTGGGAACGGGATTAACATTTTGGATTATGTTATTACTTTTGATCCTTTTTACCTTTATTGATCCTCGTTTAAAGAGTTTGCGTCTATTTCGTAGACCTCAAAAGCCTGATGAAAGATTAAGAGAGATGGTGAAGGTTGGGCTTCCAAGCGGCGCGACTCTTTTTGCTGAAGTGGCAATTTTTTCAGCTGCCGGGCTTATCCTAGGGCAATTTGGAACAAATGTGGTGGCAAGCCATCAGATATCACTCTCTATTACTTCATTAACCTTTATGATCCCCGTGAGTTTAGCGATGGCACTGACGGCAATGACGGGGCATCGAATGGGGCGTATGGATTATGCGAGCGTGCTTCGTGTTAGCCGAATGGGAATTGTTGTTGTGATTGGATTGATGGTTGTGACAAGTTTAATCCTCTTTGGTGCGCGTTATCATATTCCACAGCTTTATAATAGTAACCCAGAGATTGTGCATATGAGTGCGGCATTGATTATCTATTCAATTTTCTTCCAATTGCCAGATGGTTTACAAATTGCGGCTAATGGAGTACTTCGTGGAATGAAAGATACAAAAACGCCGATGTTGCTGGGGATAGCCTCTTATTGGTTGATTGCTTTCCCGCTTTGTTATTATTTAGGTGTGGTAAAAGAGATGGAAGCTGCTGGCGTTTGGATTGGTTTAATTGTGGGAATCTTGTTTGCGGCGATCTTCTTAAATATTCGTTTGGCAATTCTTTCTCGCAGATTACCAGTTGCGAAGGCTGTGCAAGAGACGGAAGTTTTAGGAGTTTAAAATGACGGTAAAGTTTGATCGAATTTTAAAAAGCGAAGAAGAGACAGCGCTATTTGCAAGGACGCTTGCTAAGTGGATAATGAAGGCAAACTTACAAGATTGTAAGATCTATTTAGAAGGTAATCTTGGCGCAGGGAAAACAACTTTTTCTCGCTACTTTATTCAAGCCTTTGGTGTTAAAGGGGCAATTAAAAGCCCAACTTATACGTTAATTGAGCCCTATGAGCTTGATGACCGTACCATTTTACATGCTGATCTTTACCGTTTATCTTCGCCCATTGAGCTATTTGATTTAGGTTTATTGGAAGAGGCAGGGATCTGGTTGATTGAATGGCCAGAAAAAGGGGAGGGAGTATTACCTAGTGCTGATATCGAGCTAAAGCTTGAGCGGGAGGGCGAAGCTCTAACCGTAAACGTTATCTCTCAAAGTGCTGTGGGTGATGCGTTGTTAGCAGATGTTCAGGCTGATCTTTAAAGGGATGATTAAGCGTTAACGCTTTCTTGATCGCATTTTAGTAAAATTGGTTTAAAAGTCACGGAGGGAGATCGCCCGTACATTGGTTATGGAAAGTGAAAGTGTGTTTTATAGTGATTTCCAAATAAAATCAGAGGTTAAAATTTATTAGTTAGTTATCCTCCTAAAATAGGTTGATGAGCAGCTGGGTCGAATGCTTGCATGTTTTTTGAAATTACGTGCCAGCAGTTTTAAGTCTTTTTCGGCTCGTATCGGAATTTAATGCGTAATAGCTATATCTGATATCTTGCAAGTTGGTTTGATGTCTCCGCTTCCCTATTTTGTTTTTAAAAAGTGTTTTTATAGTGAAATTGGTTTGAAAGTGGCTGAATCAGATTGCCAGCACATCGGTTATAAGAAGCGCAAGAATCGTTCTATCCGGCAGCGTGCAAGCTGATTTGATTCATACGCTGTCCTATTTTACGTTTAAGGTAGTTTTTCTTAAACCGAATCGATTATAAAGCGAATCGACGATAAAATTAGCACCATCTATATTTGAGATAGGTGCTTTTTTATCTGAACCTAAAAGTACTGCGGAGCACTTTCAAAAACTTCACAATAACTTGACTTAGAAAGCGCGATAAAAATGGTTAAAATGCCTTATTTATGAGAACTTGAGTTAATTTTACGGGTTTGTGTTTACAAGGTTAATTTATTTCGCTAGCAGTGTTAGAATAGAGGACATCAAAAATCTGTTCTAGCGAGGATGAGCCTATGAAAGTAACAAAAGAGATGATTGAAGATATTATTAAAACGCAAACCGATCCGTTCTTAGAAACAGATCTAGTGTCGGCAGGATGTGTTAAATCAGTTGAAATCAGCGAAGGTTCATCACCGCAGATTAAAGTCGATATTGTCTTAGGCTTCTATGCTAAAGCGCATAGTGTCGAGATTAAAAATACGTTAGAAAAATTAATAGCAGAAAAAACAGGGCAGACAGTTGAAGTCAGTGTGAGTACAAAGATTGTCGCTCACAAAGTTCAAGGTCAACTACACGCGCTTCCAAATGTTAAAAATATTATTGCCGTAGCATCAGGTAAAGGTGGCGTTGGAAAATCAACAACTTCGGTAAACCTTGCATTATCACTCTTAAATGAAGGCGCTAAGGTGGGCGTTTTGGATGCGGATATTTATGGTCCAAGCTTGCCAACGATGCTCAATAGCCACGAAAAGCCAAAATCCTTAGATGGAAAATCTATGGAGCCGGTGATATCTCAAGGGCTTCAAACAAACTCAATTGGATATTTAATTGCAGATCGTGATGCGGCAATTTGGCGTGCGCCAATGGCAGTTTCAGCGCTCGCACAGATGCTAAAAGAGACTAACTGGAAAGAGCTTGATTATCTGATTGTAGATATGCCGCCAGGAACAGGGGATATTCAACTAACATTAGCACAGCAAGTGCCGGTTGCCGGAAGTGTCATTGTGACAACACCGCAAGATATTGCACTACTTGATGCGCGTAAGGGAATTACGATGTTTGAGAAGGTGGGTATCACCATTCTTGGGATTGTCGAAAATATGAGTTATCACATCTGTTCAAATTGTGGACATGAAGAGGCGATTTTTGGTAGTGATGGGGGTAAGGCGCTTGCAGAAAATGAAGGTCATACGCTTTTAGGCCGTATGCCGCTTAATAAAAAGATCCGCGAAGAAGCTGATAGTGGGAAGCCTACAGCTACAACTTCAGATCCTTTAGCAAAGCTTTATCAAGAAATTGCGATTAAAACAGCCGCAGTACTTTCTCTTCGTGAACGAGATAAAATGGCGGGTTTCCCTAAAGTTGTCGTACAGCAATCACAAGGTTCAGAGCTTAAATAAGCTGCAAGTGATAACAAGGATGTTGCAAGATGAGTCAAGCCTCATCGAGGTTGCGTGAAATCTCAAAAGAAAGCTAATAATATTAATGGCGCTCACATCTCACGTAAAAATAGTGTGAGCGCTACTGTTTAACAGTATTAACAAGTGTTAGTTAGGGAAAGGAAAATGTATGTCAATTAAAGCAGACCACTGGATTCGTGAACAGGCAGAAAAACATGGCATGATTGAGCCATTTGAACCTGGGCAAGTCAGAGAAAATGAAAAAGGTCGCATTATTAGCTACGGAACATCGAGCTATGGCTATGATGTACGTTGTAGTAATGAGTTTAAGATCTTCACCAATATTAATTCAAGTATTGTCGATCCTAAAAACTTTGATGAAAATAGTTTTGTGGATGTTGTTTCTGATGTTTGTATTATTCCACCAAACTCATTTGCACTTGCTCGTACTGTTGAATATTTTCGTATCCCACGTAGCGTTTTAACGATTTGCCTTGGTAAGTCAACCTATGCACGTTGTGGGATTATTGTGAATGTCACGCCGCTTGAACCTGAATGGGAAGGGCATGTGACATTAGAATTTTCCAATACAACAAACCTTCCGGCAAAAATTTATGCCGGTGAAGGTGTGGCGCAGATGCTCTTTTTGGAATCTGATAAAGAGTGTGAAGTCTCTTATAAAGATCGAGGCGGAAAGTATCAAGGGCAAACTGGTGTGACGCTTCCGCGTACTTAATGCTAAATGGTTAAAGCGCTGAGAGCGCTTTAATTTTTTAAGTGAATCTTCAAAATCGCCAAGCAAAGTTAATCTTAATCGTATTGGAGCTGTTATAAAGGATTAGTATGTCAGAAATCAGTATTAAAACACCCGCACAAATCGACGGTATTCGTAAAGCAAATCAAGCGGTGGCAAATCTTTTAAAGCGTATTAAACCTCATGTGAAAGCCGGAGTAACTACGCAGGAGCTAGATGATCTTATCCATAGTTGGATGACTGAAGATGGTTTAATCTCGGGCAGTTTAAACTATGGGCAACCACCATTTCCAGGCGCTAGCTGTATCTCTTTAAATCATGTTGTTTGTCATGGTATTCCTGGGGATCGCAAGTTGAAAGAAGGGGATATTGTTAATATTGATATCTGTCTTGCCAAAGATGGCTTCTTTGGGGATTCGAGCCAAATGTTCTGTGTGGGTGAAGTTTCTATTCTTGCGCAGCGTTTAGTTGATGTGACATATGAATGTATGATGCTCGGTATTGAAGAAGTGAAGCCGGGCGCACCGTTTCGTAATATTGGTCGTGCCATTCAAAAACATGCCCATGCGCATAATTACTCAGTTGTGCAGGATTTTTGTGGTCATGGTGTCGGGCTTGCATTACATGAAGCGCCACAGGTCCTCCATTATGATTCTCCAATGGTGACGGAGATTATGGAACCAGGTATGATTTTTACAATTGAGCCGATGATTAATGTAGGAAAGTCTGCAGTAAAAGTTTTAGGTGATGGTTGGACGGCAGTAACACGCGATAGATCACTAACTGCGCAGTGGGAACACGCCATTTTAGTAACCGAAGAGGGTTATGAGATTTTAAGTTTACCGACCAACTAAGTGATAATAACTTAAGAAGTCGCATGAACTTGCGGTATATCAAACCGTTTATTGCGGTCATCGTTACAATAAGTTTCAGATAAAATAGGTGAAGTTGTATGGTACAAGATCATAACAGACGAATTTTAATTTCAGGAGCAGGGCCTATCGGGCTCTCTTTTGCGTTGGGGTTAAAGCATTCTACTCACAA
The DNA here is from genome assembly GCF_022655595.1 of Ignatzschineria rhizosphaerae. Lineage (NCBI taxonomy): Bacteria > Pseudomonadati > Pseudomonadota > Gammaproteobacteria > Cardiobacteriales > Ignatzschineriaceae > Ignatzschineria > Ignatzschineria rhizosphaerae. The sequence continues at coordinate 2,943,703 of NZ_CP093379.1, forward strand.
GATTGTGATTATTGATCAACATGAAAGGCCAACAGCTGAGCTATTAGAAGAGGATACGAGAATGATTGCGTTATCGCATCGCTCGGTCTCTTTTTTGAAGTCTATAGATATTTGGGCTGAGTTAAAGCCTTTTGCCACACCGATTGAGAGTGTTCAGGTTTCAGAAAAAGGATATGCTACAAAAGTAGAACTTTATGCGTCAGAGCATGATCTTCATGATTTTGGCGCATTAATACCTTTAGGACGTCTTGTTTTAGGGATGTTAAAGGCAATTGATACTTGTGACAATGTGACCTATCTCGATCAGACGCGTTTAACGCATTATGATCTTGATGAAAACCATCAATCTACTGCGCATTGCACTTTAGTAAGTGATGGTAAAAAGCAAATGGAAGTTTTTGATTGGATTGTTGCTGCTGAAGGGATGCATTCCCATTTACGAATGCTCTCTGGAATAGAGTCTTATCATAGTGATTATGATCAGGTCGCGGTGATTGCGAGAGCCCGTTTTACGAATCCGCATCATAATATGGCTTATGAGCGTTTTACAAGTGATGGTCCGCTTGCTTTATTGCCGGTGGGTAGTCATGAAATGGCGGTGGTACTTATTGCAGATCGTACAGAAAAAGAGAAGTGGAAAAAGGCATCTGATGCGACTTTTTCTAATGAGGTTATTTATCGTATCGGTTATGATTTGGGCGAAATCGAGTGGGTATCTACGAGGCATGTTTGGGATTTGACGCTAATGATGCCTAAAGAGGTTTGTAAACCGTGTTTAACCTTAATAGGTAATAGTGCGCACTCCTTGCATCCTATTGCAGGGCAAGGTTTAAATTTAGGGTTTAGGGATTGTGAATTGTTATTACCCTATTTTGCCGGCAATACGATTCCCTCGCTTCACGATTTAAAGCGTTATCAGCGTGAAAGACGCTTAGATGTGGTAAAAGTTGTCGGTGCAACAGATTTCCTAGTTAGAAGTTTTGGCATAGATTTACCGGGTGCATCACAGATACGTAATTTTGCCCTTAAGGGAGTGAATTTTATTAAGCCGTTAAAAAAACGTATTGCCCGCTTTGGGATGGGGTATTAATCATGGGCTGTTTGGGGTTAAACGTCAGTGCAGATAGAGGAAATATATGAGTAATCGTTTTGATGTCATTATTAATGGAGCGGGCTTGGTTGGTTCAAGTATCGCAATTGGTCTTGCTAAAGCTGGGTTTAAAGTGTTAGTGATAGAGTTTCATCCTTTAGAGAAACTCTACCCTCAAGATGATTATGGATTGCGCGTTTCGGCATTTACGCCTTCAAGTAAAAAGTGGCTAGAATATGTTGATGCTTGGGATGGATTGCAACATACAGGTCGTATTACTCCATTTTTACATATGCATGTATGGGATGAAGGGGGAATGGGGGAGTTAACCTTTGATGCTGCCGGCACAGGTTCAGATGCGCTTGGTTGGATCATGGATAATGAAGCAACTCAGGGAGTCTTGATTGATAGAGCGTTAAAGCTGGATAATATTACGATTTTAGACAATACAAAGCTTGAGTCATTTGAAAAGGTTGCAGGAGATGTTGAAGTTACTTTGAGTAATGGAGATCAATATGTGACAGCGCTTATTATTGGGGCAGATGGTGGGCGCTCAATGGTACGGGACTGGGCAAATATTCCAACAACGGGTTGGAGTTATGGACAAAAAACAATAGTAGGGCAAGTAAGACCTGAGAAAAGTCATGATAATACTTGCTGGCAACGTTTTTTAGATAATGGGCCTTTGGCTTTATTGCCCTTAAATGATGGACGTTGTTCATTGGCCTGGCATACGACTTATGAAGAAGCAGATGAGCTTTTGGCACTTGATCCTGAGGCTTTTTCAGATCGGTTATCAGAAGGGTTTCAATGGAAGTTTGGGCGCATTGAGATTGCTGGAGAGCTAGGCGCATATCCTCTTCGATTAAATCATGCGCAAACTTATGTCCGAGAAAATTTTGCGCTTGCTGGTGATGCTGCGCATTCTATTCATCCACTTGCTGGACTTGGGGTGAATATTGGTTATTTAGATTCCGCGACCCTTGTTGAAGAATTAATCAATGCAAAAAAGGCAGGAATCTCTTTAGGTGATTTAACAATGTTAAAACGCTATGAAAAACGTCGAAAAGTCCATAATATGTTAATTATGGGATCGATGGATCTCTTTAAGAGAAGCTCAACTAGTCAATCTAAGGTAGTAAAAGGTGCGAGAAACCTTGGATTGTCGGCTGCAAACAAGCTTCCATTTGTGAAAAGAAAGCTCGCAAGAATGGCAATGGGATATTATGGTGATATTCCAAGTTTTGTAAAACCCTAAAAAAGGTAAGAAAATCGTGTCAGAAACATTACAAACAGCCTTTGAGGCGCTCGAGAGAAAAATCGTAGCGCTTGGTGAAGAAAAAAATCGCTTAACAGCTGCATTGACAGAGTCTGAAGAGAAGTATGAAGCGCTACAGGGAGATTTTGGTGCTTATCGACAAAACTCAGAACAGGAAAATGGACGTTTAGCTGCGGATAATGCGCTATTATCAGAAAAACTCAATAAGTTGATCTCTCGTGTAGAATCAATGAAACAAAATATGTAGGAGTGATTAAATGTCAGAAAACGTCGTTGTTTCAGTTAAAATTGCTAATGAAGAGTATCCTATTAGTACACCAAAATCAGAAGAAGAGGTATTGAAGGAATCTGCACTTCGTCTTGATAAAGAGATTGCTAAACTTCGAGAAAAAGGTCGATTGTCGCTTGAGAAAGCAGCGGTGATGGCTGGGATTATCTTGGCGAGTGAGCTTGTTCGTGCGGAAAAGGGCATTGAGCTCACGGAGTTTAAATTAAAAGAGCAGTTATTAGCTTTAAGTAAAAAGGTTGATGAGTATTAAGAATGTTATTGGTAAATGTAGATCAATTTTGCAAATTATCGATAAGCATTAGATAATCAATATTAATCATCGAATAAATAGATGTTGGGTTATAGCCGATCTAAATATAACAAATAAGAGAAGAGGATAGACATGACTTTAAATGAAGAGTTAGCTAAAAATAGCCGCTTGGTGACAGATCTCCCACTTTGTGAAGTGCGAATTCAAAATGAAGCGCGTTTTCCTTGGATTTTATTAGTTCCAAAGCGCGATAATATTGAGGAAATTACAGATCTTTCGATAGAGGACCAAGAGCAGTTATTAAAAGAGCTGCGAATGGCCTCAAAAGTGATGCAAGATTCCTTTGACGCAGATAAGTTAAATATCGGAGCGTTAGGAAATATTGTTAGACAGCTACACGTTCACGTGATTGCTCGTTATGAGACAGATCTAGCATGGCCAAATCCAGTTTGGGGATACTTTGAACTAAGTACTCAATATGGTGCTGATGCTTTAGAGCGCCGTATTACCTTGATTAAAGATGCATTTGATAAGTTAGTATAGGTTGCTTTATCTAACGATGATTATGCCTTTGAATATGAAATAGATCTATGAAATCAATCATTGAAAAATTAGAAACCTGGCTCTGGTCTGAGACAGGTTCTTTCTTATTAGGACGTAGGGTTCTTCAATTTATCTATCGCATTGTTGTGCAATATCAAGCGGCAAACTTTAAAGAGCGTGCGCAAGCTTTAACTTATACAACAATGCTCTCGATCGTCCCCTTACTTGCCATTACCTTCTCTATTTTAGCAGGCTTTGGTGTACACAATGAGTTAGAGCCACTTCTTCGAAATGGCTTAGAGTTTTTAGGGGAAAAAAATGCCAATGACTTCGTCAATGTCTTAATTGGTTTTGTAGAAAATACCCGCGGAGTGATTCTGGGGGGAGTTGGATTTGTGGTCTTGCTCTATACGGCAATTAACTTGATGACGACAGTTGAATCTGCTTTTAACCGCATTTGGAGAGTGGAGAAAGGGCGCCCGCTTCGTGAAAGATTACTCTCTTATGTGATTGTGATTTTAATTGGACCCATTTTTGCTTTTATCGCCTTCTCTTTTTTATCAAGCTCGATAGTGCTTCGTGTTAGTGGCTATGTCACGAATCCATTTATTAATTTTTTATTAGGGCAAGCGTTTACAATTAGTATTGTGACATTTGTCGTTTGGCTTGCTTACCTTTTTATTACCTACCGTAAAGTTAATTTGCTTCCGGCATTGATTGGTGCTTTTTTTGCCTCTAATACTTGGTATTTTGTTGGAAAACTCTTTACCCAATTTGTGGTTCTCTCAGGAAAGCAGTCGCAGATCTATTCTGGGTTTGCAAGTGTTGTGCTCTTTATTATGTGGATGTATTTATCATGGCTCATTATTTTAGTGGGAAGTCAGATTGCCTATTATCTTCAATTTAGAGAAAAAATCGCCCATGATGATGAATGTCAAGAAAAGCCCAGTCAGGTTGAGATTACGCTCTGTTTAGAGGCGAAAGATTTAGATCGGCAAGAGTGGTATGTGAAAAATTTTAAAAGCGAGCGAGTCATTCCTATTATTGATAATCAAGAAGAAAATACAGAGGCGCTACCTGTAAGGAAAGATAGTAAATAGCGGCCTTTCTAATGATCGGTATCGGTATTAGTATCAGTAGGTGAAGCATTGCGATAAAGATGTTGTTTTATCAGACTAATTTGTGGAGTGAGATGGTTTCATCTTAGTAGATGAATATTAAAAGCGTATGATGCGAGAAAATTTTTGGGAGTTGCCACTAGCTCAGTTAACAAAGCTAGAATGGGAAGCGCTCTGTGATGGTTGTGGTTTATGTTGTATTAATAAATTAGAAGATGAAGAGAGCGGTGAGATTCTTTACACCAATGTTGCGTGTAATCTTTTAGACTTAAAGAGTTGCCAATGTAAGCACTACCTAACACGGCATCAATATGTACCAGAGTGTATTGAACTCTCTATCGAGGATATTGACACTTTTCCTTGGCTTCCTAAAACTTGTGCTTATCGATTACGGTTTGAAAATAAGTCCTTACCTTCTTGGCATTACTTAATTTCAAAAGACAGGTCAAAGGTACGTAAAAATGGGTTATTAAAAGGTGTCTCGCTCATTGCCGAGAGTGATATGAGCGATGATCTTGATCTAGAAGATTATATTGTCGAAGTATTAGCCGATCTATAGTGAGGTAGAGATGGGACAAAATCAGTTAACACATTTAAATGCATCGGGTGATGCGCATATGGTAGATGTCAGTGATAAGCCTGTAACAAAGCGTACCGCTATTACAACAGGGATGATTACGATGAATAAGGCCGCTTTTCACGCATTAGTTGAAGAGAAGGTCTCTAAAGGGAATGTTCTTGGGGTTGCTCGTATTGCTGCAATTCAAGGTGCAAAAAAAACAGCAGATTTAATCCCGCTTTGTCATCCGCTTCCTTTAACGAAGGTAAATGTTGAGTTTAAATTACTTCCTGAAGAGTCGGCAGTTATTGTTGAAACGGAAGTGGCAACAAATGGAGTGACAGGCGTTGAGATGGAAGCTTTAACCGCAACATCAGTTGCGTTACTGACAATATATGATATGTTAAAGGCAATTGATAAACGGATGGAAATTACTGATATCTCACTTTTACAAAAAAAGGGTGGGAAAAGTGGTGATTTTGTCCGTTAATAAACGGATTTATTGCAAAAAATTGTGCAATAGATTAATATATCCCTCTTTTATTAGAATTGATGGTGTTCTTTGAATTACTCTACATTATCCATATGGCAAGCCATTGATCAACGCTATTTAATAGAGAATGATCAGTTACCCGCAAAACTCTTTCCTCGTTTAGAAGAAGCAGTTGAGAAGGTTAATGGTGATATTGTTTTGTCATTTAAGGCAGGTCTTGATGAAAATCAACATAAAAGCGTTATGGGCCATGCGTCTGTGAACGTCAGTGTTGAGTGTCAGCGTTGTCTTGAACCATTTGCTGTTGACCTTAACGTCGATTTTCGATGGGTTCCGGTCAAAAGTGAATATGAAGCAGAGCTTATTGGTGATGATACAGACGTCATCGTGATTGAGGAAGTTGATCCTATTGACTTTCTTTATCATCTAGAAGATGAACTGTTGATGGCTTTGCCGATTATCCCTTATCATGCAGATGATGAGCCGTGCGAAGGACGAGAGTTTTTAAAGAATCAAGAAATGCCAGAAGAAGAGGAAAAGAAAAATCCTTTTGCGGTTCTGACAGATCTATTGGATTAAGATAGTAGTTTCTATCACTTGAAAGTTTCTATCACTAAAATATAGTGTAATTTAGGAGTTGTTAAAATGGCTGTACAAAAATCGAAGGTAACTCGTTCAAAAAGAGGAATGCGTCGTGCGCATGATTTTTTAACTGCGCGTCCTGTAAGTATTGATAAAACATCTGGTGAAACACATTTACGTCACCATGTTACTGCAGACGGATACTATCGTGGTCGTAAAGTGATCACTAAAAATGAACAAGTTATCGATCAAGAATAATCCTTATATTTAGGATCGATAGACAATTATCGAAGAACCTACGCATCATCTTGATTGTAAAGATAAGCGTAGGTTTTTTATTATTAAATATTAAAAAGTATTAGGAATCGCCAAAGTGATTGAGAATAATCAGGCGCAAATCAAACTCGCAGTAGATATGATGAGTGGTGATAATGGCGCTCAAGAATTTTTACCCGCAGTTGTAAATGCTTTGAGAACACATGATAACCTTATTGTTTTAGCCGTTGGCAAAGAAGAGGTATTAATGCCTTTTTTAGAGAATGAACCATTCTTTAAATCAGGACGTATTGAGTTAGTACCGGCAACAGAAGTTGTTGAGATGGATGATGCGCCACAAAGTGCATTACGCAATAAAAAAGATTCTTCAATGCGTGTTGCGATCAATTGTGTGAAAGATGGTAAAGCTGATGCCGCAATGTCTGCGGGTAATACAGGGGCATTATTAGCGACTGCAAAATTTGTATTGAAAACATTACCAGGGATTATGCGTCCTGCAATTTGTACCTCTATTCCTTCTCTTAGATCACGTGGTTACGTGCATATGTTAGACCTTGGTGCTAATGTAGATGTGACACCTGAGCATCTTTATCAATTTGCTGTAATGGGGTCGTTGCTCTCCTCCGCAGTAAGCCTTGATCCTCGACCTAAAGTTTCATTAATGAATATCGGCACAGAGGCAATGAAGGGGAATGAGCTTGTTCGGGGAACGGTGCCTTTAATGGAAGCATCTGATCTTAACTATGTTGGTTTTACGGAACCTGATGGGATCTTTTTTGATGATGTTGATGTCATTGTTTCAGATGGCTTTACAGGAAATATAGCCTTAAAGACATTAGAAGGGACGGTTAAAATGATCGTAAAGCAACTTTCTAATTCTTTTAAAAAGAATCTTTTTACAAAATGTGCAGCTGTAGTTTCTATGCCCGTATTAAAAGATCTTAAAAATGGAATGGATCCGCGTAAACACAATGGTGCAAGTCTTTTAGGACTTCGTGGGATTGTTGTTAAATCTCATGGTAATGCTGACCGTATCTCTTTTCAAAATGCGATTGAGATTTCTGTTAAGCTTGTAGAACAACAAATCATCGAGAAGATGAGAAAACAATTTGAATCTGCGGAAAATGGGCAGTTAGACGAATAGGTTGGATGGGATGAATTCAAGAATAATAGGAACAGGGCAATATTTGCCGGAAAATATTGTTACAAATGAGAAGTTATCTGAAACGGTTGATACAAGCCATGATTGGATTGTAGAACGAACAGGTATCTGTCAAAGACATATTGCAGATGATGATGCAACGACTTCAGGTTTAGCTTATCACGCTGTTATGGCGGCGCTTAAAGATGCAAATGTAGATGCCCAAGATATTGATCTTATTATTCTTGCAACCACAACGCCAGATCATACCTATCCATCAACAGCAACATTACTCCAAGAGATGATCGGTAATAATCATGCGGCATCTTTTGATATCAGTGCGGCATGTTCAGGTTTTATTTATGCTTTAGGAATTGCTGATAATTTCATTAAAGCAGGGTCTGCAAAGAAAGCGATTGTTGTGGGATCTGAGCTCTACTCACGAGTTCTTGATTGGGAAGATCGCACGACTTGTGTTCTTTTTGGAGATGGCGCTGCGGCAGTTGTGCTAGAAGCAACTGAAGAAGAGGGAATCATCTCAACGCATCTTCATGCAGATGGGAGCTATAAAGATCTTCTTTCCGTGAAGAAAAGCGTTATTTCAGGACCAGATGTTTATCCTTATGTGCAGATGAAAGGGAATGAGGTATTTCGTCATGCGGTGACAAAACTCCATGAGATTGTGGAAGAAACTTTAACTGCGGTAAATTTAACAGGGGATGATATTGATTGGTTAATCCCACATCAAGCAAACCTTCGAATCATGACAGCAACTGCTAAAAGAGCAGGAATGCCGCGTGAGAAAATGATTGTAACTGTTGATAAGCATGCAAATACCTCTGCTGCAAGTATTCCATTGGCATTAGATGTGGCGCGCAAAGATGGTCGTGTGAAAAAAGGTGATTTGGTACTGATGGAAGCTTTTGGTGGTGGATTTACTTGGGGCTCTGCCTTAGTGCGAATGTAACCACTATCATAATAATAGTATCTTCAATCATAAAAGGTGATGAGGATGATCTATTCATCAATTCATGATAAATTACAGTAGAAAATAGTATAAAAGCGAGTGCTACATTTGTGGCAATCGCTTTTGTATATAGACGAAAAAAACGATGAGAGATAGTAAAATGAGTGAAATGAACCGTACATTAGCATTTGTATTCCCAGGTCAAGGTTCGCAAAGTCTTGGCATGATTCAAGATCTTTTAGATCATGAGATTGTAAAAGAGACATTAATTGAAGCAGATGAAGCCTTGGGTTTCTCGCTCTCAGATATCATTAAATCTGGTGATCTCGAAATGCTAGGTAAAACAGAAATTACACAGCCGGCAATCTTAACCGTAAGCATTGCCCTTTGGCGTGTATGGGTTTCTCAAAATGGGGCTATGCCGGCATTTTTAGCAGGTCATAGCTTAGGTGAGTACTCAGCTCTTGTCGCTGCGGGTGTTTTAGCATTTAAAGATGCTGTAAAGCTTGTTCATAATCGTGGGCAGTTTATGCAAGAAGCTGTTCCTGCTGGAACAGGTGCAATGGCCGCTATTTTAGGGTTAGATGATGATGCGGTAATTGCTCTTTGTAAAGATTCAGAATCAGCAGGAATTGTGGCAGCAGTGAATTTTAACTCACAAGGTCAAGTGGTAATCGCAGGTGAAAAGGCAGCAGTGGAAGCGGCATGTGAATTAGCAAAAGAGCGCGGCGCTAGAAGAGCACTTTTACTCCCTGTATCGGTCCCATCCCATTGTATTTTAATGAAGCCTGCGGCAGATCGTTTAGCATTAGCGCTTGAGGATATGCTCCTTGCAAAACCCCATCAAATCGTGATTCATAATGTGGACGTTAAAGCCCATACTGATACCTCAGAAATTAAAGAGGTATTGGTCAGTCAGCTTTATGAACCTGTTCGCTGGACAGAAACTATTGAATATTTAGCGCGTGAAGGTGTTACAACAGTTGTAGAGTGTGGTCCTGGAAAAGTATTAACAGGATTAATTCGTCGCATTGATAAATCTTTAGTGACACACAACATACTCGATGGCGCAACATTAGATAGTGTTATTAAGGAAATTTAAGTCTTATGCCACAAATACTTGTTGGAATTTGTTCCCTATTTTTTATAGGAACTTATCTATTTTTTGGGTTTGATCTTCTTTTAGCGACCAAAGCGTTAGTTTATAGTTCTGCGGTTGCACTTCTGATATTGTTGCTATTTTTTCGTTATCAGACTAAAAAAAATCAATGGCTTATTCTGGGAGCTACGGTAATTTTTGGCTCATTAACTATTGTTTTTGGTGATGGTGACTTTATTAAGTGGCGGACAACGGTCGTGAATGTGGTGATCGGACTTTCTTTACTAGGAATGTTTTATCTTAAAAAATCCCCTGCACAGATGTTGTTTGAAAAGCCTTTAGAAATTAGTGTGCCTCAAAAAGAGTGGCTTAGAACCAACATTTGGTGGGCAATTTATATGTTTTTGATGGCCGGCTTAAATACGATTATTGTGTTATTTGTGCCTTCAGATGATATCTGGATGACTTTTAAGATGATCATTAATCCTATAATGACATTTATTCTAACGGCTGGCGTTTTGGTTTATCTTTCTAAAAAGAGTAAGTTTTATAAGGAACAAAGGGAAGCTAGAAATGTGCCACAAGAATCAACCGATGATAAAGGATGATAGATAGCGGTTTTATATTAGCTTTTTTTAAGATATAAGAATGTTGATGATTTTTTGGAAGAAATTGACACTTGGGGTGTTAGTCTGGATGACTTTATAATATCATTAACAATCTAGATTATATATTAATCTCAATATATTTATTAATTGATAAAATAGATGAACAATCAAGATAGATTAGATAGAATTAGAATCTTATTAGAAGAGGCATTATCTCCCAATTATTTAGAGATCATTGATGATAGTCATCTTCATGCGGGACATGCTGGTGCTAAAGGCGGAGCAGGTCATTTTACAGTTATTATTGATGCGCCAGAATTCTTGGGGCTTTCAATATTAAAACAACACCGTTTAGTGTATCAAGCTTTGGATTCGATGATGCATAGTGATATTCATGCATTAAGTATTCAAGTTAAAACTCAGTAACTAAGTCAAGAAGGGAAGAGTCGTAATGAGAAAATTATTCAAAACAACCTTATTAACAACTGCAATTTTAGGCGCGCTATCTTCAGCGGCAATTGCGCAAGATACAGCTCCTGTAGCAGAAGTTGCTGACACCTCTTATGTATTTCAAGATCCAGTGGCGAAAGTCAATGGTCGCGATGTTTCGAAAAGTGAGTTTGATAACTTTTTATATATCACACAAGGCATTGAACTAGGCAGTGTTACTAGCGTTGAAGATAAAGTACTTGCAAAGCAATTGTTAGAACTTTTAGGTGAGCAGGATCTTGTTTCTGATGCTGCTAAGTCTCGCGGTTTAGACCAAACTGAAGATCATAAAATGCGTCTTAAAGTGATTGGAGATCTTTTTTTATCGCAAGCACTCCTAGAAGATATGATTGCTAAAAACGAATTCCCAGAAGCAGATATAAAAGCTGTTTATGAAGTAGAAGTAGCAAAAGTAGCCGATCAAAAAGAGTATCAAGCATCTCATATTTTAGTAGAGACACAAGAAGAAGCTCAGGCGATTCTTGATGCAATCAATAAAGGGGAAACAAGCTTTGTAGAGGCCGCTAAAGAGAAATCTTTAGATACGGCAACAGCAACTCGTGATGGTAGCCTTGGTGGGTGGTTTAATGCAAATATGATGGATCCTGCATTTAGCGAAGCACTTGTAGCAATGAAAAAAGGTGAGATGAGCGCTGCGCCTGTAGAATCAAGCTTTGGTTTTCATATCATTTTATTAGATGATGTGAGAGATACGCCAATTGTTGCCTTTGAAGATTTAGATGCAGGGACAAAGAACCAGTTAATCAATGTTCTTTTTCAACAAAAATTACAAGAGTTACAAAAAGATGTGAAAGTTGAATTGCCAGCAGCTAAGAAGTAATGATGGCAGTATAGACTTTATTTTTCGCAAAAATAAGATGAGTGATGAGGCTTAAAAGGAAATTAAGGTATTAATCACGGCAATATTTTTGTTATTAACCTGATTCTCTAGATAGAAGAATCAGGTTTTTTTATCAACAGGACCTAGGTTTGATGGTTTATTTAATTGATTTTATACTTTTTTTAGCAAAAACAGCGACACTTTTAATTGGGTTTGTCGTTGCAATTTTATTTCTAGTCTCTTTGCGCTCAAATAATGCACAAAGTGGTGGGAAAATTGAATTTAAAGATATTGGTGATCATTTTGAACAGATTAAAGAGGGATTTTTAGAGTTTAAAAATGATGAATCAGATAGTAAGCGTGATGAGAAAAAGTCAGAATCTGCGGAGAAGGCACCACTTGCTAATTCTGAAAATTATGCCGCTGAAGATGGGGCTTTAGATCCAGATGCGGTGACTGCTGAAAAAAGTAGTACGAAAAAAGAGGCTATCTCTGCTAAAAAATTCTGGCAATTTTGGAAAAAAGAGGAAGCGCCTAAAGTTGAGCAGAAAGAGAAAACACTTTATGTTTTAGAGTTTGATGGTGATGTACATGCAGAAGAGGTTAAAAATCTTCGTGAGGAGGTTTCGGCGCTTTTACATATTGCTAATAAAAATGATGAAGTCTTATTGAAGTTAACAAGCCCTGGTGGCGCTGTAAATAGTTATGGCTTAGCAGCCTCTCAATTAGTGCGTATTCGCGATAAGGGGTTGAACTTAACGGTTGCTGTAGATGAAGTGGCGGCAAGCGGTGGGTATTTAATGGCATGTGTTGCAAATCATATTGTAGCAGCACCCTTTGCAATTGTTGGTTCGATTGGTGTTGTTGCTGAATTACCAAACTTTCATAAAGTATTAGAGAAATATAATATTGATTATGAGCAGTTTACGGCAGGTGAATATAAACGTACCGTCACAATGTTTGGTGAAAATACAGATGAAGCCAAGGCGAAATTTAAAGATGAGCTCACAGAAATTCATTTAGTATTTAAAGACTTTGTACATCAATATAGACCCTCTTTAGATATTCAAACAATTGCGACGGGTGAATATTGGTTAGCTGTAAAGGCACTTGAATTTGGATTGGTTGATGAGCTTAAAACAAGCGATGCTTATATTTTAGATGCCATTAAAGATAAAAATGTTTATAGCATTAAATATATTGAAAAAACAACGGTTCGCCAAGGGATTTCACGTTTCTTAACGCGTATTATGAAGCGAGTGCCATTTTAGTTGTCAATGTTCATCATTAGATCGATTTAAAAGATTATTAAAAGCTGAATTTCCTTAAGGGAGTATTCAGCTTTTTTTTATGAAAAATATAGTGAAATAGATTTAAAATAAGCTGATTTAAATGCAGATGTATCGGCTATTAACAATAAGAAATATGTTCTGTCCGGCATTTTGCAAGTACGTATTTAATACGTGCCTTTGTGGATTTATGCAAGGCTGGAGGGAATGTTTCGTGTTCTTTCAAAAATCCCGCGCCAGCTGTTTAAGAAGCGCTATTTAAAGAGTAAAACTGTACAGCGTGTAAACTAAACCAGTTTGCATGATGCCGGATAGAACAACTTTTATGCTTCTCATAACTGATACACCGGCAATTTGATTTAGTACTTTTGAACCGATTTTACTATAGTTCATGATCTTTTTTTAAAGATGATAAAAAAGAGGTATAGTCGATTCAGTGTTAAGAAATACTATTTTAAAGGTCAAACATTGTAGCGTTTGAATCAAACCAGCTTGTGTGATGTTTGATAGAACGATTCTTGCGTTTCTCATAACCGATGGGCCGGAAATCTGATTCAGTGATTTTTAAACCGATGTTACTATACGAGATGAGTGTTAGTAGCGTGATCATAATCAATGGGCCGGAAATCTGATTCAGTGATTTTTAAACCGATGTTACTATACGAGATGAGTGTTAGTAGCGTGATCATAATCAATGGTAAACTATGATGCTAATTTATGATGAAAAGTAGGATAGCAAAAGGTATGGAGCGATGGGAGAAGTAAGCTTAGATGTTGTAGAGGTGGCATTACCTTGCCCACTTCATAAGACTTTTGAGTATCTCGTTGATGATCAGTCTTTAGTTTTTCCCGGGATGCGTGTGGCGGTTGATTTTGCACGGCGAAAAATGGTGGGGGTTATTACTGCTGTTAAAGCAGAGAGTGAATTCCCGAGATCAAAATTGAAGCCTATTCGAGCATTATTAGATTCAGAACCGCTTTTATCTGAGGATCTATTAACGTTAGCAAAATGGATATCATCTTATTATCATGCGCCTATCGGTGAGGTGTTACAGCTCTTTTTACCAGCCGCTTTAAGGCAAGGTAAAGCTTTTTATGAAGTAGAGTTTTTCTATCAGATTACTGAGGAAGGACTCCAATGGCGGATGGATGATGCTAACCGCCAAGCTCGTGCGAAAATCGCTATTCTTGAATTTTTTAGCCAGCATCAGCAATATGCTGAGCATGAGTTATTAACAGAATTTTCTAATTTTAAAAATCATCGAAAAGAGCTTATAGACTGGGGGCTTTTACAGCGTATTGAGCAATTAGATAAGCGTAAATCCCCAGCAAAAATGCCATCACTAGAAAAGCCCTTAATATTAACAACAGCTCAGCAGACAGTTGTGGATGAGATTATTCAGCAATCAGCAGGAATCTCTTTTATTGAAGGGGTGACGGGCTCTGGAAAAACAGCGGTGTATACTGAGATTGCTCGGGATTTTTTAGCGCGAGGAGAACAGGTATTAATGTTAGTGCCTGAAATCGGGCTGACACCACAGTTTGTATCAAGGATTGAAAAATCACTCAAGGTCCGAATTGGTGTGATTCACTCACAGATTACAGAAAATGAGCGGCATCAAGCGTGGCGAGATGCGCTATTAGGCAGAGTTGATCTTATTATAGGCACAAGATCTGCTTTATTCACCCCTTTTGCCAGACTAGGGTTAATCATCTTAGATGAAGCGCATGATGGATCTTACATTCAGCGAGATGGTGTTCGTTATTCTGCTCACAATAGCGCCATTAAGCGTGCAGATTTAGAAGGAATTCCCTTAATTTTAGGCAGTGCCACACCCACTTATGAGAGTGTACGAAATATTAAGGAAGGAAGATTTAGTCATTATCAATTGCCCGCTAGAGTCAGTGGTGAGATGCCAGAATGGGAAATTATCAATTGTCATGAAGAGAAAGTCTATGATGGCATTGCGACAAAGGTGCTTGATGCAATAGAAACAACAATAGCAAGAGATGAGCAAGTCCTTGTTTTCTTAAATCGAAGAGGATTTTCACCGGTTCTTACTTGTCTTGATTGTGGCTCGATGCTTGAGTGTGATAATTGTAGTAGTTATCTTAATTATCATCGCACAACCGGTAAGCTTCATTGCCATCACTGTGCAACTCGCTATCCTTATCCTGAAAATTGCCAAAAGTGCGGTGGAAGCTCATTTAAAGAGCTAGGAGCTGGTACACAAAAGATAGAGAAAGTATTAGCAGATGCCTTCCCTCAAGCTAAAGTCCTTCGGTTTGATCGTGATAATGTCCGTAATAGCCATGATTTAGAGGCACATTTAGCGAAGATTGGCGATAATGAGGCAGATATCATCATTGGCACGCAAATGCTTGCTAAAGGGCATGATTTTCCTAATATCACGTTAGTCGTATTGCTTAATAGTGATGGCTTATTTTTTGCCAATGATTTTCGAGCAGATGAAAAGTTAGCACAACTTTTAATGCAAGTTTCAGGAAGGGCTGGGCGTGGAGAAAAGAAAGGGAAAGTTTTAGTACAAACGATGTTTGCAGATAATGCGCTCTTTCATGAGTTGCCGGCAATGGGCTATCATGCTTATGCTGAAAAAGCGTTAGAGATCCGAGAAATATTAGCACTTCCTCCTTACTCTAATCAGATTTTAGTTCAAGCTGAAGCAAGAAGCGAAGCAGAAGCTACACATTACCTTTCGGGGCTATTAGGGCTTCTTCCGGCAACTAAAGAGGTGGAGATTACCCCCGTGATGCCGAATAATTTGAAACGACGACAAGGTTTTTATCGGGTCCATATTATTTTGCAATCTCAATCTCGTAGTGCATTACATCGCCTAGCACATCAACTGCGGCTACTTTATGAAGCGAATATTCGTAGCGGTATTCGTTTGTTGATTGAGGTGGATCCCATTGATTTTTCATAAGATGTTTATGCTAGGTTTGGCAGGGTATTTTCGGTTTAAAAAACACTATTTTAAAAGTAAAGCAGTATCGCGTATGAACCAAACTCGCTGCATGATCCGAAATAGAGTAACGCTTATGCTTCTCATAACGGATGCGCAGGTGATCCGGCTCAGTGACTTTTAAGTTGATTTTACTAAATTTATATTCGCAATTTAAATTTAAGACTTTCTTTGTGCTTATTCCATTATAAATTTTAAGATCGTCCTCAATTTAAGGAATTGGCTCTTTTGTATAAAAAATAGTGGGGACTAATAAAAAGAGTAAAATTTGCGCAATCGTGTTTTTCCCTAAACTTTTTAGAAAAAGATTTTGACGTTAAAGCGAAGAATCTTGCTAAAAAAGTGCGAAAAAGGGTAAATTTTAGACAAAAAAAAGCCGAGATCTAAAAGACTCGGCAAAATAACCACCAAAGGAGGATATGGAGGAGAACGTCTGATTGCTCAAACGTCACGCATATAATAGGCTTTATGATTTACGATGTCAACTTAATATTCTGTCAACACAGAAACTTTTTTGATCTCAGGCAAATTACAGATAGATCAAAGGTTTATTACGAGATCAATTTTTAACAAATTAAGAATGTAGGAATTTTTTAAGTTCATGTAAGGCATTGTTATTAGAATTATTTTTAATGATAGTAGGAATATAAGAGGTTAAAAGAGGGAGAATATCTATTAAAATTAGGACATAAAAAATCCTGCAGGATTTCCTACAGGATTTTTAAAAATAGTGAAATTCATTTAGCAGAATTACATTCCTGCGATAACCGTATTAAATCCGCCATCGACAAAGGTAATTTCTCCGGTAACCCCTGATGCTAAATCTGAAGAGAGGAATGCAGCAACATTACCAACTTCTTCAATGGTCACGCAGCGGCCAATAGGTGCTGCTGCTTCAAATGCTGTTAACATGCTCTTAAATCCGGCAATTCCAGAAGCTGCTAGCGTACGGATTGGGCCTGCTGAGATTCCATTAACGCGGATGCCTTCATGACCAAGCGCTGCAGCCATATAACGAACGTTAGCTTCAAGAGATGCTTTTGCTAAGCCCATTACGTTATAGTTTTGGACTGTACGCTCACTTGCAAGGTAGGTTAATGTTAAAAGTGACGCACCTTCACGAAGATGCGGGCGAGCTGCTTTTGCAAATGCCGCAAAGCTATATGATGAGATATCGTGTGCGATCTGGAAATTTTCACGTGTTACTGAATCTAAATAGTTGCCATCAAGCGCTTCTCTTGGCGCAAAACCTACTGAGTGGATAAGGATATCAAATCCATCAGTCCAAACACCTTTCAGAGAGTCCATTAATGCATCGATTTCTGTATCACTTCCGGCGTCGCATGGAAATACGATAGTGGAGTCGAGCTCTGCTGCCATATCACGAACGCGGCCTTCAAGACGCTCTCCATGAAAGCTAAATGCTAATTCTGCGCCTTGCTCACGCATTGCTTTTGCAATACCCCAAGCAATAGAGCGATTTGATGCAAGTCCAACGATCAGCGCGCGCTTACCTTTTAAAAATCCCATAGATTTAACCCTTTGTGCTCTTTAATGTTGAAAGAAGCATGGTGACAAATTTACCTTATAAGCGAGGTAATCTCACCATTTGCTCCATTTAACATAGTTAATAATGAATGTATGAAAAGTCGGGAGGAATATTTTCCCATCTTTTTTAATAAAATAACCCCTATATTATCATGAATTTTAGAGAGGATAGGGAGCTATTTATCCCTAAAAGAGGCGAAGTGGACTATTTTTAACTCTTTAATGAAAGATTAAATCTTGCTACTCATGAAAATCACAGTTTTATTACAAAATTCATGAAAATGTTAGAAAAGAGAGGGAAGATGGTTTCTGTCATTTATACGCGTGCATTAAATGCACTTTTTGCCCCTGAAGTTCGTGTGGAAGTTCATATTAGCAATGGCTTGCCGGCATTTACTATTGTTGGGATGCCAGAAACAGCGGTTAAAGAGAGTAAAGATCGGGTAATTGCGGCGATTGTTAATTCAGGTTTTGAATTTCCTAATCGTAAAATTACAATTAATCTATCACCTGCTGATCTTCCTAAAGAGGGGGGACGTTATGATCTTCCAATTGCCCTTGGAGTCTTAGAAGCATCAGGGCAGATTGCTAAAGACCCCAAAGCTTTTGAGTTTGTCGGGGAGCTTGCATTAACGGGAGAGCTTAGGCCCATTACCGGGTTACTACCAACAGCGATACAAGTTATGAAGCATCAAGGTACTTTAATCGTCCCTGAAGATGGTGCAGAAGAGATCGGTTTTTTGCATTATTCAGAGTTCTTAATGGCAAAAACATTAAGAGAGGTTGTTGAGTTTATCGATGGGAAACAAGATCTTGCTAAGCCTCCTGAGGTCAGTGTGCAAAGATTGGAGGATCCTCGTGATTTTTCTGAAGTAAAAGGTCAGTTTTTTGCCAAAAGAGCCTTGGAGATCGCCGCTGCTGGGGGACATAATTTACTGTTGATAGGGCCACCTGGAACTGGCAAAACGATGTTAGCATCTCGCTTTATTACAATTATGCCGAGTATGACGAGAGAAGAAGCGATAGAGAGCGCGATGATTGCCTCGATTAGCCGGCAAGGGTTTCGTGCAGAGCAATTTGGAATTAGACCTTATCGAACGCCGCACCACACAGCTTCTTCCGTGGCTTTAGTTGGAGGAGGAACTTATCCAAAACCAGGAGAGATATCGCTTGCGCATCATGGTGTACTATTTTTAGATGAGTTACCTGAGTTTAATCGCAGTGTTTTAGAAGTGCTACGAGAGCCGTTAGAGTCTGGAGTTATTCATGTTTCTAGAGCAATGCAACAAGTTGAGTTTCCGGCAAAATTTCAGCTACTTTCCGCAATGAATCCTTGCCCTTGTGGCTATTATGGTGATCCTGTACATGAGTGCACTTGCAGTGACTATGGGATAGCGAGATACCGTGGGCGAGTATCTGGTCCGATGTTAGATCGTATTGATCTTCATGTTGAAGTCCCGAGAATTAGTACGGAAGAGCTACAAAGTAGTCAGGTAGGTGAAAGCTCAAAGGCGATTCGCCAGCGGGTGGATAATGCGCGAGCAAGACAAATGCAAAGGCGAGAGAAAATGAATGCAGATTTATCGGTAAGTGAAATTGAGCATGATTGCCATCTAGGGGAGGCCGAGATCAAGCTATTAGAGATGGCGCAAAAACGCTTAAATTTTTCACCAAGAAGTTATCACCGAATTTTGCGCGTTGCTCGTACAATTGCAGATTTAGAAGGTATGGCTGAAATTAATAGCCGGCATTTAACAGAGAGTCTAGCATTTAGGGCATTAGATCGAGGTTATCAATCAAGTACTAGTTCGTAGATCCGTTTTGATGAGCATGCTTTAATATTTATTGAAAGTTGATACTTAACGTTAAAAAGGTATCTCTCTATTTTTGGCGATTGATTTGTCAATTAACTAGATCAGAAAAGTCCTTTGAGAGGCATTAAATAAAAAGCAAGAGAAAGCCGGCATAAGCCAGCTTTTAATGTGTCATTTCTAATGATATAGCACCTTTTAATCTAATAACATCGTCCCTTTATTTGCTAAATTAATATGCCATGAGAACGCTTCATCTAATAGATGTGGTGTGTTTCCTCCTCGTTTTTCTTTAGCATCTTTTAGATATTTTCTTGCTTGCGCTTTGTAGGTTGGATGCATACAATTTTCAATGATTTTTTCAGCCGCATCGGTTGGGCATAAACCTCGGATATCGGCATATCCTATCTCCGTAATGATGAGATCTACTTCATGATTCGTATGATCAACGTGTGTGACAAAGGGAACAATTGCTGAAATTGCCCCATTTTTTGCAGTTGATTGTGTGACAAAAGCGCTGATTCGAGAGTTTCGAGAGAAGTCTGCAGATCCCCCAATTCCATTCATGGCATGAGTACCACTGACATGTGTTGAATTGACGTTCCCGTAGATATCAACCTCAAGGGCGGTATTAAATGAGATGACCCCTAATCGTCTAATCACCTCTGGATGATTAGTGATCTCTTGCGGGCGGAACAAAATTTTGTCTCTGTATTTAGCAAGATCCTCGGCAAGGGTTGCAACGCGATTTTTTGAAAGAGAAAATGCCGTTCCCACAGCAAAACTAACAACCCCAGCATCAATAAGGTCAAAGATCCCATCTTGGAGCACTTCGGAAGAGACAATAAGATTTTTAAACTTCCCAGAGCTTGCCATACCTTTTAATACGGCATTTGCGACAGAACCAACGCCTGATTGAAGTGGTGCAAGGTCGGGACCTAATCTTCCACTTTCAACTTCTTTGGAGAGGAAGTCTAAAAAATGATCGGCAATGGCTTGCGTTTCCTCATTCGGTTCAAATAGCGGTGATGGAATATCAGGACGATCTGATAAGACAATACCTTTAACTTTGTTAGGATCGACTTTAATGCCGATACTACCAATACGCTTGCTAAGGTCATCATAGACGGGAATTGCTTGCCGTCCTTCCCCTTGTTCTTTTGGCATATAGATATCATGGATTCCCTCATAGCTATCAGGCGCACTAGTATTGAGTTCAATAATGACATAGTCTGCCTTTTCAACAAAAATAGGAGAGTTCCCAACAGAGCCTGTGGGGATAATTAGTCCATCTTCCGTAATTGCCGCAGCTTCAATAATTGCATAATCAATTTTCCCTAGGTTTCCTTGGCGAATAGTTTCTGCGGTATGAGAAAGATGTTGATCAATATACTTTATTTCTCCTTTATTAATTTTTTGACGCATGACCGGATTGGCTTGATAAGGTAGCCTAAGATTAATGATATCTGCTTCTGCCATTGCTTCATCAGCATCGGGACCTAAAGAGGCTCCGGTAAAAAGATTGATTTTGAATTTTTCTGTTTTGCCTCGCTCAGCGAGTGCTCTAGGAAAGACTTTTGGTTCGCCAAATAGTGTAAAGCCACTCATTCCAAGAGTCATACCATCTTTAATCCAAGAGGCTGCTTCCTCGGCAGAAACAACTTTATCTAAGAAATCTTGATAGCGTAGTTTTTTGTTTAAATTCGTATTCATGGTATTTATCCCCCAATGTTATTTATTATTTTTATAAAATGTATTTTTTACTAAAATATGTTGTAACAAAGAAGACAACTTCTGTTGCAGAAGTATGATGATCGAAGTAAAAATAGAGTAGAGTTGACTATAATATAGGCAGATGTTCAAAGGGAGTTCAAGCTTTTCAATCATTTAATTTTTATCAAATAACGCTATGAGTGCTTTAATAATCATTTATTTTATGGGGATTTTTTTAAAATTATCTTCAAAGAAAAGGAAAAAAATAGATAAAATAACTCATTATAAGTTTAGTTAATACCTGCTTACGATAGGTCGCTTTATAGCGTAGGATAAGCCTTTTAATCGATTACTTTGAGGAATAAAGAGGAAATATATGACACAAAAGTCACGTTGTAGATGGTGTGGAAATCAGGCTTTATATCAATCATATCATGATGAAGAGTGGGGAAAACTCAATAAGGATGAGCAATCACTTTTTGAGCTTTTTTTATTAGAAACGCAACATGCAGGACTTTCATGGTGGACAGTCCTTTCTAAAAGAGAAGGATACCGTAGCGCCTTTTTAGAATTTGATCCAATCAAAATGAGCCAGATGGATGAAGCTGATGTTGAACGCTTATTGCTAGATGATGGTATTATCCGTAATCGATTAAAAATTAATGCCATGATTCATAATGCTAAAACCTATTTACGTTTTATTAAAGAGGTAGATACATTCCAAAATTATTTTTGGCAAAAAATAGGGGGTGCGCAGATAGTGAATCATTATGGGGAAAATGAGTTATCACCTGCGGTAACCCCTTTATCAGATGAGATAGCTAAAGAGTTTAAAAAGTTTGGTTTTAAGTTTTTTGGAAGTACAGCGGCGTATGCCTTCTTACAAGCGGCGGGTTTTATAGATGATCATTTGGCAGAATGCTATTTAAGTAGAGAGAAAGAGTAATGGGCTATCCATTTGAGGTTACTAAAAAAGGGCATGATAACGTATCAACATTGCCGAGTTATATTGTCTCTGAGCTGACAGATGCATATTTAGAAACAGAAAATCGTTTTGTATGGGATGGTAAAAAATTCTATTGGAATGATTTAGAAGCAGGGCATTTGGAGATTGATTTTTTCTCTAAAAAAATGCGTTATCGCATGCAACATATTAATAAAGCCCAAGAGCCTTTGTTACGCGCATTAGGTTGGAAAAGTACTGAGCAAAAATCAGTGTTAGATATGACTGCAGGATTAGGGCGAGATGCTTGCATGCTTTTTTTTGCGGGATTCAATGTCACAATGTTTGAACGAAATCCAATATTACAACTACTCTTAGCAAATGCGTTGAGTGAATTGCCATCTGAAGATTTTTCGCAGCAGTTTATCTTAGAAAAGGAAGATTCAATTGTCTATTTAAGACGTATGATTGAGCTTAATTTAGCAGCACCTTTTGCGGATGCGATCTATATGGATCCGATGTACCCAGAACGTAAAAAGTCAGCATTAGTGAAAAAAGAGTTACGGATTATTCGTAATCTTGTGGGTGCTGATTTAGATAGTGAATCTTTATTATTAATGGCAATAGAAAGTGGTGTTCCTCGAGTTGTTGTCAAACGTCCGAAAGGGGCAACTTTTGTCGCAGATAAAAGGCCAAATCATTCTGTTGAATCGCCTAATACTCGGTTTGATGTTTATCTTAATCATCCATTATAGAATGATCTTATTTCTGAAAAGTTTCAGACCAGCACCGGATAATATAGTCGATTTGGTTTAAGAAAAGTAAGTCTTAAACAGCGGGCACGGGGTTTTAGGAAGAACATGAAACATTCCCTCCAGCCGTACATAAATCTATAAAGGTACCTATTAAATAGTACTTGTAAGAGGCCAGATAGAACATATCTCTTATCGTTAATAGCCGATATGCCGGCATTTAAATCAGCCTATTTTGAACCTATTTCACTATAGATTATTGTGGGAAATGACTTGAAAAGCGTAGTTGATCATCAGTCTTTGCGCTATTAATATTTTTGATGCAGGGATAGATGTTGAGTATGAAGAGGGCTTACGTTATCCTAACTCGTTCTTTATTGTTCGATTACATCAAAGGGAGTTAGAGGAATGGATCAGCGTCATGAATCAGAAACTATCGATAAGTCAGATGCGCTTTGCTTAAGAAGTCCTGAGCTATTTGATTTAGAATTAGTGAATGCGGAGCTTAAGGCGGCGGTTGAGACGCTTATGGATTTAGGCCCTGCTGTGAGTATTTTTGGTTCTGCACGTTTAAGTTCTACTCACCGAAGTTATCAAATCGCGCTTGAAATTGCAGAGAAGCTTTCTGCAAGAGGTATCTCGATTATTACAGGTGGTGGACCTGGCGTGATGGAGGCGGGAAATAAAGGTTGTCAGTTAGGGGAGAAAGGGCAGTCAATTGGGCTAAATATCAAGCTACCAAGAGAGCAGTCGCCAAATCCTTATCAGGATGTGTCGCTGTTTTTTGAACATTTTTTAACAAGAAAAACAATTTTTATGGATTATTCTGCGGCTTATATTTGTGTCCCAGGAGGCTTTGGGACTTTGGATGAGCTCATGGAAGCGATTACATTGATGCAGACTAAAAAGATGAAGATGAAGCCTGTTATTTTGGTGGATAGTGATTTCTGGCAGCCATTAATGGGGTGGTTTGAATCTCAGTTTTTGAAGCATGAGATGATTGTTAAAGAAGATCTTAATAAATTTATAATGGCTGATAGTGCTGATGAGGTATTAGAAGCATTGATTAAAACGGGATTGCTTTAGCGTGATCTAAATTTTTTTCGATGAGGCATTATAGCCAATTTGGTTTGGTAAACCCTGTTTTGTACATCAAATCAGCTTACAGGATGCCGGATAGAATGATTTTTGTGCTTCTCATAACCGATGCGCCGGCAATCTGATTCTGTCACTTTTAAACCGAATCGACTATAAGAACTCTTCTTAGCTATACAAATAGGGAATAAAAAAACGCTGATCTAAATAAGGTCAGCGTTTTTATTGGTTTGTTGAAAAGTTGATACTATTTTTTATGTAAGATTTGCTCAACTAATAATGTGATAGTATCTGCTGGAATATGAAGGTTTGGTGCCATTGGGATTGGACCCCAAACACCTGCACCACCATTTTTGACTTTTTCAACAAGGTAAGTTTCAGCATCTGCATCATCTTTATATTTTTCATATACTTCATCATAGCTTGGTCCAATCAATTTACTATCTTGGCGATGGCAAGCAAAACAACCTGAAGCCGATGCAAGATCAGGATCTACCTGTGCAAATGTTGGTGCCGCTAGGGCTGCGAATGAAGCTGCAACGAGAAGTAATTTTTTCATACTAGTATTCCTTTTGAATGCGTACTCAAATTAAAATTGTCTTGCTGCTATCTTGGATAAATCGCTTCTGCTCTTGGCGCTTATGTTCTGTAACAGCTCTTTTATTATCAATAATCATATTGTAACACCAAATATTGCGCAATATATTGAAAATAGTCAATCTTTGGTGCAACGGTAGATTAATGAATAATCTGGGGGTTTAGGTTTTTCTTTTAGTTGTTGATATTAAAAGGTTTTTGTTTTATAAAAAACCTTTTTTGATTCTTTTAAGTTTTTAATGAGCCTGATATCTACTTTTCTTTATGAGGTTGTTCCCAGTTTTCAACATGAATCACTTCTAGTTTATTGCGAACAAGTTCATGATCTTTCACATCTTTAGGCACAATAGAACCAGCCGCCGTTGCTGCGTGGTTCCCAACCTTTAACGGCGCTACAAGTGAGCTATTTGAGCCGATAAATGCGTGATCTCCGATAATTGTAGGATATTTATTAGCGCCATCGTAATTACAAGTAATGGTACCAGCACCAATATTACTTCCTTCCCCAATTGTGGCATCCCCAAGATAGGTTAAGTGGCCTGCTTTAGAACCATTGCCTAATGTTGTATTCTTCGTTTCCACAAAGTTACCAATGCGTGTATTATCGCCAAGTTTTGTATTTTCACGAATACGTGCGAAAGGTCCAATATCTGCATTTTTGCCGATCGATGCCATTTCAATCACAGAATACGGGTGAATGGTTGTATTATCAGCAATGACAACATCTCTTAGGACTGAGCCAGTACGAATTGTTACATTTTTTCCAAGAACGATATTACCTTCTAAAATGACATTAGGCTCAATATGACAATCTAAATCATTTTGAATTTTGCCTCGAATTGTTAATGATTCAGGATCATCAATCGTAACGCCATTGAGCATTAATTTTTTAGCCATCTCTTTTTGATAATAGCGCTCTAGTGTAGCAAGTTGTACGCGGTCATTTACGCCTTGAATAAGTTCAGGAGCTTCATTAAAGGTATGAATAGTAATTTCATTATTTGCCGCAAGTTTGGCAATATCCGTTAGATAATATTCTTCTTGTTGGTTGTTATTATCAATTTGTGGCAGTGCTTCTGTTAAAAATTTTTGGCAAACAGCAAAGATGCCTGTATTAATCTCTTTAATCTGCTTTTGGGCTTCATTGGCATCTTTTTCTTCGATAATTGCAATCATATGGTTATTATGATCACGGATAATACGGCCATAACCTGTAGGATTATCAAAAGTTGAGATTAACCAATTTAAACGAGTTCTTTCGGCATTATTCACTAACTCTTCTAAGGTCTCTGCGTTGATAAGCGGAGTATCTCCGTACAATACAAGGACTGTTGAATCTTCAATAGTATAAGGAAGTGCATATTTCATTGCATCTCCTGTACCTTCAAACGTCTCTTGTTTTGCCCAAGTAATATCTTCATGATGTGCAAAAGCTGCTTGTAGTTCTTCACCACGATGACCATAAACGACAATGAGGCGATCCGGATTTAATTGACGAGCACTCTCTAAAACATGCTCTAGCATTGGTTTTCCCCCAATTTTATGTAGAGGTTTTGGAAGCGCAGATTTCATACGTGAACCAAGTCCTGCTGCGAGCACGACAATTGAGAGTTTTTTCATTGTGAAGTCCTTTTTCATAGCAATAACTTTTATCTATAAGATCTATAGAGATCTTATAGATATAATAATGGAGGTTAGTCTATACCCTTAAGAATAATATTCAAATAAACAAAAAGAATTATATTACCTATCCTTTTGATTCAAAATAGTAAAATTTATAGTGAATCAACTAATGTTATCTATTAATTTACTAATGGCATTAATCCGTGTTTCAGGGTTTTCTAATGGTAGTACATAGCGTAGCGCATCTTGTCCTTGTAATTGATAAAAATGTGGACGATCTTGAATAAGAGAGATTAATTTTTGGGGATTAATTCGAGGATGCTCTCCGAAAATAATACGCACGCCATTTTGATTCGCTTCAATTTTTTTAAGATTGAGAGGTTTTGCTTTTAGCTTTAGCTCTGCAAGTTTAAAGAGTCGTTTAGTAGAATCTGGAAGTAACCCAAAACGATCAATCATCTCTATTTGAATCTGATCAAGTTCATCTTGAGTTTTGCTACTTGCGATCCGTTTGTAGAATGAAAGTCTAGCTGAAACATCAAAAATAAAATCTTCTTGAATCAGTGCCGGAACGCCAATGCTAATTTCAAGGCCTTTATTAAAAGGATCGGCGATATCCAGTTTCCCGCCTCGTTTAATCATTTCGGCAGCTTCACTTAAGAGTTCCATATAGAGGGAGAAGCCGATGGCATTAATTTCCCCACTTTGGGCATCCCCTAGTAATTCTCCAGCGCCTCGAATTTCAAGATCATGATTAGCAAGCATAAAGCCAGCGCCAAGAGTATCTGTGGTTGCTATTGCCTCTATTCGTTTTTTTGCATCCGTTGTCATTGCTGCATATTCTGGCACGATGAGGTAACAGAAAGCCCTGTGATGGGATCTACCAACTCTTCCACGAATTTGATGTAATTGCGCTAATCCTAAATGATCAGCTTTATTAATAATGACAGTATTAGCATTAGGGACATCAATACCTGATTCAATGATAGTGGTACATAGTAGGATGTTAATACGGTGATGATAAAAATCGAGCATGACCTTTTCTAATTCTGTCTCATTCATTTGACCGTGGGCAACGCCAATAGAGATATCTGGCATTAATTCTAGAAGGCGATCTTCTACTGCGGTAATACTTTTAACTTCATTGTGTAGGAAGTAGACCTGACCTCCTCGTTTAAATTCTCGAGTACAAGCCTCGATGATCAGTTCATCGCTCCATTCATTGACAAAGGTTTTTACCGCAATCCGATTTTCAGGGGGTGTTGCGATGATAGAGAGAGCTTTTAATCCTGTTAGACCCATATTTAAGGTACGGGGAATAGGAGTTGCTGTCATCGCCATAAAGTTTACTTCTGCACGAAGTTCGCGTAATCGCTCTTTTTGCTTGACGCCAAAGCGGTGTTCCTCATCAATGATCACAAGGCCTAGATTTTTAAAAATGGTATCTTCTGACAGCAAACGATGTGTACCGATGACAATATCGATATTCCCTTTTTCTAGCGATGCAAGAATCTCCTTAGTCTCTTTAGTTTTTCGAAAACGAGACAGTGCTGCGATCTTTAGTGGCCAATCGGCAAAGCGATCCTCAAAAGCTGTCGCGTGTTGTTCTGCAAGTAGCGTTGTCGGTGCTAAAATAGCAACTTGATAACCATTCATCGCTGCCATAAAAGCGGCGCGAATAGCTACTTCTGTTTTCCCAAAGCCTACATCGCCACAGACGATTCGATCCATTTTTCCTTGTTCAAGGTCAAAAAGGACGCTATCGATCGCTTTTTGTTGATCCGGAGTCGTGTTATAAGGGAAACTTGCGGCAAATTGTTCATATTCATCAGGAATACGCATCTGTTTGCCATCTTGGGCTTCTCGCCTAGAATAAATGTCTAATAGCTCAGCTGCCGTATCATTTGCTTTCTCCGCTGCTTTTCGGCGGGCTTTATCCCATTGATCGGAGCCTAGTTTATGTAATGGGGCGGATTTTTTTTCACTACCAGAATACTTGGATAAGAGATCAAGAGAGGTTACAGGGACATATAGTTTTGCATTATCTTTATATTGAATGACGACAAGTTCAGTATCATCAATAATATCCATGCCGGCATAACGGCCGATACCATGATTAATATGAATAATAGGATCTCCAATCTCTAAGGTATCGAGATTTGTGAGCATCGCTTCAATATCTGCAACCTTACTTTTAGCTCGGTACTCTCGAGGTTTAACGCCTAAAAATTCAGCCTCTGTAATTAATCTAAAGAGAGGATCTTGGTTTGAAAATCCTTGGGTTAATGCACCAGTAACGAGCAGTAATGACTTAGGGTTTTGAAAAGCTTCTTCAATAGAGTCGTAAACTTGAGGAGTGATCTCTTCATTTGCAAGGCGATTGAGGATATTCTCTCGTCTTCCTGAGGTTTCTGCACATAAAATATAGGGGATTTTACCGTGATCGGCTTGTGTTTTTAAATCTTGTAGATTAATAGATGGTTGAAATTGTGTAAGGAAATTAACCGATACGATCGGATATTGTTGAATCTGATTTTCTAAGCCTTGGGGCGTGAGATAGAGTCTTGCTGGTGGCAGTATTGGCTTTTCACTATCATGACGATAACGTTCAAAGCGCGTCTCAATGAGCTCATGAAAGCGTAATCCCTCATCTTCAAGCTCTGGGTAGAGTAAAATTGTTGTCTCTTTAGGGAGGTAATCAAAAAATGTAGCAGTCTCTTCAAAGAAAAGAGGCAAATAGCTCTCAATACCAGAAGGTAAATTACCTTTGATTGTTTCTTGATAAATATATGATTTTTTAAGAAGCGCTTCATTATCAGTAAAGCTTGTTTGATATTTTTGTTTAAAGGTTTGCAGGCCTTTATCACTCATATTCAATTCACGAGTGGGTAGAAGTGATAGCGTTTGAAAGGTCTTGAGCGTATCACCTGTTTCAGGATCGAAGGTGCGAATCGTATCAATTTCATTATCAAAAAAATCAATTCGAAGAGGCGCTGTTTCTCCCATGGGGAAAAGATCAAATAGGGAGCCTCTTGCAGAAAATTCCCCTGGCGAAAGCACATTGTTAACTGCAAGATAGCCAGCATTTTCAAGGTTACTACGAAAAAGCTCTCGATCGATAACTTGCTCTTTCTTAAAGATAAGAACATTAGCATCAAAAAAGCTTCGTGGGGGGAGTCGTTGTAAAAGTGTTGGAATCGTTACAATGACGATCGATTTTTCACCTTCCTTTAAATGATAGAGGGTTGATAACCTTTGGGAGATGATATCAATTTGTGGCGAAAATGGATCATAAGGAAGTGTTTCTGTATCAGGGAAAATAGTTGCCTTGCCCCCAAAAAAAGCACAGTTTTCAGCAAGACTTTCTGCTTTGCGCATGTTGTTCACAATCACAATTAAGGTGCGATCACAGTTTTTAGCAGAATTGACAAGATGAAGTGCAAAATTTGCAGCATTCTCAAGATCCCATGAAACAGTACGTTTTTGTACAGGGATTGGGAGGGTTTTGAGGGCAATTTTTTTCATGATTTAAGGCTTTTTCTTTTTCTCTTGTTTCGGAAGTTGAATAATTTCAGTACCTGAAAGACGATCATGCCAAGATAGGCGCGTCGGGGAGACAAAAACCCACCAATAACCTAATCCTAGCGGAATCCAGCTAATAATAGCAAAGCCTAATCTAATAAGTGCAATAGTGCCAGTAATTGGGGTGCCATCTAGTCTTTGAATACGAAGACGCCAAGCTCGCATTCCTGTTGTGTGGGCGTCTCTCATCCAAAAGAAGAGGAAATAGGCAATAGGTGTTAAAACAATAAATACTCGCATCACTTGACGCAGAACGACATCTTCAGCTGTGATCTCTTCTCCGCCATTAATAATAAAAAAGAAAACTCCAACTAAAAGAATTAAGGCCGTAATACAGAGGATATCGTATAACAGCGCGCCCATACGGCGATGCAAGAGGGCTCGAGGATAACTACTATTCATATCTTATTTTTTTGCCTAGCTAAAGTTGTGAAATTGTCTGGTATTTTAGCATGTGAAATTGAGTTCAGGAATTCATCAGGCGGATAACATATATTTCTAAACAATAGAGGCGTATAGATTATAGAAAACCGCCCATAAATGGCGGTTTTAATGATATGAGAAATATTTGAAAAATGTGTATTAGAAATCGATCACAAAAGCTTGATCATCTCTTTCTAATACAAAGAAGTAAGGCTCATCAGACCCTTTAAAATCCATAACACCTAAGATTCTGTTGTCATCAATTTTCCGAAAGATATCATTAATCGGAAAATTATCATAAATCATTGTTGCACTACTAACGCCGCGATGCTCAAGCATTCTAATTCGCGCGTGAGAGGTTTTAGAACGAGCTTTTGTTAAGATTTTTTGAATCTCTTCATGTGATGATTGTGCGGAAGTTTTTCCAACAATGAGTAAGGGATCGCCAGCAAATAGCCCTTTTTTATCTTCGGTGTAATAAACCAATGGATAGACATTTTCAAAATCTTTAAATACTTTGCCATACCAGCCACTATTTTCTAAGTTTCCACCAGTAGGGTGATTGGTATCGATTTCAAACCCCCGCCAGCGCCCTAGTAGGAAATCTAAAGGAACCGCAGCTAATTGATCAAATGCGGCTAAAGCTTCTTCCGTTGTTGCTTGTCGATCGGTTAATATTTGTGTGATAGTTTTCATCATCTTTCTCCATTTAAATGATTAAGGAATTAAAACTGCCTTGATAACTTCTCCTTGGTGAGTCTCTGTGATTGCCAGATTAATATCTGCTAAAGGATATTCTTTAATAAATTGATCAAAAGGAAATTTTCCTTCTTCCCAAAGTTTAATAAGCTGTGGAATGAACTCATAAGGATTGCTATCCCCTTCAATGATGCCTCTTACTGTTTTACCATTTAAGATCTGATTAATATTGAGGGAGACTTCAGCTTTAGGATCAGCCGCACCAATAACGCCGCAGGTGCCAAGAAATGCTAAAACATCAACCGCTTGACGTAATACCGCAGGAATTCCCGTGCATTCAAGCGTGTAGTTGACACCTTTATCATCAGAGAGTGCTTTAATTTTTTTAACAACATCCTCAGAGCCATTAATGGTATGTGTTGCCCCAAGTTTTTTAGCGAGTGAAAGGCGCTCTTCTTTCATATCTACCATAATAATGGGGGAGCACTGCGCTATAATCGCAGCAAGTAGTGCCGATAAACCTACAGCGCCAGCACCAAAGATGACAATGGAGCTTCCTTTTTTGGGTTTTAAGGTATTAAAAATTGCGCCAGCCCCTGTTTGAATACCACATCCAAGAGGTCCTAACAGTTTGAGTGGAGCATTTTTGGAGATCTTAACGACAGAGCGGTAATCCGCAATTGCATAAGTTGCAAATGATGATTGCCCAAAGAAACCACCAAAGATAGGGTGGTGATGTTCATCTTGGTAGACCTCTTTTTCGGTAAAGGAGGCCTTAAAGAACTGCTCGCAGTAAGCGGGCTGTTGATTTAAACAGTTGGGGCATTTCCCACATGAGGCAAAGGTTAACACTACATGATCGCCGACATTTAGATCGGTAATATCATCCCCTATTGCTTCGACAATACCAGCCCCTTCATGACCTAAAACAGCAGGGCTTGGGAAAATATCGGGGCTGCTTTTTGTTAAAAGATCAGTATGGCAAAGACCAACGCCCACAATTTTAACGAGTACTTCATTTTTTTGGGGTGCTCTTATTGTTAAGTTTTCAATCGAAAATTCTTTGAGGTTTTCTCTGACAACAGCAGCTTGTACTTTCATTGGATTTCCCTCTCCTTGTGACGCTTTTTATATAGAGAAATTTCTCTAATAGTGGAGACCTTATCGTTACACTGAAGATTTTTAACGTCAATGGTTTAGCTGTCTTGATCAAGGGGTAAGTGGGATGTTTCAGACGGTTTTGTAAGGTTTATTGCCGCAGTCTTGATAGAGATTTACATCTAGAATTTGTTGTTTGATTGGTTGTGATGATGCGAATTAATGTGTTTATAGCGTTATTTGAAAATGGTATCTAATTTAGTTTCAATGAACTGAAATTCAATAGTATAAAATATTTTTTATGTGGAAAATTAGATTAAAAGTCTGTAAATGCCTCACTTTAGAGAACCAAAAGTTTTAGAGGTTTAATATTTTTTCTGAAATCCCTAGATATTTTTAGACAGAAATTATCTAGGGAAAATAGTCATAATTTCCAGCTTAGTGATTGAGATATTGGGAGATGTTTTTTAAACCTAAAGCAGGGCCCACACTCATACCAAGTCCTGTACGCATTAATACGATAGAGACCTTATCGCTTGGTGTAAGAATGGAGATAGGCTCTTCTCCTTTTGCCCCATAAACACCTTGCCAGCGCTCTTTTATCATGATTTTTTGTTCGAGTACTTCTTCTGCTAATGATTGGATTAATTGGTCGATCTTCGCATTATTAAAAGGGAGAACTTCTTCGTGATAATCGTGAGAATCCCCTATAATAAGATCTCCATAAGGAGTGGGGGTTATGAGAAGGTGGATTTTATATTGATCTAAAAGTGGGGTCTCACTTACGACTTTTTCTTGTAAGGCTTTGATTTCTGGTAATCCGGCAAAGGCATCGTAATGCAGGCAGCTTAATCCTGTAAAAAGCGCATGTTGTAGCTGAATGTCGTGAGTTGGTGTTGCGCGGAGCATCTGTAAACGGCAGACAATAGGGTTGAGCGCAGCAATCTCCTTAGCAAAGAGTGTTTGATAATCATGACCGCAGCAGACAAAGATGTGATTGGCCGTAAAATTTCCTTGAGAGGATTTTAAGAGACCTTTATCAGGATCAATCTCATAAACAAGCGTTTTGTAATGAGCCGTAACATTCGGGTGCTCAGCGATCCATTTGGCGAGTTGTAAAATGGCTTCTCTTGAATAAATGACTTGATCTTCCGTGCCGTGAAGTGCGCGTTTAAAGTGGGAAAATTGCCCCTGATATAAAAGGGCAATCTCTTTTTCAGTGAGTAATTGGCACGGATATTGTGATTTTCCCCGTGTTTCATAAAATGATTCTAATAAGCTCGCCTCAAGCTCATTGCGAGCAAAAAGTAGAGATCCCTGCTGAAAACTATCAAATTGAGCCTCTTTTGCAAAATGTTGCCAGATTTCTCGGCTTGTTTTTGCGAGCTCCAACATTTCACCAGGGGCTTGCCCAAGCTGCATCGCAAAGCCAAAATTTTGAATTGATGCACCTCTTGGCATCTGATCTCTTTCTAAAAGCAGGACTTTTAAGCCCTTTTCAGCAGCGGCATAAGCATGACTTAATCCTAAGATCCCACTGCCGACAATTGCAACGTCATATTTCATCTTCAATCCTTACGATAATATTTCCCTTATTAAAGAGATGATTATGCGTAAAGAAAATGTCAGCTTGATAACAAGATCATCGTTTAGCTATTCATTTTATTGAGAATCTTGGGTAATAATCTTTGTTTTACTAAAGCCACCTTTAGTTTTTGTGACTTCAATTCTTGCCGGTAATGTCTGCTTGAGTTCTTCAACATGGGAGATCACGCCGATCATTTTGCCAGAGTTTTGTAGATCAATAAGAACATCTAAAGCCTGAAGTAAAGATTCTTCATCTAGAGAGCCAAAGCCTTCATCAATAAAGAGTGTATCAATAGAGATTCCTCCTTGGTGTGATTGAATAGTATCTGCCATTCCAAGAGAAAGGCTGAGCGAGGCTTTAAATTTCTCTCCACCGGAGAGGGTTTTGACATCACGAGCCTCCCCCGTATAAGCATCATAAATATCGAGATCAAGCCCACTTTGTTTGCCATGAGAAGCAAGATTTTCTGAGCGGATAAACTCAAATTGACCATTTGTCATCTGTTGCAAACGAAGGTTTGCCGCATCAATCACTTGTTCAAAGTACGCAATGAGGATAAAACGTTCAAAGGAGAGCTTTTGTGGATTATCGCCTCGCAAAAGATCATGGACTTCAATAATTTTTTGCAGGTATGAGCGCTCTTTTTCCAATGATTTTGCATTTTCTTGGATTTTTTCAGTAGCTTGTTTAATAGTTTTAAGTGCATGCTTTGCAGAAATTGCGCTTTCATTAAGTACTTGTAAGGCGGTTTCTTCTTCTTGAAGCGTTGCTTTAAGCTTAGAAAGATCAGTCGTGGTTTGATCTTTAAGCTGTGCTTCTAAGATAATTATTTGTTGTTTGAGAACTTCAATTTGTTGGTCATAATGTTGGATTGTTTCTCTAAGCATACGCATTTCAGATGGCATTAATCTTGCTGCAATAAAGGCTGATTTATCGGCAGTGATGTCGCCATGATCATCTTTTGTGATAAATCCTGCCTCAATTAATGCTAAATCGAGCATTTTTCGAGCTTCAATGCCGGCATTAACGAGATTATCAACGGCTGATTTTTCATGCGCAACTTGATTTGTTAATACCGCAAGTTTTTGATCATTTTCCGTTTTAGCAAGTAGCGCTGCGTCTAGTGCGCTATTAAGTAGAGATAGGGCTTTTTTTTGCTGATCTAAGTTTTGTTGAAAGACCGCGACATCTTGTAGCGCCTTAGGAATCATTGCCGTAATCGCGGCGATCTCAGCATTTTTAGTAGTGAGCGTGGTTTCTAGTTGGCGTTGAGCTTCTTGCGTTTTCTCAAACTTTTCTCGTAGCGCTGTGAGTTCTGTTTCCACAACTTTTAGCTGCATACGTTGTTTAATAGCCATTTGATGACTTTTGTTGGAACTCTCTTTTGCTTCGTTAACTTGAGTTATTAATGCATTAAGTTCGATTAAATCGGTATTTTCAAGGATTTTCGGGAACTGAAAAGACGCTAATAAATCAGCCTCTTCACTTTGGTAAAAGTGCTGAATCTCTTGATACTTATCGGCGTTTTGCTGCTGAGATTTAAGGAGCTCTTTAGAGAGCTGTTTTACTTGTAATTGCGATTGCTGATATTGTGTATTGGCTGCAATCATTGTTGTTTGTGCTTGTGTTAATGCTTGTTGGTCTGATTCATTATCTGCCGGATGGGGTAATGCGTTAAATTTGCCATCAATAGCGGGATGTTCGCAGCTCCCGCAAACAGGGCAAGGATCTCCAGATTGTAGTGATTGGGCTAACAGTTGGGCTTGATTTGTCAGCCAATTTTGAGAAATGAGATCAAATTGCTGTTGTGCTGTTTCTGCTAATTTTTGATCATTAATAAGCGCTTCTTGTGCTTGTATTAAAGCTACTTGTTTTTCATCCTGGGCTATTAAAATAGTTTTTAATTCTGATAGCTTTTGTAAGTAGTTTGTGAGCTGAAATGCTGGCATTGCTGCTTTTTCTGTTGTTTCAAGCGTAATAGTCTGGGCAGCTCTATTGTTAGCTTGGGTATCAATATCCCCTTTTTGTACGGCAAGTTGTTTGCTTAAATCTTCATAGCTTGTAGTAAAATTTTGATGTTCAGTTTGAAGTTTTGCCAAGGCTGCTACTCGTGGCTGATTGCTCTCTAGCATGATAATTTCTTTAGAGAGTGCTGATCTTTGATGCTCTTTAGCGATCTCTAACGCATGTTGTTTGCTCGCCTCTGCTGCTATTTGCGTTATTTGGGCTAACTCAGCTTCACTTGTTTTAAGCTTTGTCATTGCAATTTTTGCATCTGCTCTCAAACGAGTGAGGGTTTCAAAGGGCTGTGCTATAGGCTCTGCTTGCTCGGCAAGCTCAAGACTTTTTCGCGCTTTTTGAATGACCGCTTCTTGTGCTTGCGCTTTTTGTAGTGCTTGCTGGGTAGCTTCTAACTGGGTAAAGGCTTGATTGATCGATTCAGCTTTTGCAATAGTTGTTTGAAGATCTTGAATTGTGTGTTTTTTGAGAGTGATGTTATCAGCCATTTTTTGAAGATTTTCTTCATAATAAGTCGCTTCAATGGCTAAACCGCTTAAAGCTTGATGCGGATTGATGACAGGGATTTCTTTTTTGAGAAGTCCGTTTTCATCTTTCTGATAAGAGAAGAGTAAGGAATCTCGAGCCGGCAGTTGTGTGAAAAGGGATTGTAAGAGTTGTGATTGAGCGCCGCTTAGACGAATAACACGATCATTTTGTGCATCTCGTTTCATTTTAAGATTTGTAATGAGCGTTTGATATTTCTCAGTATTAAAAACGGTACGTAAAATGGCTTCTTTCTCATTCGTGCTTGAGGTGAGAAATCGTTGATACTCTCCTTGAGGCAGCATCACAAGTTGATTGAACTGCGCTTTATTTAATCCGATAAGCTCTAAAATTTTACGATCAACTTCTGAGGTAATATGCCGATCAACGGCACTCACTTCCGCAAATAGATCATTACTCTCTAAATCAATCTCATAAAGTTCAGCTTTTCCTGGGGTTTGGCTCTTATTGCCGGACTTGGTATAAGGAAGCTGACGAAAGACTCTGTAAGCTTTTCCGCGAAGGGAAAAGAGGAGTTCTGCTGATGTGGGTAATTCATCTGGCGCAAAATCGCTACGAAGGGAAGTTGCTTCTTTACGATCTTCACCACTAGCGCCGCCAAATAGGGCATAAGAGATTCCATCAAAAATAGAAGTTTTCCCAGCACCGGTATTGCCGGAGATAACAAAAAGATCATACGGTTTGAGTGCTTCAAAATCGATGATTTCAGTTTCATGATAAGGACCAAAAGCAGTGAGCGTAAGTTTAAGCGGGCGCATGTTATTCTCCTATTTTTGGTCTTTTATAAGGATGTTACTGGTCGTATCTTGCTCAAGCTCGGCAAGGGATTTGCTAAAGATTGCTAAAGTTTCAGGGCTAGCTTCACGCTCAATAAGCGTCTGATAAAAACCTTGAAATAAAGAGAGATCATCGTGAGTTTGAATCTCCTTAAGCTTTGTTTGATCTTCTTCTCGTGATCTTGATTTTTGTAAGTCGCGCCGAACATGCATGGCATTGGGGAAAACGGTGCGAATTTGTTCCATCGGTTGAAGTACAGGAGTTTCATCAAGTAAGGTGACAAAGATATAATCTTGGCTTTCCGGCATTGTTAGCATCTCTTTAAGTGTCCCTCTGACTTCCCGTAAATCCCGTTTAGGGGTAAAGACAATCTTCTCGATCTCAATAGGGTCCCCTTTTGCCGGCAAATGCAGTTGTAAAATTCCTTTTTCGTGATGCGCCTCTGAGAGGGAGTATTTAAGTAAAGAGCCTGAATAGCGAATGGTTTCATTCTTAATTTTATGGGCTTGATGAAGGTGCCCAAGCGCGACATAGTCAAAGTCTTTAAAGTAATCGGCTGAGATATACTCAGAGCCGCCAATAGCAAGTGGTCTTTCAGATTCTGAGGTGAGTTTTTCCGGCGTTGAAGAGTGAATGACAAATGCATGTAAAATAAGGATGTTTCGAGCATTAGGATCAAGCTTTGGGGTTAAATGCTTCATGAGCGCTTTAAAGGCCGCATCATGGCTTGTGATGCTCGGGTTTTGATAGAGCGCTCTAATTTCAGCAGGTTCTACATAAGGAATTGGGTAGCAGTGGATTTCACCATATTCATCGTTAAATATAATCGGCGTAAAGTTTGGATCTATTGTTGTGATGAGGTGGCAGTTTTTATCTTGTAAGAAGGTGCTTCCAAACATCAGGCGCTTGGGGCTATCGTGATTACCGCTAATAGCGATAATCGGAATATGAAGTTTTAAAGCAACACGGTTGAGAAAATGATTTAAAAGCTCAACAGCTTCCACTGGCGGAATTGCACGATCATAAATATCGCCGGCAATAATGATCAGGTCAGGTTTTTCAGCTTCGATATACTCAATTAAAAGGTCAAGCAGATAGGCTTGATCCTCAGTCATATAAATACCGTGAATGAGTTTTCCTAAATGCCAATCAGCTGTGTGAAGAATTTTCATCGTCATAATCCCTAAGTTCTATGAATCGCCATTTTATCATGGGATTTATATTACAGCGTTTGTCTTAGGAAGAGCGTATTTGTATGGGAAATTCTTAATTTAAGAGTGATTTCTAAAAATATCTTTTAAAAGTTAGCGCGATTTTTGTGACATTTGAATCCCCACACTATTTTACACTCCATAAATCTTGGCAAGATCTTCTTTCTACCTTAAGAATAAAATCCTAAGAAACTGTCAATATGATAAAATAATAGTCAGTAGCAAATTGGGAAATTAATCGTTAAACATGGAATACAAGGAGTTTGTCATGACAATCCCAGCAAATCAAAGATATCAAGAGAATCAGCGTGGACGAATTACCTTAACATTTTTCTATCTATTTGGGCTTTTTACGTTAATTACCTTTGCCATTGCTTATACCGTTTTAAATATTATGGTGGCAGATCGCATTCAAGACGCGATTCAGCTCAGTCGTATTGTGCCATTTTCTATCATTACTTTCTCAGCAGTTCTCCCTTTAGGCTTAATTCTCGGGTTTTGGATGAGTGGATATGGGAATAAACCTTTAGATGGTACTTTTAGATTAGCCGCTGCTAGAAGAGGATTTATTTTAACATTTCTCTACTTACTGATTTTATTAGGCTTTGTATTAATGATTGATGAGCCTATTGCGAATATGTTGGGGTTAAAAGCGTTTAATTATAAGTTATTAATTGCCGCGCCAATTGGCGCTGTATTGGGTGCGATTTATGCGTATATCTGCGCCATCATTACCGCTAAGTTTTCTAAAGTGGCTAAAAATTATGATGAACATCATCCAGAGGGGCGCGTGGAAGATCCCAGTCAGTTCTAGGAGTCATCAAGGTTAAATGTATCGATTAAACAAAAGGGTTTAATCGTGTCAGATGCTGATAAGAGTTTGATTAAAACGCCGGTAACTTTTAAAGTGCCGGCGTTTTTTTATCCAATCATTAAAGTGAATCATAGCTTGATTCACGCAATAATAGAGTAATCGGTTATATAGTAGATTCGGCTCAAGAAACATTATTTTAAAAGTATTAAGAGCACAAAGTGTGTATTAAATTAGCTTGCATGCTGCCGGATAGAACTATTTTTGTGCTTCTCATAATCGATGCGCCGGCAATTTGATTCAGCCACTTTTAAACCGATTTCACTATAAGAAGCGCAAAAGATTTACTACTCAGTATTGTACAAGCTGGTTTGATTCATGCGCTATAGTTTTACTTTTCAAACAGTGCGAATCGACTATAAAAAGCGGTTTAGAGAAGTAGTTTAAAGCAGTCATAAGAGAAGAGATCATGAAAAAAATTGAGCGTAATATATTTTTACAACCTATAAGTGAGCAAGGAGAGATTACTTTAAAGCGATTAGAAAGCGCAGAAGATATCCTTTTAGCGGCAACGTTGTTAAGTTCTTGTTTAGCAGAAAGTAACGTATTAGCAGGTAAAGCGCTTTACCTGCAAACAGAAAAAGAGATTGAGAGCTTCTTAACAGATATTAGCGAGTTATATGGTGTTTTTGAAATGGAAACATCAAAGCTGATAGGCATATTAGCCGTTGAAGAAGATTCTATCGAAAGAATTGCCGTTGCTAAAGCGTATCAAAGAAAAGGAATTGGGCAGGCATTAATGCAATTTGCACATGAAAAGTTAGGGGCAAATTATGCCGATGTTTATATTGATAATCTACCAGCGTTACATTTTTTTGAAAGCTGTGGGTTATCGATGTTTGATGAAACAACGCCCGAACCTGGAGATTTGATGGCTGAAGATCCTTATAAGATCATTCATTTGATGTATTAATTGATGATTTTTAAGGATGATCAAGAATCGTTAAGAGCCGTTTATCACGATACTCTTAACGAGATGCTTCATGGCTAGTGACTTTAATGATTCTGCTTTTTAGTTTTCTAGAGTACGAAGCATTTTTTTTAAAAGTAATGTGAGCGTCGTTTGCTCATCAGTCGATAGTTTTGCTACAAGCTCATTTTCTAAGGTGAGATGGCTCGGCGCAACGATGTCGATCAGTGTTTTTCCTGTTTCTGTTAATTGAACAATCACGCCTCGGCGGTCATTGGGATCAGGAAGCCTTGTGATAAGTTCTCGAGCTTCAAGCCGTGTCATACGATTAGAGAGGCCGCCTGAAGAAACTAAAATCAATTCTTGAATTCTTCTAGGCGTTAGACCTTCCTCCATTTCTCGGCGCAATACCGCAAGAAGATCAAAATCACCGGTATTGAGATCATAGCGTGAGAGGTTTTCTTCTACACGCTGCTGAATAAAAGCATTCATTCTTACCATTCGGCCGATAATTTCTGTGCCTATATAAGAATTCTCAGAAATGGTAGTTGCTTGCCATTTTTGGATGATATCGTCAATAAGATCTTTTTCAGACGAGTCTTGACGAGGTTGTGGGCTGTTTTTCTGCATAAGTCCGATCTTTGGAATTTGGTTATTATTGTATGACTGACTTTACGCAGTTTCTTAAAAAGTTTCAATATGTCAGATGATGGAATGTGGCTAAGGCTTTGAATAGAAGCTTGGAGTATCGCGATGGGGCTTTTTTTTCTGTTTGAGAAAAGGAAGAAAAGCTGTGCTTTCTAGAAAATCATGATATCTTTATAAAAAGAATCTTCTAGTAAAGATAAATAAATATATTCTTAAAAAACGTTAATTTGTCGGCATTTAAAATCGGCTATTTAACGGCAAGAGCAGAAAAATATAGAGGTCATCATCAATGTCAGTCATAGTAAATCATCCTAAAACCGCGATTCGCGGGGCGCTGTTAACGTTTAAGAAAGATCCGTTTTTTCATCCGATGGCGGAGTGTTTCTGGTATGAGTCAGATGCCATTATTGTGATGGAGAATGGGAAAATTAGTGTTGTTGGAAAAGCGGATGATATTTTGCCAACTCTTGGCGATATTTCTGTAAAACATTATCGAGATAGCCTGATGATGCCGGGATTCATTGATAGCCATGTCCATTATCCTCAAACGCAAATTATTGGCGCCTATGGTGAGCAGTTGATCGATTGGCTCAATAACTATACCTTTATTGCAGAGCAAAACTTTAAAGATAGAGCGCACGCGGATGAAGTTGCAGAAGTTTTTTTAAGAGAGCAGCGCCGAAATGGTGTTACGGCATCGACCATTTTTTGTACGGTTTTCCCTGAATCCGTAGATGCCATTTTTGCAGAAGCCGAAAAGTATAATATGCGTATCATGGCCGGCAAAGTCTGTATGGATAGATATGCGCCAGAAGCGTTACTTGATACACCGCAAAAAGCGTATGATGAATCAAAAGCATTGATTGAAAAATGGCATAAAAGAGGGCGAGCAGAGTATGTGATTACCCCAAGATTTGCCCCAACATCAACGCATGAGCAGTTAGAGATGATCGGCACTTTAGCCTCTGAGTTTCCAGATACGCTGATTCAATCCCATGTTTCAGAGAATATAAAAGAGATTGAATGGGTCAAAGAGCTGTTTCCAAAGGCGAAAGATTATACCGATGTTTATGATCAATATGGACTATTAAGAGATCGTGCAATCTATGGCCATGGCGTGCATTTAACAGAGCGAGAATTTCATATCTTAAATGAGAGGGGCTCTGCTGTGGCGCATTGCCCAACATCTAACTTTTTTTTAGGTTCTGGCGCGTTTAATGTCCATCAAGCAAAAAGCGCTCATCGCCCCATAAAGGTAGGGCTTGCCACAGATTTAGGCGCTGGCACAAGTTTCTCTATTTTACAAACAATGAATGAAGCCTATAAAGCAGCACAATTGAATGGTGCGCCTTACTCATCACTTCATACTTTCTATTTAGCGACAAAGGGCACAGCAGAAGCGCTATCATTAGAAGATAAGATTGGCGCATTAGAAGTTGGCATGGAGGCAGATTTAGTTGTACTTAATTTGAAATCAACGCCCATTATTGAATATCGAATGAGGTATGCACAAAGTTTAGAGGAAACGCTATTTATTCAGATGACGTTAGGAGATGATCGGGCGATTGCGGCAACCTATATTGCCGGGAAAATGGTTTATGAAGGGTAAGATCAATTGAAAATTACCCTATCAGCAATGTTAGCCGCTTTAGATGAGCGGTAAACAAAATTAGAAAATGCCGGCAGATGTTTTATTGCCGGCATTTTTAATATGAGTGGGATTGAATTTCACCTTAATTGGCTATCTTTACTGCCTCTTCGGTTATAACCACTAAATGCCTTCTGCTTCTTATCAAAAGCTTCTTGGCATTGAATGCAAAGTGTTACGCCGGGTACCGCTATTCTTCTTGCTTCAGGGATAAGCGCATCACATTCTTCGCAGTGGATAGCGCTCTCTCCTTGTTTGATTTGGCTTTTAATTCTTGCAATAGCATCATCAACGGTTGCATCAATCTGTTCTTGCTCAGCACCATCTTTTGCCCAACCAC
Organism: Ignatzschineria rhizosphaerae; assembly: GCF_022655595.1. Classification (NCBI taxonomy): domain Bacteria; kingdom Pseudomonadati; phylum Pseudomonadota; class Gammaproteobacteria; order Cardiobacteriales; family Ignatzschineriaceae; genus Ignatzschineria; species Ignatzschineria rhizosphaerae. Next base: position 2,986,042 of record NZ_CP093379.1, read on the forward strand.
TTGCCATAATGAAACCTCCTTTTTTCTTCTATTAATTATAAAATGACGTTAATACATTGAAAAATCAAGGGGGGTGTCTATTGAATAGGGATAAGAGAGGGATTGTTCGGGGAATTTTAAAAAATAAGAGTATTGTGAAGGGCGGATTGCCTTCAATGAAATAACAGATCCCTTGGAGATTTTGTCAGATTATTGTTGGGTTACAAGTGAGTATTGAGTTAAAAGGAATAGAAAAAAGATGGTAGAGAATCAGAAAGCACTTTATTGGAATAAGATGGTGCCGGAACTAATAGTGAGTAACTTACAAGAGAGTTTGGCATTTTGGGTGAATCTGATCGGTTTTGAAGTGATGTATCAAAGTGAAGAGGAGCGCTTTGTCTATTTAGATCTATTGGGCGCACAAGTTATGCTAGAAGAGATGCAGCCAGAACAATGGGTTACTGGGGAATTAGAGAAGCCTTTAGGGCGAGGTATTAACTTTCAAATAGAAGTGCCGGCAGTTAAACCTATTTTAGAACGGCTTGAAAGAGAAAATTATCCCTTATTTGATGCTTTAGAAGAGCGTTGGTATCAAGCCAATGATCTTCAGCATGGACAGCGGCAATTTTTAGTTCAAGATCCTGATGGGTATTTATTACGATTAGTCGAGGTATTAGGCGAGGTTAGCGTTTAAGGTGATATTGATGATTGTAAGAGTGGGCTTTGGGAGGCAATCATTTGGTTTAAAGGGATGTTTGATCTTTACTTATTCCATTACATAAATAGGATGATAACAAGAATAAAAAGGCAAGTTTTCGCCAAAGCGGCTAGGGTTTTGTAAATACCTTTTATAAAACATGATATTACTGAGATTTTAAGGGGTTAGTGACTCTTTGAAAGAGAGAGGAATTTAAGAGAGGATATTGCTTTCTGAGTGCGGGTACGATATAGCTATTCCTTAAGCGACTAAGTTTACGTTTCTAATTTTTTGGACTTAGCGTGATTACTATCTCTTCTACACAATCCTTGTGTGAAACCAATAAAATTTAGGAGTTCTTTAATGACTACCCAAAACTGGAGTTTTGATACTCTACAGCTTCATGCCGGCCAAGTGGTTGACGAAACCCGTTCTAGAGCCGTTCCAATCTACCAAACCTCAAGTTACGTTTTTGATGATTCACAGCATGCAGCAGATCTCTTTGGTCTTGCTAAGCCTGGGAATATTTATACGCGTATTATGAATCCAACAACAGATGTGTTAGAGAAGCGTATTGCAGCGCTCGAAGGTGGTGTTGGTGGGCTTGCAACAAGTTCAGGAATGGCGGCAATTTTATATTCAGTCTTAAACGTGGCAACCCCAGGCGATGAGATCATTACTCTTAGTACCATTTATGGTGGTACTTACACACTTTTTAATAATCGTCTTCAATCTCAATTTGGAATCAAGGTACACTTCATTGAGCCAGAAGATTTTGCCGGCCTAGAAGCGGCAATTAACGAGAAAACAAAGGCGATCTTCTTTGAGAGTATCGGCAATCCCGATATTAATATTCCTAATATTGAAAAAATTGTCGCCATTGCAGAGAAGCATCAAATCGTGACAATTGTGGATAATACCTTTGGCACGCCTTACTTAATTAACCTTAAAAGCTATGGCGTGAATGTTGTTGTACATTCTTTGACAAAATATATCGGTGGTCACGGGACCTCTATTGGTGGCGGTATTGTCGATAATGGAAACTTTAAGTTTAAAGATAACCCTCGTTATCCAGGCTTTAATACGCCAGATGCAGCTTATCATGGCTTGCAATACGCAGATCTTGGGGAGCTTGCTTATATCCTTAAATGCCGCGTGGAATTGCTTCGTGATACAGGCGCGTGTATTAGCCCATTTAATGCCTTTTTAATTTTATTAGGGTTAGAAACGTTAAGCCTTCGTGTTGAAAGAATGACGGAATCTGCACTTAAAGTAGCAAAGCATCTAGAGAATCATCCGCATGTTGCATGGGTGAAGCACCCAGGGCTTAAATCGAGTGAGTATTATGAGCGTGCACAGCAATATTTCCCGAAAGGTGTTGGGGCAATTTTTACCTTTGGTGTGAAAGGTGGGAAAGAGGCGAGCATTAAATTTATTGATAGTCTTGAGATCTTCTCATTGCTAGCAAATGTAGCTGATGCGAAGAGTCTTGTGATTCATCCTGCGGGAACTACACATTCTCAATTAGATGAGGAAGGATTGAAAAAAGCAGGTGTCTTGCCGGAGCTTATTCGTCTTTCAATTGGCTTAGAAGATGTAAATGACCTGATTAAAGATATTGATCAAGCTCTAGAAAAATCACAACAATAAGAGATTCATAAGATGAATAATCTCTAAGAAAGGGAGCTGTTTAGGCAAGGTTAAGCAGCTCTTTTCTTGTTGGATCATTTTAGTAATAAAAGTTATTGGAAGACTATAGATATAACTTACAAGCTTGCACAGGAGAAAACTCTCTTGGGTGAGTATGGTTAGATAGATGAAGGAGGCTAAAGATGCCTGTAAAAATTCCTAGTCAACTGCCGGCATATCAAGTGCTGAAGAATGAAAATATATTTGTAATGGATGAAGATCGCGCCGTATCGCAAGATATACGCCCCCTTAAGATTGCGATTTTAAACTTAATGCCATTAAAAGAAGTGACAGAGACGCAGCTTTTAAGAATGCTGGGCAATACTTCATTACAGATTGAGCCTGTATTTTTAGCAACAGAGAGTTATCAGCCTAAAAACACCGATAAAGAATATCTCAATGCCTTTTATCGCACCTTTGATGAGATTAAAGAGGAAAATTTTGATGGTTTTATCATTACCGGTGCGCCAGTAGAAACATTGCCGTTTGAAGAGGTGCAATATTGGGATGAATTAAAAACGATTATGAAATGGGCTGATGAAAATGTCTTTTCAACACTCTATATCTGCTGGGGAGCGCAAGCTGGACTCTATTATCGTTATGGCGTGCCAAAGTATGATTTAGAGGAAAAGCGTTTTGGTGTTTTTTCTCATGATGTATTAGAGAAAAATGTGAAGTTGCTACGAGGATTTGATGATTCGTTTAACGCCCCCCATAGCCGGCATACAGAAGTGCGTAGGGAAGATATTGAAAAGCATGATGATTTAATGATTCTAGCAGAATCAGAAGATGCCGGTGTTCATATTGTCGCGAATAAAGATATGCGCCATGTTTATGTGATGGGGCATGGAGAATATGATGCCGATACCTTAGATCGTGAGTATCGAAGAGATATCGATAAGGGCGCAGTGATTGATCCTCCTAAAAATTATTACAAGTCTAATGACCCAACAAAAGCACCCCTTGTTACGTGGCGATCTCATGGCAATATGCTTTTTGCCAATTGGTTGAACTATTGTGTTTACCAAGAAACGCCTTATGATCTTCACACTTTAAAACGTGATTAGTTTGGAAAATGTAAAAATAACGTATAATAGTCAGTCGGTTGAGTTGCCTAGTGCTATTTATACTTTTCTCTCAATGTATGAGGTGGGTCTTTATAGATCTATCTGAAATCAATGATTTAGAGAAGTATTTTGAATTGCTAATATAGAGATAGATAGAGATATAAGAGAATGAAGAGAAATCTAATAACTGTTGGTTTAATGCTTGCCTTAGTGCCGGCACTTTTAGAGGCTGCGCCAAAAGCTAGTCAAGAGAGTGTTGAGATAAAAATAGATTTAAATAACGTTTCAACACTAGAGAGTATCTTCTCAGGCGATGTATCGACAAAAGAGATCTCTGATCTGCAAGAGAGTAGTAATACGGCACCTGTCACTGAGGTTAATGAAGTAGAGGCTATTGGTGAAGTTGTGATTAAGCCGCAGCCAAAGGTTAATCAGCCTATAACGGTGAAGCCCCATGTTACTTATGTCCCTAAAACAGAAGCGCAAAAGCAAAAAGAAGCTTTAGAGATGCTCGAAAACTTCCAAGCATTTTCAATGCCGGAAAATGCAATAGATTATCGTGCGAAGGCTTCTTTCTGGGCAGAAAAAGTAGCTCAAGCTGATCTTCCTTATCAGTATAAGTCTCGTTTAGCGGCAAAAGATCGTCAAGATTTTAAAGAGAATTATCTCGATAAGATTAATAGCGGGGAGATTACGCCTGTGGAGTTGGTGACCGTTAAAGGATTAACTTCACAAGGTGAATCGCTTTATCAGGTGCTATTAGAGAGTGAGGGGGAGGGGCTCATTCCTTCTCTTTATCATGTTGGTCGAATTGAGAATCTCTTACAAAGTAGGGATCTTGCAGCACATCAAGCAGAGCTCTTAGAGCTGCTTTATGATGGGGGGTTAACTTATATTCGAGATATGGTTTTAGGAATGCCAGAAGTAAAGCGACAGGATCCTGATTGGTTATTACAGGGGCGATCATTAAATATCAGCGATGCGATGGTTCAAGCCTTACAAAGTAGTGACTTAAAGGCTACTTTTTTAGAATTTGCGCCGCAATATCCTGAATATCAGAATTTAAAACGTGCATTAGCAGCTTATAAAGCGAGAGAGTCAGAGGTTGAGCCTGCGATGGTTCCTATGGGGGCGACTATAAAACCTGGTGTGGGTGGTGAGCGAGTGGTTGCAATGCGTGATCGGCTGAACTATTTAGGTTATGACGCAGGTGATGCTGATAATTATGATCCAAAAATGGTTGAAGCTGTTAAGGCTTTCCAAAGAACGCATCTTTTAGAGCCCGATGGTGCGCCGGGGCGTAAAACGATTGTAGAACTTAATCGCTCAGATGATGAACGTATTAAACAGATTCAAATTAACCTTGAGAGATGGCGCTGGATGCCAGCATCAATGGGCGAGCATTATGTTGCAGTTGATATCCCAGGGTTTCGTTATTCTGTGATGAAAGATGGTGAAGAGGTCTTAACGGCAAAAACAATTGTGGGAAGAGATGCCAGAAAAACACCAGTATTTATGTCTCCAATGAGCTATATCGTCTTTAGTCCTTATTGGCATGTGCCAAGATCAATGGCAGTTAAGGACTTTTTACCACGATTAAAACGGGATCCATATGCATTAAATAGATCTAAAATTAGAGTATTTAGAGGTGGGCAGGAGATTGATCCTGGTAGTGTAGATTGGTCGCAATACAATAGTAATAACTTCCCATTTCAGTTAAGACAAGATCCAGGTGATTACAACTCGCTAGGGCGCGTAAAGTTCATGTTCCCTAATGAGCACGCCATCTATCTTCATGATACGCCCTCGAAATCTCTCTTCAATAGAACCTCTCGTGATTTTAGTTCAGGGTGTGTGAGAATCGAGAACCCTGAAGAATTAGCTGAGTATTTTTTAGGCGAGGCAGGGTGGGATCAAAACCGTATAAGCTCGGCTTTTAGGCGCTCTTCAGAGGCTCATGTCAGTTTGGCAAAGGATAAAAAGATCCCTGTCTATACTTTATACATGACAACAAGAGTTGAGGGTGATAGTATTTCATTCCGTGCTGACATCTACAGCAAAGATAAAGTACTTATTGATGCGCTTCATCAGCTTCAATAAGTGGTGCAAAATAGGTGTCTTCGGTTGGTTTGAAAGGTGGTAAAAAATTAACCACAAATCAAATTGACAGATCAAAAACACGGTGTATAATGATGACTTCTTTGGTGGAGTTCCCGAGTGGTTAAAGGGACTAGACTGTAAATCTGGCGGCTATGCCTTCGAAGGTTCGAATCCTTCCTCCACCACCAATTTTAAATGAGTTTTGCGGGTGTAGTTCAATGGTAGAATCTCAGCCTTCCAAGCTGATTGTGTGGGTTCGATTCCCATCACCCGCTCCATTTTGCTCATATAGCTCAGTTGGTAGAGCGCGTCCTTGGTAAGGACGAGGTCACCAGTTCAATTCCGGTTATGAGCACCATTCCCCTTCCGTGTAATTAATCTAATCTAAAAGAGTGATATTATGTCAAAGGAAACTTTCAGTCGTAGTAAGCCGCACGTTAACGTCGGTACAATTGGACATGTTGACCATGGTAAAACAACTTTAACAGCTGCTTTAACTAAAGTAGGTAACGAAGCTGTTGGTGGTAATGTTCGTGCATATGATCAGATCGATAACGCACCGGAAGAGAGAGAGCGTGGTATTACGATTTCTACTTCACACGTTGAGTATGAATCACCAAATCGTCACTATGCACACGTTGACTGCCCAGGTCACGCGGACTATGTTAAAAACATGATTACTGGTGCAGCACAAATGGACGGAGCAATCCTCGTTTGTTCAGCAGCAGATGGCCCTATGCCGCAAACTCGTGAGCACATCCTTTTATCACGCCAAGTCGGTGTTCCATATATCGTTGTTTTCTTAAACAAAGCAGATATGGTTGATGATGCTGAGTTGATCGAATTAGTTGAGATGGAAGTTCGTGAACTTCTTGATGCTTACGAGTTCCCTGGTGATGATACTCCAGTGATCGTAGGTTCAGCGCTTAAAGCAATCGAAGGTGATGAGTCTGAGATTGGTGTTCCAGCAATTAAAAAACTTCTTGATGCATTAGATACTTGGATTCCACAGCCAGAGCGTGAAATCGATAAAGCATTCTTAATGCCTATCGAAGACGTATTCTCAATTTCAGGTCGTGGTACAGTTGTAACTGGCCGTATCGAGTCTGGTATTGTTAAAACTGGTGAAGAGCTTGAGATTGTTGGTATTCGTCCAACAGCTAAAACAACTTGTACTGGTGTTGAGATGTTCCGTAAGCTTCTTGATCGTGGTGAAGCGGGAGATAACGTTGGTGTTCTTCTTCGTGGTACTAAGCGTGAAGATGTAGAGCGTGGTCAAGTATTAGCAAAACCAGGTTCAATCAAACCACATACAAAATTTGAAGCAGAAGTATACGTACTTTCAAAAGAAGAGGGTGGTCGTCACACTCCATTCTTCAAAGGTTACCGTCCACAATTCTATTTCCGTACAACAGACGTAACTGGTGCTTGTGAGCTTCCAGAGGGCGTGGAAATGGTAATGCCTGGTGATAACGTGAAGATGGTTGTTGAGTTAATCAACCCAATCGCGATGGATGAAGGTTTACGTTTCGCAATCCGTGAAGGCGGTCGTACAGTTGGTGCGGGCGTTGTAGCTAAAGTTATTGCATAATTACTGCTAGCAGTATTTGGGTCAATAGCTCAATTGGCAGAGCGACGGTCTCCAAAACCGTAGGTTGAGGGTTCGATTCCTTCTTGGCCCGCCACAAAGATAAAGCAGTCAGTAGTTTCTGACTGCTTTTATTTTATGTAATTAAAATAATCTAGTATAATGCAAAGTTTATGTGCATGAATGAGAAGTAATAAGATGAATACAAAGAAAAAGTCTGACGTGATTAAGGCGGAACAAACAGCTTCTAAGAAAACTGCTCCGGTGAAAGGTCAAGAAGTAAAAAGTGGGAAAGCTATGGTTTGGCTTGCGGCTCTAATTGCGTTAGTCGGCATTGTTGCTTACTACTATTTTGAAGATGTGAATGCTTTATATGCATTTGGTGCATTGATTGCGGGTATTGCAATTGGTGCTGGGGTGTTTTTTGTTTCCCCAAGTGGAAAGAACTTAGTAGTGTTTTTTAAAGAGGCAAGAATGGAGCTTCGTCGAGTGGTTTGGCCATCGATGGATGAGACTCGTAAGATGACGATTTTAGTGGTCATTGTTATGGTGATTACCTTGCTATTCTTAATGTTCGTTGATTTTATTATTAAAAATATTATTTCATTTATTTTGTCATTTTCGTAGGAGAAAAATATGCATTGGTATGTGATACAAGCTTATTCTGGGTACGAAGGACAAGTTGTTCGTGCGTTGCATGAGTATATTGCTCGTGAAGGCTTTGAGTCTAAGTTTGGCGAGATTTTAGTGCCAACTGAAGAAGTTGTAGAAGTAAAAGATGGAAAGCGTCGTAAAAGTGAGCGTAAGTTCTTTCCAGGATATGTGCTTATTCAGGCAGATATGGATGAGGAAGTTTGGCATCTAGTAAATAGTGTTCCACGAGTGATTGGTTTTGTCGGTGGAAAGAGTGATCGTCCTAGTCCTATCTCTGAAAAAGAAGCGAATGCGATTTTAAATCGTATTGCGCAAGCAGAAGAAGGGCCAAGATTGAAAGTGCTTTATGAAATCGGGGAAGAAGTTCGCGTGATTGATGGTCCATTTAATGAGTTTAATGGCTCTGTCACCGAGGTGGACTCTGAGAAAGGTCGCATAAAAGTATCGGTAATGATTTTTGGTCGTGCAACGCCGGTGGATCTTGAGTTTAGTCAGGTCGAAAAAATTTAATACTATCTGCGATTTATCGTCAATAGTTGATCGCTTAAGAGTTCTTTGGTTAAGTGTCTTTTAAGTGTCAAAGAATAATAAATCTCTAGATGTTGCCTAAGACGACGGTCTGTAATATCTAGAGATTTTATTGTTGCTGCTGTATAAAAATAGTGGTACAATGCTGAGTCTTTTAAAACTGGGGAGCAGAAATGCGTTTGACCCGTCAATAGGAGTAGCCTCATGGCAAAAAAAGTAATGTCTTATATCAACTTGCAGGTAGCTGCAGGTAAAGCGAATCCATCGCCACCAATCGGACCTGCTCTTGGTCAACATGGTGTGAATATCATGGAATTCTGTAAAGCGTTTAACGCAGCGACTCAACAACTTGAACCAGGAATGCCTATTCCAGTTGTGATCACTGTTTATAGTGACCGTTCATTCACGTTCATCACTAAAACGCCACCAGCAGCATATCTTCTTAAGAAAGCAGCTGGAATCAAATCTGGAAGTCCAAAACCAAATACACAAAAAGTTGGTAAAGTGACTCGTGCGCAATTAGAAGAAATTGCGAAAACTAAAGAGCCAGATTTATCATCAGCGGATCTTGATGCAGCGGTGAAAATCATTGCAGGAAGTGCGCGCTCAATGGGTATCGAAGTGGAGGGCGTGTAAGATGGCTAAGTTAACTAAAAAACAAAAAGCAATTTTAGAGCTTGTTGATGCTACTAAAGTATACACTTTAACAGAAGCAGTTGAATTACTTGGTAAAGTGCCAGCGGCTAAATTTGAAGAATCTTTTGAAGTTGCGTTAAACCTTGGTGTTGATCCACGTAAATCAGACCAAGTTGTTCGCGGTGCGACAGTAATGCCTAACGGAACTGGTAAAGATGTTCGCGTAGCAGTATTTGCACAAGGTGCTAATGCTGAAGCAGCAAAAGCTGCTGGTGCAGACGTTGTTGGTTTTGAAGATTTAGCAGAAAGCATTAAAGGTGGCGATTTAAACTTTGACGTTGTAATCGCAACGCCAGATGCTATGCGTGTTGTTGGACAATTAGGTCAAGTGTTAGGTCCACGTGGCTTAATGCCTAACCCACGTGTTGGTACAGTAACTCCTGATGTTGCAACGGCAGTTACTAATGCAAAATCTGGTCAGGTTCGTTTCCGTACTGATAAGTCAGGTATTGTTCACGCTGCAATCGGTAAAGCAAACTTCGATGTTGAAAAACTTCGTGGCAACTTACAAGCATTGATCGCAGAAGTAACACGTTTGAAGCCTGCTTCAGCAAAAGGTGTTTACATCAAAAAATTAACAGTATCTACGACTATGGGTCCTGGTATTGCTGTTGATTTGGCATCAGTATAAGTATTTAAAAGAATACGAACTTATCTTTTGATTAATTCATTAATTAAAGGTGAGTCTAAGACCGTAGATGCGGGGGTAGCTTGCTACCTTTGCTTAATTACGAAAGTTGTCTACGTAGACGGTGGTTCTAAATTAGGGTTACCGTAGGGCCAAGTGTAAAAGCTTGGGTTTGTAGGTGGTAAGAAATTACCAAAAATGTAAAGGTGAAAAATGAGTTCTTTGCAAAGTAAACAAGAAGTGGTTCAAGAAGTTAATGGGGTAGCAAATGGTGCTCACTCATTAGTACTTTCAGAATACCACGGGCTTACGGTAGCTCAGATTACATCTCTTCGTAATGCGGCAAGATCAGCAAATGTTGATATCCGTGTTGTGAAAAACACATTAGCAAGACTTGCATTAAAAGACACACAGTTTGAAGATGCAATTCCAAGTCTTGTAGGACCAATCATCATGGCTTTCTCTATGAGCGAGGAAGATCCAGTTGCTGGTGCACGTGTTATTCACACTTTCCTTAAGGAAAAAGCGAATGAGAAGTTAGTTGTTAAAGCAATTGCACACGACGGTGAAGTTCACGACGGTTCTGCATTGAAAGCAATCGCATCACTCCCAACGAAGGAAGAAGCGATTTCAATGTTCTTAGCTGTATTGAAAGCACCAGTTCAGAAGCTTGCGGCAACTTTAGCTTCAGTAAGAGACAAGAAAGAAGCAGAAGCTGCTTAATTGTTTTACTGATAGTTCTAAGTTTAGAATTATTAACCAATCAAAAATTTAAGTTAATTTTAGGAGTTATATTATGGCAATCTCACATGAAGATATCCTTAATGCAATCGAAGAGATGAAAACTGCAGAAGTTATGGAGTTAATCTCAGCAATCGAAGAAAAATTCGGCGTAACTGCAGCAGTAGCTGTAGCAGCAGGTCCAGCAGGCGACGCTGGCGCAGCAGCAGAAGCTCAAACTGAGTTTGATGTTGTAATGACTTCAGCAGGCGAGAAGAAAATCAACGTGATCAAAGTTGTACGTGGAATCACAGGTCTTGGTCTTGGTGATGCTAAAGCACTCGTTGAGAGCGCACCAGCAACAATCAAAGAGCAAGTATCTAAAGATGAAGCTGACAAAATCAAAGCTGAGCTTGAAGAAGCTGGCGCATCAGTTGAGCTCAAATAATCAGGCTATAATTAAAAGAGATGATTTATTATCTGCCTGATATAAAAGGGCGCTCTTTTAATTAAGATTGAACAGTAAAGGCTAGGGTTTTGACTCTAGCCTTTACTAGCTTCTAAAAAATATTTTTCGAGCGTATAAATTAGGCCTTTTGGCCAAAGGATTAATTTATATGTTTACACTCCCCATCATATGAGGAATACATTGCATGGTCTATTCGTTTACAGAAAAAAAACGCATCCGTAAGGACTTTGGACAACAGATTGAAGTTCAAGAAGTACCTTTTCTCCTAGCGACTCAGCTCGATTCTTACGAAACATTTCTTCAAGATAATACCCCTCGTAAAGACCGTAAAGATCAAGGCTTAAATGCAGCCTTTCAATCTATCTTCCCAATTGAAGCAATTAAAGCAAAGACTGCGACATCAAATGGTTTCCGTCTCTCTTTAGAGTATGTGGATTACCATATCGGTGAACCAGAATTTGACGTTCGTGAATGTCAAATGCGTGGTACAACGTATGCTGCATCACTTCGTATTGGTATGCGCCTTAAAATTGCAGATTTAGAAACTGGCGAAATTAAAGAGATCCGTGAAGCGGATATTGATCAGTTTGGCCGTGGTGGTGTCTATTTAGGTGAAATTCCTTTAATGACCGAAAACGGTACATTCGTAATTAACGGAACAGAGCGTGTTATCGTTTCACAGCTTCACCGTTCACCGGGTGTATTCTTTGATCACGATAAAGGTAAAGGTCACTCTTCAGGAAAACTTCTTTTCTCAGCTCGCATCATTCCTTACCGTGGTTCGTGGATGGATTTTGAGTTTGATGCCAAAGATTTAGTTTTTGCACGTATTGACCGTCGTCGTAAACTTCATGCAACGATTATTCTTAAAGCGCTTGGGTTATCAGATACTGAGATCTTAGCGGAGTTCTTTGAAACAAATACCTTTAAGATTAAGAAACAAAAATTATTCTTAGAATTAGTACCTGCTCGTTTACGTGGTGAAATGGCAGCTTTTGATATTCTTTTAGATGGTGAAGTACTTGTTGAGAAAGGCCGCCGTGTCACAGCTCGTCATACTAAACGTTTAGAAGAAGCAGGCGTTAAAGATCTTGAAGTACCATTTGAGTACATCGTCGGTCGAGTACTTTCTGAAGATGTGTTAGATGAATCAACGGGCGAGCTTTTAGCGCTTGCTAATGATGCTATCACAGCTGAAACACTTGAGAAATTTGTGGCTTATGGCATTGATACGATTCCTGTAATCTTCACTAACGAAGTAGATCGTGGTGCTTATATCTCAGATACACTTCGTGCAGATACCACGAAAAGCCAGCTTGAAGCGCAAATTGAAATTTATCGTATGATGCGCCCAGGTGAGCCACCTACAAAAGAAGCTGCAGAAAGCTTATTTGCAAGCCTTTTCTTCTCAGGTGATCGTTATGACTTATCAGCTGTTGGGCGTATGAAGTTCAACCGCCGCTTAGGTCGTGATAGTGATACTGGTGAAGGTACACTTTCAAATCAAGATATTCTTGATGTATTAAAAGAACTTGTTTCAATCCGTAACGGTCATGGCACTGTGGATGATGTGGACCATTTAGGTAACCGTCGTATCCGCTCCGTGGGTGAAATGGTTGAAAACGTTTACCGTATTGGACTTGTACGTATTGAGCGTGCTGTTAAAGACCGTCTTTTAATTGCTGAAGCTGAAGGTTTAACACCGCATGATCTTATTAACGCAAAACCAGTAGGTGCTGCGATTAAAGAGTTCTTTGGTTCATCTCAGCTTTCACAATTTATGGACCAAAATAACCCGCTTTCAGAAGTGACGCATAAGCGTCGTATTTCTGCGCTTGGCCCTGGTGGTTTAACGCGTGAGCGTGCAGGCTTTGAAGTTCGTGACGTTCACGTTACGCATTACGGTCGAGTATGCCCAATCGAAACACCAGAAGGTCCAAACATCGGTCTTATTAACTCACTTGCAAGCTATGCTCGCACCAATAGCTATGGCTTCCTTGAGACGCCATATCGTAAAGTGATTGATGGCCGCGTTTCAGATCAAGTAGATTACTTATCTGCTTATGAAGAAGCAAATTATGGTATCGCACAGGCGAATGCAAAACTTGATGAAACAGGTGCATTTGTTGATGACTTAATTGCATCACGTGTGGAAGGAGAGTTTACGCTCCTTACTAAAGAGCAAATTAGTTATATTGATATTTCACCAAAACAGATCGTATCTGTGGCGGCGGCATTGATTCCGTTCCTTGAGCATGATGATGCGAACCGTGCACTCATGGGATCGAACATGCAACGTCAAGCAGTTCCAACATTAAATGCCGATAAGCCACTTGTTGGTACAGGGATGGAGCGTATTGTTGCTCGTGACTCTGGGGTTTGTGTGGTTGCAAAGCGTGGTGGGGTTGTTGATTACGTTGATGCAACGCGAATCATTATTCGTGTTAATGATGAAGAGACAATCGTTGGTCAATCTGGGGTTGATATTTATAACCTCACAAAATACCAACGTTCAAACGCGAACACTTGTATTAACCAAAAAGTTCTCGTAAAAGAAGGTGATATCGTTTCAAGAAAAGATATTCTTGCAGATGGTCCTTCAACAGATTTAGGTGAGCTCGCTCTTGGTCAAAACATGCTCGTGGCATTCATGCCATGGAATGGTTATAACTATGAAGACTCCATTTTAATCTCTGAGCGTGTGGTTAAAGAAGAACGTTTTACAACGATTCATATTGAAGAGTTAACCTGTGTGGCTCGTGATACAAAATTAGGTCCTGAAGAGATTACTTCAGATATTCCTAACGTATCAGAATCAGCACTTTCTAAACTTGATGAAGCAGGTATTGCTTACATCGGGGCAGAAGTGAAATCAGGGGATATCTTAGTGGGTAAAGTCTCACCAAAAGGTGAAACAACTTTAACGCCAGAAGAGAAACTTCTTCGTGCAATCTTTGGTGAGAAAGCCTCAGATGTAAAAGATAACTCCCTTCGTGTTCCTTCAGGAATGGATGGTACCGTTATCGACGTTCGTGTCTTCACGCGTGATGGTATTGAGAAAGATAGCCGTGCTAAAGAGATCGAAGATCGTGAACTTCGCGGCGTACGTAAGGACTTAAATGACCAATTACGTATTCTTGAAGATGACCTTTTTGAGCGTGTTGGTAAGAGCTTAATTGATGCTGAAGTTGCCGCGGGTAACAAAGGCATTAAAGCAGGTGATAAGATCACTGAAGACTTCTTACAAGGTATCGAGCGTGAGAAATGGTTAGAGCTTAAGCTTAAATCAGAAGAGCAAGCAGAAGAGCTTGTGAAACTTAAAAAGCTGCTTGAGCAACAACGTAAAGATTCAAATAAGAAATTTGAAGAGCTACGTGAAAAATTAACACAAGGTGATGAATTAGCGCCAGGTGTTCTTAAAATGGTTAAAGTTTATCTTGCGGTGAAACGTCGTATTCAACCGGGAGATAAAATGGCAGGTCGTCACGGAAACAAAGGGGTTATCTCCATGATCGTTCCGGAAGAAGATATGCCATATATGGAAGATGGTACACCGGTAGATATCTGCTTAAACCCACTAGGGGTTCCATCACGTATGAATATTGGTCAGATTCTTGAAACTCACTTAGGTTGGGCTGCTCATGGTCTTGGACTTAAAATCGATAAGATGATTAAGTCACATTCTAAAGCACAAGAGCTTCGTAAGTTTTTAGATGAGATCTACAACAAAGATGGCAGCGCACAAACTGTTGATTTAGATAAGTTTAGTGATGAAGAAATCTTTGAGCTTTGTGGTAACTTAAGAAAAGGGGTTCCAATGGCAAGCCCAGTATTCGACGGTGCATCAGAAGATGAAATGCGTCGTATGCTTCGCTTAGCTGATCTCCCTGAATCAGGTCAGATTAAGTTATATGACGGACGTACAGGGGATGCATTTGACAGACCTGTAACGGTAGGATTCATGTACATGCTCAAACTCAACCACTTAGTGGATGACAAAATGCATGCTCGTTCTACAGGTCCATACTCACTCGTAACACAGCAGCCGCTTGGTGGTAAAGCACAATTCGGTGGTCAGCGTTTCGGAGAGATGGAGGTGTGGGCACTTGAAGCTTATGGTGCGGCATATACACTACAAGAGATGTTAACAGTGAAATCGGATGACGTTGCAGGGCGTACAGCAGTGTACAAAAACATCGTTAACGGTGAACACAACATTGAAGTGGGAATGCCTGAGTCCTTTAACGTACTGATTAAAGAGATCCGTTCTCTGGGTATCGATATTGACACGGTCAGTGATGAGGATGATGAGTAATCTCATCCTTTTCCCTTAAAACCGTTTCATATAGAGACATTTCTTTAAATATACATTGGAAGATAACGAATGAACTTATTAAATTTATTTAAGAATGAAGATAAAGGTGGTTTTGATGCAATCAAGATTGGTCTTGCATCACCTGAAAAAATTCTTAGTTGGTCATATGGCGAAGTTAAAAAGCCAGAGACTATCAACTATCGTACCTTTAAACCAGAGCGTGATGGACTTTTCTGTGCAAAGATCTTCGGACCGGTAAAAGATTATGAGTGCTTATGTGGTAAATATAAGCGCCTTAAGCACCGTGGTGTGGTGTGTGAGAAATGTGGCGTTGAAGTCACACTTTCAAATGTACGTCGTGAGCGTATGGGACACATCAAGTTAGCATCACCTGTTGCTCATATTTGGTATTTAAAATCACTCCCAAGTCGTATCGGTTTATTACTTGATATGACCCTTCGTGATATCGAAAAAATTCTTTACTTTGAATCATTTGTGGTAATTGAGCCAGGTTTAACGCCGTTTGAACATGGTCAAGTATTAACAGATGAAGAGTTCCTTGATGCAATCGAAGAGTACGGCGATGAATTTGATGCCCGTATGGGTGCAGAAGCTGTATTAGAGCTTCTTAAAGCGATTGATCTTGAAGAAGAAGCGTCAACACTTCGTGAAGAACTTCAAGAAACGCGTTCAGAGACGAAATTTAAACGTCTTTCAAACCGTTTAAAACTCGTTGAATCATTTATCGCATCAGGTAATGATCCTGCATGGATGATCTTAACGAACTTACCAGTTCTTCCACCAGATTTACGACCATTAGTTCCACTTGATGGTGGTCGTTTTGCGACATCTGATCTTAATGATCTTTATCGCCGTGTTATTAACCGTAATAACCGTTTACAACGACTATTAGAACTTGAAGCGCCGGATATTATTGTCCGTAACGAAAAACGTATGCTTCAAGAGTCTGTAGACTCATTATTGGATAATGGTCGTCGTGGTCGTGCGATTTCTGGAGCGAATAAGCGTCCGCTTAAATCACTTGCGGATATGATCAAAGGTAAACAAGGTCGTTTCCGTCAAAACCTTCTTGGTAAACGTGTTGACTATTCAGGTCGTTCTGTAATCGTTGTTGGACCGACACTTCGTCTTCATCAGTGTGGTTTACCAAAACAGATGGCGCTTGAGCTTTTCAAACCATTTATCTTCTCTCAATTGATCCAACGTGGTATTGCTACAACGATCAAAGCAGCGAAGCGTATGGTTGAGCGTGAAGTTCCAGAAGTTTGGGATATTCTTGAGCATGTGATCACTGAGCACCCAGTTCTTTTGAACCGTGCACCAACCCTTCACAGACTTGGTATCCAAGCGTTTGAACCTGTATTAATCGAAGGTAAAGCAATTCAGCTTCACCCACTCGTTTGTACCGCATTTAACGCCGACTTTGACGGTGACCAAATGGCGGTTCACGTACCACTTTCAATTGAATCACAATTAGAAGCACGTGCGCTCATGATGTCTTCAAACAATATTCTCTCACCAGCAAACGGTGAGCCGATTATTGTTCCATCACAAGACGTTGTATTAGGTCTTTACTACATGACTCGTGAGCGTTTAAATGCAAAAGGTGAAGGTCGTATCTTTACAGATACTGCTGAAGTTCATCGTGCATACGCATCAAAAGAGTTAGACGTTCATGCAAAAATCCAAGTTCGTCTTCCGATTACAATGTTTGAAGATGCAGAAGAGGGTGAGGTCTACCGCCGCGTTGAATCAACGGTTGGTCGTATTCTTTTAACGGATCTTCTGCCAGAAGGTTTACCGTTCTCTCTTATTGATAAAGTATTATCAAAACGTGAGATCTCAAATTTAATTAACAGCTGCTACCGTCGTCTTGGTCTTAAAGATACAGTAATCTTTGCTGACAAACTCATGTACACAGGGTTCTACTACGCAATGCGTTCAGGATCATCTGTAGGTTATGAGGACATGGTGATTCCACCGCAAAAGCAAGAGATCATTGATCGCGCGGAAGCAGAAGTTAAAGAAGTACAGATGCAATACTCACAAGGTTTGGTAACAAACGGTGAGCGTTATAACAAAGTTATCGATATCTGGTCACGTACGAACGAAGAAGTTGCAAAAACAATGATGAGCAACCTTGGTAAAGACGAAGTATTTGACGAGAAAACAGGTAAAAATGTTGAACAAACATCCTTTAACTCTATCTTCATGATGGCAGACTCAGGAGCTCGTGGTAGTGCCGCGCAGATCCGTCAGCTTGCTGGTATGCGTGGATTGATGGCAAAACCAGATGGTTCGATCATCGAAACACCAATCACGGCTAACTTCCGTGAAGGTCTAGACGTTCTTCAGTACTTCGTATCAACGCATGGTGCTCGTAAAGGTCTTGCGGATACGGCACTTAAAACAGCGAACTCAGGTTACTTAACACGTCGTTTAGTTGACGTTGCACAAGACCTTGTGATCGTGAATGAAGATTGTGGTACTAAAGATGGTCTTCTCATGACTCCTATCGTTGAAGGTGGGGATATCGTTGAGCCACTGCGTGATCGTGTTCTTGGTCTTGTAGTTGCTGAGGACGTTTACGTTCCTGGAACAGAAGAAGTCCTCTTTGAAGCCGGTACACTTTTAGATGAAGCAGCTGTAGAGCTTCTTGATGAAAAAGGTGTGGATGAGCTAATTGCTCGCTCCGCGATTACTTGTGAAAATCGTCATGGTCTTTGTGCTAAATGTTATGGTCGCGACCTTGGTCGTGGTCACCTTGTTAACCCAGGTGAGTCAGTGGGTGTTATTGCTGCACAATCCATCGGGGAGCCAGGTACACAGTTAACGATGCGTACGTTCCATATCGGGGGAGCGGCATCGGGTTCTGCGGCAGTTTCAAATGTACAGGTGAAAACTAAAGGTACGCTTAAACTTGTTCGTATGAAGACTGTTCGTAACAAAGATAACCACCTTGTATCAATCTCACGTTCGGGCGAATTAATCATCATGGATGAATTTGGTCGTAACCGTGAGCGTTATAAAGTTCCTTACGGTGCAACAATTGTTGTTGACGAAGGTGGTAGCGTAGAGATTGGGGATATCGTGGCAACATGGGATCCGCATACCATTCCTGTTATCGTTGAAGTTTCAGGTCACATTAAATTTGTGGATTTTGAAGAGAACATCAACGTACAGAAACAAACGGATGATATTACAGGTCTTTCAAATCTTATCGTTCTTGACTCTAAGCAACGCAATACTGGTGGTAAACGTCCATCAATCTGCGTCGTAGATGAAGCTGGTAATGAACTCAATATCCCAGGAACAGATGTCACAGCAATGTATACACTTCCTGTAGGGGCGATTTTAAACCTTAATGATGGGGATGCGGTATCAATTGGTGATCCTCTTGCACGTATTCCACAAGAGTCATCAAAAACACGTGATATTACCGGGGGTCTACCACGAGTTGCTGACCTCTTTGAAGCAAGACGTCCAAAAGAAGCGGCAATTCTTGCAGAGAAGACAGGTATCGTGAGCTTTGGTCGTGAGACAATGAGTAAACAGCGTCTTATCATCACAGATTCAGATGGTGTTGCGCATGAAGAGCTTATTCCAAAATGGCGTCATGTGAACGTGTTCGAAGGGGAAACTGTTGAAAAAGGTGAGATCATCGTTGATGGTGAATTAAGTGCTCATGATATTCTTCGTCTCCTTGGTGTGAAAGAGCTTGCTGAGTATCTTGTGAAAGAGATTCAAGACGTTTATCGCTTACAAGGGGTTAAGATCTCTGATAAACATATTGAAGTCATCATTCGTCAGATGCTCCGTAAAGTGGAAATTCTTGAAGCAAACGATAGTAACTTTATCAAAGGTGAACAAGCAGAATACGTCGCTCTTCTTGAAGAGAATGAGCGTGTGGTTGCTGAAGGTGGCGTTCCTGCAACGTATCAACCTGTCCTCCTTGGGATTACAAAAGCATCGCTTGCAACAGATAGCTTTATTTCAGCGGCATCGTTCCAAGAAACAACACGTGTCTTAACAGATGCTTCTATTCGCGGACTTAGAGATCATCTCCGTGGTCTTAAAGAGAACGTTATCGTGGGTCGCTTGATCCCTGCAGGTACCGGTCTTATTTATCACGAAGAGCGTCGTAAAGCGGGTAACTAATCATCCTAAAGATGATTGACTAATAGATAAGCGCTCCTTTAGTGGAGCGCTTTCTCATTTAAAATAGAAGAGGGGAAATAGCGTGTCTGTTTCAAAGCGTAAATTAATCGCATCCAGAAAATCTGCAAGATTCTTTTTAATTCAAGCACTCTATGAGTGGCAAATTGCCCATAGCTCTTTAGCAGAGATTAGTAGTAATATTGCGGATAATGAGAAGTTCTCAGAAGCAAATAGTGAATATTTCCATGAGTTATTGCAAAATATTACGCAAAAGCGTGCTGAGCTAGATAGTGTCATTGCACCTTTTTTAGATCGTGATGTTGAGCAAGTTGACCCAATTGAGCGTTCAATTTTATGGCTTGGGGTTTATGAGTTACAAAATCAGCTCGATATTCCTTATAAATCTGTTATTAACGAAGCTGTGGAATTAACAAAACAGTTTGGAGCAGAAGGTAGCCATCGTTATGTGAATGGTGTTTTAGACAAGGTTTCTAAAACGATTACTCTTCGCCAAGCTGAAAAGTAATTGGCTATTTCAGCCAAAAAGCGGAAAGAAAAAGGATCTAACTTGTGTTAGATCATGAAAATGCTTAAAATTACTAGGCAACAATTTTTTATTTTAGGATGCACTTTTAAGTTTTAATGGTAAAACATCAGCCGAATAATTGAAAATTTATAAGGCTATGATAGATGGCTTACTGGGAAAGCTTTTAATGTATCCAAAATGTCTACTTACTCATTTGGAGGAAGATTATGTCATACGAATTACCAAAATTACCTTATGCTCATGATGCATTAGAGCCACATATTGATACAGAAACAATGCATCTTCATCATGAAAAGCATCATCAAACGTATGTAAATAACGTGAATGCAGCGCTTGCTAATTATCCGGAGCTTGCGGCTAAAACAGTTGAAGATTTAGTATCTGATATGAATGCAATCCCAGCAGATATCCGTACAGCTGTTCAAAATAATGGTGGCGGCCATGCTAACCATTCACTTTTCTGGACTGTCATGACACCTAATGGTGGTGGCGAGCCTACAGGTGCTGTTAAAGAAGCAATTGATAAAGCATTTGGTAGTTTTGATGCATTTAAAGAGAAGTTTGCGGCAGCTGCGGCAACACGTTTTGGTTCAGGTTGGGCGTGGTTATCAGTGGATAAAAACGGTAACTTAGAAGTTTCATCAACCGCAAACCAAGATTCGCCTTTAATGGAAGGTAAAACGCCTATTTTAGGTTTAGATGTTTGGGAGCATGCTTACTATAAAAAATATAGTAACGTTCGTGTTGATTACATTTCAGCATTTTGGAATGTTATAAATTGGGATGAAGTTAACAGACGTTTAGTTGCGGCTAAATAAGAAAAAATTTTAGTAGGCATAGCGGTAATTAATAAATAATTACTACAAGAACCCTACAAAAATCATATATAAATTAGAAGCCTACATATTATGTAGGCTTTTTTAGTTTTTGAAAAGCCCCTAATACGAGCATAAATGGAAGATTCTTGTTAAGATATGCCCTAGATTGTTTTCTTGTAGTTTTTTTATTTGAGAAGACAAATCAACATCTATTTAACGAGAGGAAGTTAACATTATGTCATTTGAGTTACCAAAATTACCCTATGCAATGGATGCACTAGAGCCACATATTTCTAAAGAGACTTTAGAGTATCATTACGGCAAACACCATCAAACGTATGTAAATACTTTAAATACAATGATTGCAGATACTGAGTTTGCAGACCTCACATTAGAAGAGATTATCTTAAAATCTTCAGGTCCTATGTTCAATAATGCCGCACAAGTTTGGAATCATACCTTTTATTGGGAGTCATTAAAACCGCAAGGTGGTGGTGTGGCAACGGGTAAAATTGCAGCAGCAATTAATGAAAAGTGGGGTTCCTTTGAAGCATTCCAAAAAGCATTTGATCAATGTGCAGTTGGTACTTTTGGCGCTGGCTGGGCTTGGTTAGTTAAAAATGCTGATGGTTCTATTGAGCTTGTATCAACCTCAAATGCCGCAACACCATTAACAACGGGACAAACACCACTTTTAACTTGTGATGTGTGGGAGCATGCTTACTATATTGATTACCGTAATAGTCGCCCTAATTATTTAGAGAACTTCTGGGCACTCATTAACTGGGATAAAGTGAACGAGCGTTTTGCATAGTAAGCGCCGGTATAAGGGATTTTGCTATTGAAGTTTAGAGGATCTTTGGTTGAAAAGGTCTATCTTACGACAGTCGTTTATAGTCGATTTGGTTTAAGAAACAGTATGTTAAAAGTAAAACGGTACAGCGTGTGAATCAAAACCGCTTGCACGATGCCGGATAGAACGGTTTTTGCGCTTCTCATAACTGATGCACCGGCAACCTGATTTAGTCATTTAAAACCTGTTTTACTATAAATCAAAAGCTTTTTCTTAATTCTATTTCTCTATAAAATTCCTAAGAGGATTATTTAATCGTCAGGAAAAGACAATAAAAGGGGCATGATGATAGTGCCTCTTTTTTTATAAGTTTGTGTAAAATAGAGTTTCCATTCTAATTTGGTTGTATAGGAAAAAGATTAATGACACAAGATTATGATCGCCGATTTTCAACATTAAGTAGGCTCTACGAAGAGAATGGCTTAAAGCGATTAGCCCAGAGCCATGTAGTAGTTGTGGGAATTGGTGGTGTCGGTTCTTGGGCGGTTGAAGCCTTAGCACGAAGTGGTGTTGGTAAACTCACCTTAATTGATCTTGATAATATTGCCGAGAGTAATATTAACCGTCAAATTCATGCACTCTCATCAACCATTGGTCAATCGAAAGTTGAAGCGATGAAATCTCGTATTTTAGAGATTAATGAGCGTTGTGAAGTTGTGATGATTGAAGATTTTTTAACGGCAGATAATCTTGCAGAATATCTCACCCATCCTCGGGAGAACTACTGGATTTTAGATGCGATGGATGAAGTTCGCGTGAAAGCGGCGCTCATAGCCTTTGCAAAGCGTCATCGTTATAAGATGATTACCACAGGTGCAGCAGGTGGTAAAACTCGAGCTGAAGATTTGATGATTGATGATCTTAATAAAACTTTTCATGATCCTTTATCTGCGCGGTTAAAAGCGTTATTGCGTAAAGATTATGATTTTCCGGCACATGATAAAAAGGCCGGCATCCCCATTGTTTTTAGCAAAGAAAATAGCCAAGCTAAGAAGAATGCTAGTGGAGGGCTTAACTGTCAAGGCTATGGCTCTATTGTGACAGTAACGGCCACAATGGGATTGATGGCGGCAAGTTATATTATTAATAAAATTACAGGGCGGGGGTAATCTTCATCGCTCAATTGGTATCATATGATGAAAAAATGCCGGGAGAAGAAAATCTACCGGCATTTTTGTATCTGTATGAAATAATATTATCTTTGAAGTAACGGCGCTTCTTCTGCGTCATTATCACGAAGGGGAGCTAGGACTTTTTCTTCAAATTCATTGGGAGAGATATATTGGACAACAGATTGGTATTCGCCTTTAGCATCGAGTGAAACATCGACCCCTTTTTCAGGATAGAGATAGTGAAAAGCCCCTTTATCCTTCTCTTGAAGTTTGATGGGGTTCTCTCCAAATCTGCCAAGAATGACGGTTTCATCTAAAGAGACAGCCATTGGAATAAAAGCTATTGTTTCAATAATATTGCCATAGAATCTTGCATGAAACTCTTCAGGGATCTCATAAATGGTACGTTTAGAGGTTGATTTTTTACTGGCTGTTAAAAAAGTCATGATCTCTTCAATCTGCGCGTCTGAGGTTTGAAGCGTAAAAGGAACTCGAGCCGTAAAGCCGCCGACATCTGTTTCACGAATATAACCCTCTAACTGTTTTTGATTAGAACCCGCATCTTCAAAGATCGAAAGGCTTAAGCGATTACCTAAGACAAAGATCAAATCTTCTAAATTTGATTCGTTGAGCGTGATATTAAAAACAGTGAGTTTTTCAGGAGTTGTTTCAACAATCCAGAACGGTTTTGTCTCGATATTTCCTTGCTTTGGTGGCATAAAGAGATTTTGCCCAAAGTAAGCAAAAACAGATATAAAGATGAGAACGCCAATAATACCAATAATATTCTTTTTCATAACTAACCTTGTGATAGCAAAAAGGCTACTTAGCATTGCTCGTAGCCTTTTTGAAGAAATTGATTCTTATAATATTCTAAGCGTATCACTATTTAGCATAGATGATACTGATATAGATTCATTAAAGTGAAGGATCAATTGCTTTGAAGATCTCTTCGCTGATCTCATTGATATCGCCGTGACCATTGATGGTTTTGAGCTTTCCTTGAAGTACGAAGTAATCGACTAATGGGAATGTTTCATCTTCAAATACTTTACGGCGTTTGAGGATGGTATCTTCGTTATCATCAGAGCGACCACGTGATTTTAAACGCTCTTTAATCACTTCAAAAGGAACGTCAAAATAGATCACTTTTTCGATCGGCATGTCGATTTCATCAAGAAGCTTATCGAGTTGTTCTGCCTGATTGATGTTTCTTGGGAAACCATCAAGGAGAAACCCCTTTTCTGATTTTAAAATATGGTTTTTAACCATACCAAGGACGATATCATCTGAAACAAGTTTTCCTTCATCCATGATTTTTTTAGCTTCAAGACCAAGTGGAGTACCTTCACTCACTTCAGCACGAAGCATATCACCAGTTGAAAGATGGGTGATTCCAAATTTGTTAACAATATTTTCAGCCTGAGTTCCTTTCCCAGATCCCGGTGCGCCAAGCAGGACTATACGCATATAAAACTATCTCCTTAGGTTATAAAAATCTGCTCACGCAGATTTGCTACATCGTTCTGACATGATACACACTTAAGGGAGTTGCCTCAATTCACTTCTACAATATTAGCGCATAAATTGCGCAAGATTTGTTGAATTAACTGAGGATCTAAGCTTAGAAATATTTCTGGGAAATTCTGAGATTAAAATGACTTCTCTATTTCATCTAACTGTCATATTACTTTGATAATTTGTGTTTTTATTGTTTACCATACTAATTGTTGGAGTATTTCATTGAAAATGAATAGATTATTGAAGTTAGCGACAGGCTTTATGATATTTAGTTTAGCGCAACAAGGAACGGCAGGAGAAACAGAATCATCAACAAGTTCTCATCTGCTTGGGTCTACAGATTTAGTAACAGGATTAACAACCCTGCATCAAACAGAAGCAGGGAGAAAGGCTCTAGAAGATAATCTCGCAGTTTCAATCGCAGTTAATAATAAGGCGACGAAGGAGCAGCAGCAACAAGCTCTTTATGATAATACCCTTCTAGCATTATTAGGTTCTATGGGAAATGGATTACTTGTCGCCGATGCTTTAGGTGGCACAATGAAAGATGTTTTCTTTGAGAATGTCACAATAGAAATAGATCCAACAACCTATCAAAATGTGGGGAAATCTTTTTCGAAAAATTTTACTGATCTTTTTACACAAGTAAATTTAATGGTGAGCTTAGAAAATGATTTTGCCAAACAATATTTTGCAAATGGTCTAGTCAATGGTGAGCCGGTTCTGGATTTTGAATTGCCCGAAGGCGGGATATTCGGCGCTTATGATAGTGCTTATCAAGATCAAGTTAATAATGGTGGTAGACCTAATGGGCATGGTAATGCACGTCCCGTACAAGTTTCACCAGAGAGTATTATTACCTTTGATGGGACGGATTTTTTTGGAAATAATGCATCATCTCAAGGGGATGCTATCTCTACAATTGAAAATAGCCCAGCTTATCCGAGTGGGCATTCGGCCTTTGGGTTTGCCTCAACTCAGCTATTTGCATTGATGGTGCCAGAACGTTATCAAGAGTTTATGTTAAGAGGTGCTGAATATGGCAATAGTAGAGTTGTTTTAGGCGTGCATTATGGTTTAGATGTTATCGCTGCTCGTATCATGACAACCCATGCTGTTGCGCAAATGATGAATAATAATCCTGATTATCTCAATCAAGAGATTGGAATGTTAGGCAGTAATATTACAACAACTGATGATTTCCAAAAGCTATTTTTAGCGGCGCAAACTGATTTGCGAGAGATGTTAGAATTGGGTTGTAATAGTACGATTGCGGAATGTAATCAAGCTTCAGGTCCTAAAAAAAGCCAAGAAGAGCGAGATCGTGAGCGTGAAGCTTATCGCTTAAGCTTAACTTATGGCTTAGATCCTGTGGGGGATACGACGTTAGAGGCTGTTGTGCCAGAAGGTGCTGAGATACTCATTGCCACAAGATATCCTTATCTCTCTAAAGAGCAGCGTCGAGAAGTTCTTCGAACAACCATGATTGAGTCGGGTCATGCTTTAGATGATGGCTCTGGGTGGGCTCGGTTAAATCTTTATGACGCCGCAGGTGGTTATGGGGATCTTGCCGGAGAAACAATTGTGAATATGGATACAAGTCGCGGTGGGCTTAATGCGTATGATGAGTGGAATAATCATATTACCGGCGTGGGATCATTAGAAAAGCAAGGAACGGGCGTTTTAGAGTTATCCGGCAATAGCACTTTTACGGGGCCAACGACGATCTCTGGCGGCGCATTGATTATCTCTGGTTCTTTAGTATCGGATGTTACGGTTAAAAAAGATGCGTTATTACAAGGTAATGGGGCCATTGGTGCATTAAGGGTAGAAGCCGGTGCAACGGTAGCGGCTTCTAAAGATGGTGTTTTAAAGGTTAATGGCGATGTTGAATTCAATCAGGCAACTTATCTATTAGCTTTAGACCCAGCTATACTACAAAGCTCAGAAGCTTCTTCCTCGATGATTACAGGTATCGAAAGCAAGGGAGCGATTCGATTAAATGATTCTGAGATCTCTCTTTCTTTAACCAATCCTACGGGTAATCTCTTACAAGAGAGTGCTGGGACGATGATTGGTAAGGAGATCACGGTATTAAAAGCTGAAGAAGGGATTGAAGGTTCATTAGCCATTAAAGAGAATAATTATCTGTTTATCTCACCGACCTTTAGTGTGAATGAGGATGTTGCAACATTTAAAGTGGATCGTAATAATATCGCTTTTTCAACTTATGCCGGTAATCAAAATCAACGTAATGTTGCTAATGCGATTGAGTTTTTAGGTGTTGGTAATGGCATTTATGAGAGTATCGCTTTTGCGGAAGACGCACGATATTTGGGATCAGCTTATCAGCAATTATCTGGGAAAATTTATGCTGATCTTAAATCTGCGACAATTAATGAAAGCCATCATGTAAAAGATGCGCTTCTTCAGAGGTTGCTTATCTCAAGTCAAGAGAAAAACTCTAAAACAGTTTGGGGTAATCTTTATGGTAGTTGGGGGAAGACAAAAGATCGCGATAATATGCTTGGATTTTCGAGTAATACCCAAGGGATGATTTTAGGGGTTGATTCAGGCTGGCAAAATGCGATGCTTTTTGGGGCTGCTTTAGGATATAGCAAGATGCGTTTTGATAGTGATGAGGTTAGTAAAAAGTATGATCAGCACAATTATCACCTTTCTATTTTTGGTGGAATGCTCATTGATCAATGGCAACTAAATGGGGGGATTAGCCACTCTTGGCATAAAGCTAATGTTGATAGATCAGTGAGTTATGCTCAAAATTATGGGCAATATCATACCGATTATAAAATGCAGATCACTCAAGTTTTTGCAGATATTGGTTATAAGGTACAACTTAGTGAAAGTAGTATCATCTCTCCTTTTGTGAATATGGCTTTCATTTCTGCAAAAAATAGTGGGTTTAGCGAGGATGGTTATGGCAGGCTTGCAGCACTAACTGCAAATTCTCAGCGAAGTAATCACTTCATCTCCACTGTCGGGCTACGTTTACACTCAAATTTTGGTGAAGAATCTCCATTTTCCTTTAATGGGGAGATTGGATTACAAAACCAATGGGGGAGCTTAGATCGAGATTTAAAATTGCGCTTTAGTAGTGGTATAAGTGAATTTGAGGTTCAGAGTATTTCTGCTGCAAGAAGCGCGGCCGTTTTAAAAGCAAATTTACAATATAATGCAAGCGATAATAGCGTTCTAACCTTCGGTTATAATGGGACCTGGTCTAATAAGCAACACGATAATAGTGTGAATCTAGGCTTAAAAATTTACTTTTAAAAAATAGGTCTAATACAGAAGTCCTTATTAAGGCTAATACTGGAAAAGATGGGGGTAATCCCCATCTTTTTATAAGTAGAGCAAAGAGTTGAGCAACTTTAAGCGATGTAGGGGATGGTGGTTTGCTATCTATTGCTAATAATACATATTGTAAATTTATGTAATGTTTTGTAGGATATCTCTATCAGTTAGTAACTTTTATAAAACAGTGGCCAGATAAGGATATCGAAGCATGGTAAATTTTAAATTAGTAACTCCAGAAACGGCAGATACGATTGCACAACCTATTTTAACAAAGCTCCAAGAGAAATTTGGAAGATTACCCAACTTCTTTGGGGCATTGGGCATTGATGGCGTGAGCTTAACTTCATTTTTAGCGTTACAGGAAACATTGAATGCCCAAACTAAGTTTACGGCGCGTGAGCAGGAGTTATTAGCCTTAGCTGTTGCAAATGTTAATGGATGTCACTATTGCGTGAGTGCCCATACTTTTACGGCAAAGAGAATGGCGGGATTAACAGAGGATGAGTGCACAAAAGCTCAAAAGGGGGAGGGGAATGATCCTCGTGAAAAGATGCTAATGACGTTAGCAATTAATATTGTCAAAAATCATGGAAAGCTAGAAGAAGACTTATTAGAAGAAGCAAAATTGTTAGGATTTACTGAGAGTGATATCGTACAAATTACGCTATTGACAGCCTTAAATAGCTTTACGAATTGGTTAAATAATATTGTCGATCCTGAAATTGATTTTCCAAAAGTCTCGCTGATTTAAGCATCTATTTAGAGATGATTAATAATTGTATGATATAGAAAAAGAGCCGCTTATTGATTTAGATAAGCGGCCCTCTCTTACTCCTAGTATGGGATTTTTAGGAATTTTTTTAAAGCTTATATCATTTAGTTACTTACATCGCCCTAAAATGTTGACTACAATTCTTTAGAGAAATTCTGATTTAAAAAAGACATAGTTTTTTTGTTCAGTTGTATCAACTTGGGGAGTTAAAGGGGTAACTTTAACATTAGATAGATGTCCTGTTTGGGAGTTATTATATTGATAACAGTCTTGATATTGCGCTGATATTAACTGTGTAGATAGTGATGCTTTTTGTACTGAATAGGTGTCTGGAGCACAAGTCTCTGCAACAACTTCTCCAAAGAAGGTAACTTTTCCTTCGAGTGAAAGAGAAGATTTTTCCTGATCTTGTGCCGCTTGTGCAAAAGCATTAATAAGAATCATAGAAAGTAATAAAACCTTTTTCATGAATGAAACCTTATACTGAGTGTTGATTGAAAATGTAGGTTAATTATATCCATATTGTTATTTAATGTAAATTAATGTTGTTAAAGGTTTTATTACTTTTATTTTTATGATTCGTGCGAGATCTAATGATTTCCGCTATATAACCCTTATAATATCGGACTTATTTGTGATTATAGATTTGTTAATAGTGGTTTCTTTGAAATTAATTATTTACAATAATTTACTTAAAAGTCTGTTTTTCAAGAATTTTTTATGAAAAAAAACGGCTAAAAGCCGCTTTAACTATTTATTGATTTGTAAGGATTATGAGTTTTAATTAGAGTGAGAGGCGAGCTCTTTAGTGACTTTGGTCGCTGATTGCTTTAATAGCAGTCTCTTTTCTGATTGATCCACAATTTTAGCTGCCACAAGATCTCCAGTGACATTTCCCATAGTAAAGATCATATCTACAAGCGCATTAATACCGGCTGTAAGCGCAACAATCTCAATGGGTAACCCGGCTTGGGTAAAGACAATCGACATCCCGATTAATCCTGCGCCAGGAACGCCTGCTGTTCCAACTGCAGCTAAGGTCCCGATGATTACAATCGATAAGATCTCAGGAATACCTAAGTGAATTCCCATAATCTCTGCTGCAAATATCACCCCAACGCCAAAGCGTAGTGCGGTGCCATTCATATTAATGGTTGCACCAATGGGTAATGTTAAATTGGCAATACGCTCATCAATTCCTGCTTTTTTAGCCGCATTAATGCTAATAGGTAATGTTCCAAGGCTACTAGAGGTTACAAAAGAGGTCATTACAGCCTCTTTGATATTGTTATAAAATTTAAGTATAGGAACCCCATAAAGACGTAGAGCTAAGGGGTAAACAATAACTATTAATAAAATAACACCGATATAAGAGGTTAATACAAATTTTCCAAGGGCAATTAAGGTATCAATACCTTGGCTTCCGATTGTTGAAGCGGTAATTCCTAAGACGCCGATAGGAGCATATTGTAAAATGCCGTTGAGTATTTTTAATACAACTTCATTGGCAGCTTCTACAAATTTCATCAGTGTATTACCCATCTCTTGTTGCTTTTGATCTTGTGAATGACGCATATAAAGGACAGGTAATCCGACAATAATCGCTAAAAATACCACAGATAAAACATTTCCATCAGCCATCGCTTGTACGATATTGGTGGGAATCATATTGATAATGGTTGAGATGAAACTCGGGCTTTCAGGAACGGTAATAGATACATCGCTTGGTAATGTCAAACCGACACTAGGGTTTGTCATTTTGGCAATAGCAACACCAAGGAAAATGGCAATAGCGGTAAAAAAGAGATACACCGGTAATATTTTCATGCCAATTCTGCCAAGCTCTTGCGGTGCTGAGTGATTGACGGCAACCATTAAGGATAAGAAGATCAGGGGAATGACGATCATCTTTAATAAATTCATAAATATTTGACCAAGCGGTGCTAGGAATTGACTGCTAGGACCAAAGATTAATCCAATAATTAACCCTAAAATAAATCCAGCCGTAATTTTTAGCATAAAAGATTGGTGTTTATACCAATACCATATTTTTCTCATAAAAATTCCCTATCCTTAGTGGTATGTCGTTATTATTGTGTTGTGTGACCTGTTTTATTAATCCACTTGAGAGCTCAATCTACAATCTATTATTGTCTGTTATTTTTTTAAGATTACCGAGGATGATTGATAGGTACTTTAAGTTATAAAGTCGTGAATTTTTGATAAAAAGATCGAGAAACAGAGTAGTCTAAAGTTGTAAATCACTGCAAAGGAGTTTTGGTTATAACATCATTCCTTTTTGGAATGACTTGTATCTTCAAGATTTTCTCTTAATATGATTGATCTATGCCTAATTTTCTTCATTTTAAAACAATTTTACAATAGTGATTTTGTAAGAAAAAAAGGAATAACATCCTAAATATATTTCCATTGTTTAATACCGGCGCTTTTGGTTTGATGAGAGTAATCGTCATGAGTGTGAGAGAAGTATAAAAGATAAATTTCGCTCATGAATTATGATCAAATTCACCAATAAGATCTAAAAGTCAATTGAGTAGAGGAAACCATTCTAAGAGATGAATAATTTCAGGGATGAGTTGTAATTGACAGGATCAGTTTTACGCACTTTAGGAAAGAACGATGGCAAAAGATAGCTTTATCTCTCCGGATTTAATTCGGGCAAAATTTTCAGCAGCAATGTCGGCAATGTATCAAACAGAAGTCCCTTTGTATGGGGATTTAATGCGATTAGTGGCTGAAGTGAATGAAGAGACATTAAGAGAAAATCCTGCTTTAAAAGCGCAATTAGTGCAAACAGATGAGCTCGCTCGTCTAGATGAGGAGCGTCACGGTGCGATTCGTTTAGGAACAGCCGATGAGCTTCATACAATGCGCCGTCTATTTGCGGTAATGGGGATGGTTCCTGTGGGATATTATGATCTAACGCCAGCAGGGGTTCCCGTTCATTCAACGGCCTTTAGAGCGATTCATGAAGACTCTCTTAGGGTCAGTCCATTTAGGGTATTTACCTCGCTCCTTCGTTTGGAATTAATTGAAGATCCGGTGCTTCGTGAGGAGATCGTAGAGATTTTAGAAGCGCGTCAAATTTTTAGTGATGAAGCGCTTCGTTTAATCGAGAAGTGTGAAGCAAATGGTGGCTTAAATGCAGATGATGCCGATAATTTTGTGACAGAGGTGTTAAAAACCTTTAGCTGGCATCAAGAATCGACGGTGACAAAAGCCCAATATCAATTGCTTCATGATCAGCATCGCTTAATTGCTGATGTGGTGGCATTTAAAGGCCCACATATTAATCACTTAACACCAAGAACATTAGATATTGATCGTGTCCAAAATTTAATGCCACAAAAGGGTATTACGCCAAAAGCCGTGATTGAAGGACCGCCCACACGAAAATGTCCAATACTGCTTCGTCAAACAAGCTTTAAAGCGTTATCCGAAAAGGTACGTTTTATTGATCAAGCT
The DNA here is from genome assembly GCF_022655595.1 of Ignatzschineria rhizosphaerae. Classification (NCBI taxonomy): domain Bacteria; kingdom Pseudomonadati; phylum Pseudomonadota; class Gammaproteobacteria; order Cardiobacteriales; family Ignatzschineriaceae; genus Ignatzschineria; species Ignatzschineria rhizosphaerae. Next base: position 3,017,778 of record NZ_CP093379.1, read on the forward strand.
TTAGGAGAAGATGCCGGTAGCCACACTGCGCGTTTTGGGGAGATTGAGCAACGAGGAGTGGCTTTAACACCCAAGGGTAGAATGCTTTATGATGAGCTCTTGAATAAAACTCGTCAAGAGATGAATGGTGCACCAAATGAATCTAATAGCGATCGTTATTATGAACTACTTGCCAAAAACTTTATGGCATTTCCAGATAGTTATGAAGAGCTTCACGATCAAGCGCTTGCATATTTTGCTTATTACCCAACAACTGCCGGCAAAGAAAAAGCAGGTTCATTTAATACCAATGAGATTAATGTATTAGTTGCTGAAGGCGCACTGCTCTATGAACCCATCGTTTATGAAGACTTTTTGCCAGTAAGCGCCGCTGGAATTTTTCAATCAAATCTTGGAGAAGGTGGGCAAGCAGAATATGAGGTAGATTCAAATCAAGCACAATTTGAAGAAGCATTAGGCGCAAAGGTCTTTAATGAGTTAAAACTCTATGCCGAAACTTCTACTAGAACTTTAATGCAAGCTAAAGAGGCATTAAAAATTGTTTAGATTCCAAATCTGACAATAATGGGGATAGGCAAAAACTCAGTCACTTTTTTGTGTGTACTGAGTTTTTTTATGGATCTATTCTTGTAAAGATGGCGTTATAGTAGAGATGAGAGAATCATTATCTGTTGAAATGCATAATTCCCATTTGATAGGTTGCGGCGATGTTTCGTGCCATTTTCTGTAAGTTGTGAGGTGTTTGTTGATAAGCCTCTTCTAGAGACATAGGGCAATCTGTAATGCTAAAAACAGCATCAATACCATATTGATGAGTTTGTTCAGCTCCTTTTCCTAAGCTGCCGGCAATTGCAATGACGGGTTTTTGATATTTCTTGGCAACTTGTGCTACGCCCATTGGTGTTTTACCAAAACAGGTTTGCTGATCAATTCGACCTTCACCTGTAATAACGAGGTCTGCATCTTTAATCACCTCTTCAAGCTGAGTCGTTTCTATAACGATCTCAATGCCGGGGCGTAGAGATCCTTTTAAAAAAGCAAGCCCCGCAGCGCCCATTCCACCTGCAGCTCCGGCGCCTTTAATGTGATCCACTTCTAACCCCATTAAGCTCTCTATTTTATTAGCATAATGAGCAAGTGCATGATCTAACACCATCACCATTTCTGGGGTTGCCCCTTTTTGCGGGCCAAATATTGCAGAAGCCCCTTTTGAACCTGTTAGTGGGTTATCAACATCACAAGCAATATCAAATTGACAAGCGTGGATGCGGGGATCTAAGTTAGAAACATCTATCGTTTCTAAGTGACTTAGGGCTTTACCCCCGAAAGGGAGTTCTCTGTTATTTTGATCTAAAAATCGTACGCCTAAAGCCTGCATCATTCCAGCACCGCCATCATTTGTTGCACTACCACCAATGCCGAGGATAATATGCTGAACTTGATGATTTAAAGCATCGAGGATTAACTCACCTGTTCCAAAACTCGTAGTAACGTAAGGATTGCGCTGATTTTGAGGAACAAGTGCTAATCCGCTCGCTTCAGCCATTTCAATAATAGCGGATTTACCATCGCCTGTAATACCGTAAGTTGCTTCCACTTGTTGTCCTAAAGGACCCACAACAGATTTAGTAATATATTGCCCTTTTGTGGCGTCAATGAGGGATGTCACCGTTCCTTCACCACCATCAGCAACGGGAATAAGGGTGTAAATGGCATCAGGGAATATCTCTTGAAAACCCGCTTGAATAAGTTTTGCAACTTCTAATGCCGTTAAGCTCTCTTTATAAGAATCAGGGGCAATGACAACTTTCATGAAAACTCCAAGGAATAATCCCAAGATAATCGCTATTAGAATCTTGGGATAAATGATTAAAAATAAACGGTAACTCTCATGATGGAAATGAGAGTTACGTTGGTGAAGCTTTGGTTATCTTATAAAATAAATAAGCTAGTAACCCAGATACAAATAAACATTACTACGCCCATTACAAAGGTTGATGTTGTAAATACTCTTAATGATTGATCTACTTCGATATCTGAGAATTTAGTGACAACCCAAAAGTAGGAATCATTAGCATGAGAGACAACAGCAGAGCCGGCACCAAGAGCTAATACTGTAAATACTCGTCCCATTTCTGAATCAAGGCCAAGATGCGTTAAGATTGGTGTGACAATTCCGGCAGTAGTTAAGGCAGCTACCGTGGATGAGCCTTGTGCAGTTTTTAAAAGAGCTGCAAGAATAAAAGGGACAAGAAGACTGACAGAGGCGCCGCTTAATAGCTCTCCAAGAGCGCCGCCAACGCCGGTCTCACGAATGATAGAGCCAAACATTCCACCACTCGCTGTGATAATTAATATTGGGCCTGCTTTTCCAATAGCTTCTTCAATCACCTCAGATAAGCTTTCTTTTCCCTTTTTCTTAAAGAGAGTCAGTCCAATAATAGCACCGATTAAAAGGGCAATCACGGGATTACCTAGGAAATGAATAATCTCGGCAACACTGCCAGTTTTAAGGCCTAAAGCGCTAAATAAGGTAGAGATGGAGATGAGAAGTAACGGCAATAAAATGGGAAGTAGCGATGCTTTAAAGGAGGGGAGTTTTGTAAGATCTTCAGAGACTATTGTGGTTTCTTCCTTGGCTGGTTCGAAGTTTTGACCTTTGCTCATTAAAGTTGCCCAGAAGTAGGCAGCAATTGCTCCAGGAATAGCAAACAAAATGCCAAAAACGACAAGATAGCCAATATTCGCATCTAATTCGACAGCAGCCCCTAATGCGCCGGGATGCGTTGGGATTAAACAGTGCGCCGCATAAAGAGAACAACCTAGAATTGCAGCCATTAAGGGCATTGCTGTTTTAGATTGCGCACTAAAGTTCTTTGCAATCCCACTTAAGATAATAAATCCCGTATCACAAAAAATAGTCAATCCTGGGATAAATCCCGTTAAAGCAGTTGCCTGTTTTGCTCTACGCTTGCCGGTGAAATTTAAGATATGGGAAGCGATACTTCGAACGGCACCACTTTTTTCCATGCAAATCGCAATGACGGTTCCAAAAATAATCACAAAGGCAATGCCGCCCATGGTATTACCGAAGCTGACTTTTAATAAGTCAATTACTTTGGGCATAGGGATGGTTAAAAGCGCTAGGACAAAACTAACGCTAAATAAGGAAGCAAAAACGTTAAATTTCCAGCGTGAGGTTAATAAGATAATCGCTAAAATACTTGCGATAACGAAAAATGCATTTAGTAACATTGAGCTATCATCCATACAATATTCCTTTCGATATTCTCTTAGTTAGAGAAGCGTTAATAGCATAAAGATAAGTTTTTGAGTCAATCTGGTAAAGATTGTGAGCTATTTTAGAATACTGTGAAAGTGATAATATAGCGATGTTTCTTAAGAGATTAAATTGATTTCTTATCCCTAATTTTAGTCGTATCAAAGTATTTTGAATATACCTTAATGTTATTAAAGGGAGATCTATATCGGATGATTTGTTGTTTAAGAAACAAGAGATAAGATTAGATGTGAAAACCTCTAAATAGTTTCAAATTTTAAGTTCAATTATCTTTGAGATTATTTGTACGTGAATGCCGGTGATATTAATGCATTAGTTGGCGAAGGTGCGCTTCTCTATGAGCCAATCGTGTATGAAAGCTTCTTACCAACAAGTGCCGCCGGAATCTTTCAGTCAAATCTTAGATAAGGTGGGCAAGCAGAATACGAAGTAGATCCAAATCAAACACAAATTTGAAGAAGAGCTATGTGTAAAAGTCTTAAATGAATTAAAACTCTACGGTGTGAAAGATCAGCAAGAACGTTAGCACAAGTAAAAGAAGCTTTGAAGATTGGGTAAAATAATCTAAAAGAAGCATCGCTTTTATATGATCATAAGAGCGATAAGGATATATTAATAATGGAATCCTAGTTCAGTTTATGGACTAGAATTTTTTATGAATTTGATGTTAGATTTTCTAAGAGCTCAATAGAAGTTCTTAAATCTTGTTCTGTAAATGTATTTCCTGAGTCAGGATGATGTATTGCATTTCTAATATAAGTAGTGAGAGAGTGATAATGAGTAGTATTGTGTCTTGAGGGTCTTTGATGAACAGCAGAAACATACATACTATGACTCTCTACATACTCATCACAAGCTTTTATAGTATTTATTTGATTATCAGCTTGGAGTTTTCCAAAAAGTTCTATGTGGTAGTCAATTGTAGGTAAATCAAATGTTTTGTAGTTAATCTCCGCGGCAGTAGCTACTGGTGAAATCGATGAGTTGTTTATAAAGGATGTTAAAAGCCCTTGAGATCTTTTCAATGTAATTATTGCTGTTTCATTATCTTGTAATGCTGCTTGGACAACATGATCAGAGTGTGTTGCAAAAAATAGCTGGGCTATTTGTTGTTCATCTGATGTAAATAGTTCTTTATAATAAGTTAAAATTTTCTTTTGCCATTTTGGATGCATACTTAATTCCGGCTCATCTATTAAGATCGTAGCGCCATGTAGAATTTGACTGTTTTTTAATAAGTAACTACCTCGAAATACGACTTGTTTTTCTCCTGTGCTCAAGTTGTCAATAGAAATTTGATTGCTGTGTTTTTTGAAAAGAATAACTTTTTCATTATCTCTATTTATAACTTTACTAAATTGAAGTTCTTCAAAAAAATTGTTAAATGCATTTTTAAAACGATAAAGCTTAGAAGTCGTTTGAAAATCATTTATGGAGACAGGCGTTTCTCCTTTTTCAGCACATTCCTCATGTATGGTCTTAAATTCTTCAGCATCTTGGGAGGATATATCTACGATTAATTGTTTTAAAGAAGTGAAGTTATCATCGCTATCAATAGCGTATTTATTTACATCTAACAGACTGGTAGACGTTGAAGTGATACGCTCAGTTTTGTAGTCAGCTCTTGCTTTTGAGTAGATACACCCATAGTGACGGGGGTCTTGATCAATCGTTTCCTCACGAATGAATATTGGATAACTATTGAGTATTTCTTCATTTTTCTTTATGTCAAAATAATTATTGTTATATTCTGGGTTTTCTTGATTTTCTGGGGCGACAACTCTTAGTATTTGAGAGTCCACAATGTATTCTATATATTCAAAATGGCTAAATTCTTGTGAGTTTAGAAAAGAGCTTAAATGTTCTAATATTGTAGATTTTCCTGTGCCATTTTCACCAGCCAGAATTATTGTTTTATATGCGGAGTCACCATTTGATAGATCTAAAAGTAAATCTCCTAGAATCGGGTGATTATTCCATTTTATTTTTCTTAGTAACATATTAACATTTCACTTATAAATTTTTTATTAAAAATAATATCTTATTTGTATTAATAATGGAATTAAAAAGCCCGCTTAGCTTATATATAGTACCTTGAACTATGTATATTGTGTATTAAGGCAGAGAAATCTGCCTTTTTATTTGACAACAAAAACTTTAGCATTGTAGTGTATTGTATGTTTAATGTGTATAAAGGAATGAACCTTGTCATCGGTTAAAGTCAAAGCAACTATCGTAGAAGATAATACTGGCATTAAAAGTCAGCTCCCCATCTTGATCACCGAACAAGGTGAAGTTGGTTCAGTTACCGATTACTTGCTAAAGATGGAAGCTGATGGTGCTAGTAATGCTTTAATGAATGGTTTTATACAAGCCACTTCTTTGCTCTTGGATTACATGGAAGCCAACAAAGGATTATTTGAAGATCCTAAAATGCTATTCCAAACCTTTGCTAAGCGTCTTTACACAGGCACCATCGGTGAAGATGGTTTAGATCCCTCTGGCTTGTACTGGGTGCCAAGCTCAACTGATAACGTCAATAAACATATTCATCGATTAACGGCATTTACTGATTGGCTGGCTAACAAGCATGGCGCAGAGCCAATGAACCCTTTGCGAGATGCCACACCTCATGAGCAACGCCTTAATTACGCTGCTTGGTATCGAAAAAACCAAAATGACTTCCTTGGACATATTGAAGATAAAACTGTTAACAAAACCATCCGTAAAGCTCGCACAATGAAAGGACGCACTCCATTGACGAAAGCCGAAGACGATGCTTTAGCATTCCCAGATAAGCATTGGGAATCATTCTATAAAGATGGTATTGGCGGAGCAAAAGATCCACGAGTTGCGCTGAGAGATAAGCTTATGCTGCTCTTGATGCACGGTGGCGGTTTGCGTGAAAGTGAAGCTATTATGCTGTGGGTGACTGATGTACTTGAAGATCCGTATGACCCTGAAAAAGCGATAGTTCGAATTTACAACGAAGTCGATGGTAAAGCACCCGAAGGTTGGCGTAGTCGCTCAGGCACAAAAACCAGAGAAGCCTATTTACAAGAAAAATACGCTCGTATACCACGCAAACGAATGAAAGGCACGGCATACGTTGGCTGGAAAACAAGAGTTGTAGACCATCGAGATAACTACATACAAGTTCAGTGGTTTCCAGCGGATTATGGCAAGGTTTTTATGTCACTGTGGAAGAGCTACCTAAAATATCGAGCCAGTATTGACTGCCATCACCCCTATGCGTTCATTTCATTCCATCACAGCGCCCTTGGAAACCCATACACTTTGAATGCGTTTCACCAAAGCTATGCGGCGGGATTAAGGCGCATTGGCTTAGAGCCAAACAAATCGGAAGGGTTAGGCCCGCACGGTCATCGTCATAGCTATGGCAGACGTTTAGAGCGTTCAGGACTTAACCCGTTGGTGATACGACGATGTATGCACCATAAATCACTGGAGTCTCAAGTTCCCTACACAGGTAAAGGGCAGCAGGAAATCTCCGATGAACTCAACAAGGCCACGCTACAACTGGCAAATCCTGAGTCCAAAGTCAAAGCGCTCGACTGGAAAGAGTTGGTCGAGCATGGTTTTGACGACATTGACCCGCAAGGGTATTTCACAGGTAAGCACCCCAAATTGCGAGGTAAATAATGGCTAGAACTAAAGGCAGAAAAAATGACGGACGTGCATCGGACTTAACGTTTAAATGGATGCTCACCACCCTTGGCCCTGAGTGGCAGCAATGGCAGGAATTAGCCGCTGAGTGGATGGCGATTCAACATGCGGCAATTGACCACAAGCGTAAAGCGTTGGGCCGTTTTTTTGAGTCCTACCTGGTAGAGTACGCTCCCTATGTAACTGATATTGGTCTGTTTTTCAAGGGTTACAATGGCCATATCTGCTCCACTGAAGAGCTAGAAGCTACTGTGAGAAAAACTGTTAACGACCCCGCGGAAGTATCAAAATCTATCAACTACTCCTGTGACTTCATTAATTACGTCATTGAACATCATCTATCTGAAGAAGATGATAGCGGCAACTTAATACCACTGGTTCGCAATCCGCTGAGCAAAATTAAGAGGCAAGACTCACACACTGAAACCGTACGTAACCCACTTCCGTATCGTTACATCCAAGACCTGCGCCAAATTCTGTGTCCATTGCCAGATAAAGCGGAACTGACGGTGATTGAGCAAAACCTACCACAAGGCGAGTCGTTACTGCCTAGCTATCACTACCGCCATTTCAAGCATTGGGCATGGGCACAAGAGCAGTCAGGGCAAGGCAAAGCAGGTCAAAGTGGCGACTGGTTCGAGGTCGAGCCTGACTTGATTGATAAAACCGACCCCGATTGCGTGTGGCGCACCAAAGAAGTGACTAGAAATGGTAAAAGAATCACCCTCCACCAAATCTGGTCACCTGTCAGAGCGATGGTCATTTTCATGAAATTGCATCTGCCGCTGCGCACCTATCAGGTGTCCATGTTAGACAGCGGTGAAGCGGATACGTGGCGCTATGAGCAAGGTCAGTGGAAGCTCAATGACAAGCATGACTTTGCGCTCGGTAGCGAAAAGCGTCCTTTTGGCAAAGGCATCTTTCGCCGTATCCATGACACCATGACAGGGCAATATTCCACAGGCTTGTATATCAACACCAACAAAACCGCCGACCAGAATAAAGATGAACTAGAACGCGGCTACATCATCCCTTGGCAGAATGAGGAAGTATTATATTGGCTGGAAAAACTGCGTAACTGGCAAGAGAAATACAACCCAATAGCTAACCCTACCGACTGTGCTGCATTGCTTTACAAGCACATTGGGACGAGAAAATCAGACAAGCAGTTAGAGAGCATGGGTGAAATCGCCTTTCTCTTTCGGGATGCGTCAGCGAAAGGAGATGACAAATACAAACCATCTTATGGGGGAGTGGCTCTGGCACCTCTTTGGTATCAACTCTTGCTAACACTGGAAAACGAGCTTGCTGAGCAAGGTAATACGCTTGATAATGGAGAGCGACTTAAACTGGTTGTGGATTACCCAGAAGACACTCCAGAAAATGCTAAGGTTGCCACAAATTTCCCCCTGCACAGCTTGCGTGTATCGCTGATAACTGCCTACACGATGGATACCCAATTGCCACTACCTGCCATATCCAAACTACTGGCAGGGCACTCACGTATCCTAATGACCATCTACTACAACAAAATCACCCCGTCCGTGATGGCGGAAAAAATGAGTGAAGCCGAATGGGAGCTTGAGGGTAAAGCCAAGCAGTCAGTGCGCAACTTCCTCAAAGATGCCTCACTAGCGCAAATTCAATGCAAAATGGTCTACCACAAAGAAGACAGTATTCAGGCAGCACTGGTTAACCGTAATCCCATCGGCTGGGAGGAGCGTTCAGCTGGCTTATGTTTGGTCGGAGGCAACACCGTCAAATCGGATGAAGTCAGTACGCTGGGCGGGTGCTGGAACGGTGGTGAGTTGATTAGAGATTCAAGTATTCCCGTTAATCGCATCTATGACAGCGTACCGCATGGCCCTGAAAACTGCATTCGTTGCCGTTGGTTTATTACTGAGGCGCGATACCTGCCAGCGCTTAATGCTCAGTTTAATCAACTCAGTTACAAGGCGCACCAAGCGGCTAACCTATCGGTTGAAATCGAAGGTGAGCTAGAAGTACTCAAAGACGAGCAGTTCTTCTGTGAAGAGCAAGGTGCGCCTTTTACCAAACATAATGACATGCAGGTTCTACAGCGCCGCTATGAAAGGCAACAAGTAGAGGCCGATGAATACACCAAAGACTGGATAGCGTGCTTCGAGCTAATCAGCAAAATCATTCGTGTCGAAGAAGCCAGAAATGAGGACGACACCAAAGATAAACTGATTGCGGTTGGCTCTGAGCAAGATGTCAGCCATGCCTTGAAGTTTATCGAAACCGACTCAGAGTTGCTGCACTTATCGCTGCTTTGTGATGACGCGGAGTTTTACCCTGATTTACAGGACGAACTGCGTAAAACCCCTGTTATTCAAAAGCGCTCGATGCAACTCAGTCGAGTACTGATGAAAAAAGGCTTTGAGCCAATTTTCATGGAAATGGACGACAAACAACAACTCATTGCCGCCAATGCCATGCTGCGCCAAATGGCAAAAATCGCCGACCCTGACGACAAACTTGAAGGCTACCGCAAAGTGGCGAGCTACATCGAAGCGGGTGAATACCTGTCTAATCACAAGCTATTTAACGCTGGCATGAATGCACTGTCGGATAAGTCCTTGCGCTTAGAAAATCTCACCCAACCTGCGCTCTTGGAGGGTTAATGGACATTAATATTGATATCATCTTGGCTGACTTGAAAGACGACAAAGTGCCAAGAACCCAAAAAAACCTAGATAAGCTTAACGACATCCTGAAAGCCTATGTAGAATCGGGGCAGCGTGATTTCTCCATTACACAAATGGGGCGAGTATCAGCAGCAGAGGGTGGCCCAGGTTACGAAGCGTTACGAGCAACCAAAAACAAGCACTACCGCACCTTGATTGAAGCATGGGCAGCAAAGTGCAAAACAACCACCAAAAAGCCGTTATCGCCAACCTCACGCTCTAAGTCTGTTCCACAGGATAATAAACTGCTTGAGCGTATTCCAGACACTGCGGTACGGGCTTTGTTTGGTCAGATTATTGCCGAGCGCAACCGTTATCGCAAAGAGGTTAATCTGCTAAAACAGCACGCGAATATTACCATTGATAAGCGTCCTGTACGTCAGTTTGATGCAAGCGCAGAGCCGAGTGTTGAAGTCTTGCCTTCACTATCTGGCATCTTGACCGAATCCGAGAAGAAAGCCTTAGCCTACGCTATCTCTGACGAATGTATGGAAAAACATAACTGGCAAACCACACAAGCTGGCCAAGTAAAAGACATGGAATACAACATAGAAATATTCCCTAGAGGCTTTGCGACAGGTCTACGCAAGTTGTTAGGTGAGGTAGATGATTAATGGCGAACGGTCCGCAAAGAGCGCAGCAGAACCTCGAAGCATTTGAAGTATGGCAAGCCACTCAAACTGATGATGACTTTAAGCAGATCGCCTTTAAAGGCAAGCTCAACCGCATCGAAGTAGCAAAAGGGGTCGGTTGCGGCAAGTCTGCCCTTAACCAAAATCCAGCGCTTAGAAAAGCGCTCAAGGCATTAGAAGACAAACTGCGTGATAAAGGTATACTCCCGCCACTGACCGAATCTGCAAAGAGCAATGCTGACAAACCAAAGCAATACGACAACACGGCTAATCGCAAGCTGCTCGACTCAAAACGAGTATCGACCTTAGAGGCTGAAAACATTGAGCTAAAAGCCAAAGTTAAAGAGCTGGAAGGTAAACTAGAGCGGTTTGGCGAACTGAATGAAACCTTGTCAGAAATGGGGTTCATGCCACGATGAATGTTGCACTCCATCAAGACCAAATGCGTGTCACGAGTATTCCTTACAGCTCTACCAAAATGGTGATATTCAGTGGCGTGCCACTGAAAAAAAACTCATACAAAACTAACAGTGGCAAGTATTACGTCACCATCAAAGCTGATCCAGATGCCATCCCCGTTCAACCAGCCCTCGGCCAACACTGGTCGGTTAAAGGCCATCGTTTAATAGAAGAAATGGAAACGGGTGATTACGTGATGCAGCAGCATACCTATGAATCACCAGAACACATCGAATGCAGCCTGCCAGAAACGGGTGAACAGCTTATTCGCTTTATTGCCAGAGAAAGTGATTTCAAAGGTATCGGTGAAAGTAAAGCTAGAGCACTCTGGGAACTGTTAGGAAAGGATTTTCACCCAACGGTTGGAAAAGACACTCGTGAATCAAGAGAGCGCCTTAGAAGTGTCCTGAGTGAAGATTCTATCAATGCGTTATTTGAAGGTTACGCCAAATATAAAAATCTGGCCTACTGCAACTGGATGACCGAACACAAGATACCAGCAAGTATTCAGCAGCGCTTATTGAAGCATCATGGAGAAGAGTCCATTGAGGCTATTAAACAAAATCCGTATGTCCTTATTGGGTTTGGGATGTCGTTTACGGATGTCGATAAACTGGTTAATTTTGACCAGTTTAAGATCACAGCTTGTGATCACCGCAGACTAAGTGCCGCACTTGAAACCGCGATTCGCAAAGAGATTGAGAAAGGCCACACCTATACAACTCAAGCGTGCTTACGCCCATACCTAACCAAATTGCTCAAAGATAAGGAACTGGTGACGGAAGCGTTTAAAGCAGGTCACAACAAAGCGCAATACATCCTAAACCCCGACACTGGCTCTTATCATCCAACTGCCCAGTTGTTGATGGAAAATGTCGTTGCCAAACGACTTAAAGCACTAGCTAATCAAAACAACCTTTATGACGAAGTTGCAAATTCTGCATATTGCTCTTCGGTTGGTGAATTACCATACGAGCTAACCAAGAAGCAGATTGAAGCAGTGACAACGTGTTTGGATAACGCCGTGAGCTGTATTACGGGCGGAGCTGGCACAGGTAAAACAACGGTACTTAGAACCGCACTTCGAGCCTACCATCAAATGGGATTTGAAATACATGCGGTCGCGCTGAGTGGCAGAGCCGCTATGCGCTTGCATGAGTCAATTGGCTTTATCACCTCAACTATCGCTAAGTTATTACGTAGAGAGCCTATTGAGCCAAGTTCAGACCAGCCAAAGCATTTACTGGTAATAGATGAAGCCAGTATGATTGACTTACCGATCATGTATCGCCTTGTTAATCACACTCATCCCTCTGTACGATTGATATTTACTGGCGACCCTGACCAACTTCCACCCATCGGCTGCGGCAAGGTGTTGGCAGACATCGTTGAAGCGAAAACGGTGGCTAATACCATGCTAGATATCGTCAAGAGACAGGAAGGTTCAACGGGTATCCCCGAATACTCAAAACTCATCAATCAAGGTGTGATGCCTGACCAATTAAGCACAGGTGCAATACACTTTCACGAAACCAGTAAAACAGACATTGCCAAAGTCTGTTGCGAACTTTACCAAGAATCTCCTGAAAGCAGTCGTGTCATGGCTCCAACCAAGGCGCTCGTAACAGAAATCAATAAACTCATCCAGCAAGCGGTCAACCCAAACAGTGACAGCCTTGAGTTTGAAATTAATGGTGACAAGTTCTTTTTGCCACTTCGCATGAATGATGAGGTGTTATTTACGCAGAATCATTACGACAAAGGCATTCAGAACGGCTCACTTGGTATGCTAACCAACGCCAAACCTTCTGGTGATAGTTACGGTGAAGTGACGCTAGATACAGGTGAAAAGGTCGAGATAACACAATCCGTTCTCGACTGCATGGAGTTGGGTTACGCAATCACCCTACATAAAGCTCAAGGGTCACAGTTTCCACGCATCATCATCGCTCTGCAAAATGGAAGAATAGTAGATAGAGCATGGCTCTATACGGCAATCACGAGAGCTGAAAGTGAAATCCATATCGTTGGTAGTAGCGATGATATGAAGCAGATCACCGAGGCACCTAGTCACTCTCACAAGCGGAATAGCTATCTGAAAGAGCTGCTGGGTTAGCAGTTTCAAACTCGTTTTTGCCCCATTATTAGTTTCACCAAAGCCCTACCAGTGAAGTAGTAAGTTTCCCTACTTTGCATAAATACTTATTTGTCGAAATCTGATACAACACTACAGTTTTGCTACGATATTTGATATTGTGGCAAAAACGATTATTGAGTGAGTCAGAATGATTTCAGGGTTAAATGGTGGAAACTGCATTCTTAGCTCTATGGCGAAAGAAAGAGTTAAGAGTGGCATTCTAGATCATGCGCAAGTCGTGGGTTGCAAAGGTGAATACAAGGTCGTATTTAACGGTATGGAGTGGAAAGGTGAGCCGCTTGTGCTGAGTAGCTCAAGGCAGCCTTATGAGGCTCGTATCTTCAAGAGCTTAGACGGTGCTATCGCTGAGTTATTGCGTATTGGGCTTACAGAAGCATCTATTAAAATTACAGCTAAATCAGACAACGATTAATCACAAATCATTGAATTTGGAACAAAGATGAACATTAAAGAAGAGACAGTATATTCCAACGTTGAGACAGCCAATAGCAAACAGCTTGCTATTCTCAAGAAACACTTCCCAAATTGCTTTGATCGTGATGGTAATTTCATTCAAGAGCGAATGCTTGAAGTTATTAACGCGAATGAAGTCGAATTATCAAAAGAGAGCTATTCTTTAAACTGGTTAGGTAAATCATACTCGCGCTTATTGGCGAACCTACCACCTAAAACTCTGATTCATGCAGATGTAGAGCACAACGCTCAAGAGCAACATAAAGATAGTAAAAACTTGCTTATCAAAGGCGATAACCTTGAGGTGTTAAAGCATTTGGTTAATGCCTATAGCGAGAAGGTTAAGATGATCTACATTGACCCACCTTACAACACCGGTTCAGATGGTTTTGTTTACAATGATGACCGTAAATTTACCAAAGAACAACTATCTGAATTAGCAGGTATTGACATTACCGAAGCACAAAGGATTCTTGAATATAATGATAAAGGCTCTAGTAGCCACAGTGCTTGGCTTTCCTTTATGTTTCCACGCTTGTATGTAGCTAAAGGACTTCTTCAAGACGATGGTGTGATATGCATTTCTATAGATGAGAATGAGCATTCACAACTAAAGTTGTTATGTGATGAGATTTTTGGTGAACAAAATTTTATAACTGATTTTGTGTGGAAAAACAAAAAGGGTGGAGGAAATGATTCCGTTCATGTAGCTGTAGAGCACGAATATATTGTTATGTATTCAAAAGAGAAAGATAAGTTAGAGCGCCTCTTTGAAAGTTATAAACCAGAGTACTTGAAGCGATATAGTGAAGAGGATACAGAATCCAAGTTTTACTGGGATACGTTTAAAAGAAAGTCAGGAAAGCAGTACTATCCTATAACGTGTCCTGATGGAACAGTCCTTGAGTATGATGAAAATGGAAATAAAATAAGCTGGTTACGTTCTGAGGCTCGCTTTCAATCTGATTTGGAAAAAGGTGATATACGAATTTTTCAAAAAAATGATGGTAATTGGTCAGTTCAGTTTAAGCAGCGTTTACCAAAAGGTAAGAAACCACGCTCGATACTTATTAACGAATCATTGCTAGATAAATCTGGAACAACTAGTGATGGTAGCGATGATTTACTGGATCTTTTTGGATTTCATCCATTTAGTAACCCTAAGCCGATCAAGCTTGTTTCTGAGCTTATTAATATCATTGTCTCAGAGCAAGATCTTGTACTTGATTTCTTTGCAGGTTCAGGCTCAACAGCTCACGCTGTTTTTGAACTAAACAAAACTGATTCTGCTAATAGACAGTTTATTTTAGTGCAGATTGCTGAAAACCTTAAGCCTGAAGATGCTGCTTATGAAAAAGGTTATAGAACGGTTTTTGATATAACTAAAGAGAGAATCTTAAAGGCTGGAAGTAAAATTTCAGAGTCCCAGCCAAGCTTTAATGGGGATTTGGGCTTTAAAATATTTGAAACAGTCGAAGATTTTCGTATTGAAGAAGATGACAAGGAGCTAGCTTTATCCAATATTACAATGTTTGACGATGTTCTACTGACGGAGGAGCAGTATCAAACCTTGCTTACCACTTGGGCTTTGTATGATGGTAGCGAGTTAACGACTCCTATTGTCGATATTGATCTCGATGGATATACGGCACACCTATGTGATAGACGCTTGTATATGATTGCTCCAGATTTTAGCAGCAATGCGCTTAAAGCTTTACTTCACAAACTTGATGATACAGATGACAAAGATTTTGATCCAAACAAAATCGTTTATTATGCCAACAACTTTGACAGCGTTAAGCAGTTGGAGTTGAACGAAGCACTGAAGAGCTATGCAAATAAGAAATCTATCGAGATTGATGTGGTGGTACGTAACTAATGAGTAAAGGATTCACTTTTGAAAAGAATCTGCCACACCAAAAAGCAGGTGTTGATGCAGTTCTAAATATGTTTATCGGTGCAGAGCCACAATTCGATGACGATCAAAGTGTTCGGCTTTTAGCGAATCCAGAACTCGTTATTACTAAGCCGCAACAGCGTTCAAACATAAAGGCTATTCACGAATTTAATGGTATCGAGCACAGCAAAGAGCATTACAACGAGAATAGTAATGTGATTGATGTCTCGATGGAAACGGGTACAGGTAAGACCTACACCTATACCAAAACGATGTTCGAGCTAAACAAAGCTTTTGGTATCAATAAATTTATCATCATCGTACCAACGCTTTCGATTAAAGCAGGTACGGTGAACTTTCTTAAAAGTGATGCGCTTAAAGAACACTTTAGAGAGACAGAGCGTGAACTTAAAACGTATATTGTTGAAAGTAAAAAATCGTCTAAGAAAAACACCAAATCGTTTATGCCTCAAGCGATTCACGATTTTGTAGAAGCCAATAATTACAACAAAAAATACATTCACGTAATGGTGATTAACTCAGGGATGGTTAACTCCCCATCTTTGACGGAAGTATATGATCGTGGCTTACTAGACAACAGGTACAACACACCAATTGAAGCAATTAGTGCCGTAAAGCCATTCGTTATAATTGATGAGCCTCATAAGTTTCCTAAAGCAAAGACAACGTGGAATAACATTGAAAAATTCAATGCTCAAAGCATTATCCGCTACGGTGCTACATTCAATGAAGAGTATGAAAATCTTGTCTATCGCCTAACTGCTGTTGACGCATTCAATGATGATCTCGTTAAAGGTATCAATACTTTCATTGAAGAAATGGTTGGCGATGATGTTGCTAGCTTGACGCTGAAAAAATCTACGACCACGGAAGCAACTTTCGAGCTTAATGAAAATGGTTCAAAAACCATAATCAAAGTGGGTAAAGGTGAATCTTTAGCGAAAACGCATCCTGAAATTCACGACCTATACATTGAGTCGATGAACACAAAAATGGTCGTTCTCAGTAACGGTGTTGAGCTTAAAGTAAATGAATCAATCAACCCATATTCATACTCTGATACGCTTGAAGACAACATGATGCGTAGGGCGATTAAAGAGCATTTCAAAGTTGAGAGAGAAATGCTCACACAACGTCCAAGAATCAAGCCTCTGACTCTGTTTTTCATAGATGACATCGAGGGCTATCGTGACGGAAATAACATCTCTGGAAGCTTGAAAACTAAGTTTGAAGAGTGGACTTTAGCTGAAGCTAAGGCACTACTAAAAACTGAAACAGATGAGTTCTACAAGCGGTATTTGGAAAGAACTATTGCTGATATAAGTAGTGTTCACGGTGGTTATTTCTCGAAGGATAACAGTGATAAGGACGAAAAAATCGAGCAAGAGATTAATGAAATTTTGCACGATAAAGAGCTGCTTTTGTCTTTAGATAACCCTAGACGATTCATTTTTTCGAAGTGGACGCTTAGAGAGGGCTGGGACAACCCAAACATCTTTACCCTTTGTAAGTTACGTTCAAGTGGTAGTACAACATCAAAGCTTCAAGAAGTGGGACGAGGCTTACGTTTGCCAGTTAATGAATATATGGCTCGTGTAAATGGTGAGTTTAGGCTGAACTACTTCGTAGATTTTACTGAGAAAGATTTTGTTGCCTCTCTAGTTCAAGAAGTGAATGAGACATCTTTCAAAGAGACTGTCCCATCTAAGTTGACTCAAGATCTTGAGGATAAAATATTATCTAAATACCCTGACCTTGAGGCTTTGGATTTGATGATGGACTTACTTGGAAAAGGGATCATCGACAAAAGTAAAAACTTACTCGGGGCAACGGCTTATACGCAGTTAAAAGAGTCGTATCCTAACGCTTTCCCTAGCGGTGTTAAAAGCGGAAAAATCAAAGTTGCCACAGAGGGAAAAACTCGTTCTAAAATGCGAGTTGGTAAGTTTGATGAGCTAAAGCAACTGTGGGAAATGATCAATCAAAAGGCAGTATTAGAGTATAAAATCGCTAGCGAGAATGATTTCCTAAAACTCTTCACTACCTATTTGCTCTCAGAGTCTGAGAAGTTCAAAAAGACTGGCGTTCAAACACGTATTGAAAAAGTGTATGTGAGCAATGATACGGCAATGTCAAAAACAGTATTTGGTGATGATGATGACTTCACTAAATTCTGTACTATGACGTACAAAGAGTTTGTTACTCGCCTATCACAAACCGCGTTTATTAAACCATCAACACTACACAAAGCATTTGTTGCAGTGCAAAGTACGATTAATATCACTGACTATTTGAATATTCAGACCATTAGAAAGATCAAATCAGGATTTAGTAAGTTCTTGTTACACAACTCATTTAGTAAGTTTGGGCTTGGATATAACATTATTTCCAGCAGCGTACACCCAACTAAATTTACAGATGAAACAGGCCAAGCTTTGAAAGATGTTGCGGCAAGTGATCTCGGTGTTCACGCGGATCATTCCGTACCGCCGCTGGACAGCTATCTATTTGAAGATGTGTTTTATGATTCTGAGCTGGAAAAGCTCAACATTACTGATGGTGAAATTGAGTCTGTATCGGTTTTTACTAAGATCCCTAAAAACTCAATAAAAATCCCTGTAGCGGGTGGCTATAGCTACTCTCCTGACTTTGCTTATGTAGTTAAGACCAGTAAAGGGGATTACCTGAACTTCATCATTGAAACTAAAAATGTTGAAGGAAAAGATACACTTAGAAAAGAGGAAGAGCGTAAAATCAAGCACGCTAAAGAACTGTTCAACCAGATCAGTAAAGAAGTGAAGGTTGAGTTTAAAACTCAGTTTGCTGACGATGTAATTTATGATCTAATCAAGCAATCTGTTAGTGCTTAGAGTTTGCTGTTTAAAGGGGAGGTGGAGCCTCCCTATTCATAATGGTTAAATTTATATTCAAATTTATCACTCACCCTCTTCAATATTGGAGTGATTGTTCTAAATTGTTTTTGTCCAGAAACGTGTTTCAGCGGATGGTCAAGAAAAATCATAAATGCCTAGCGAGTAGTGAGCTGTGCGAGCGTCAGGAGTGGCTTTAATATTTTACTTTACCATCATTCCCTTAAATACCCTTTTGGCAGGGTGATGGTCTTCACGCAGTGATACCATCGCCTTGCTAAGCCTTCAGGGATAAAAAAAGCGTACACACCATTATACATAGTATGTACGCTTTATATACCCCAAAGAAGCATTTCCAGTAAAGGGCTGCCACTCACTCACACGCGAATAGACACTGTTTTTACTATATACTCCAAAAGGGGCTTTTTAACATCAGTAGAAATCTACTTCAATAATCCTATTCCCACTCAATTGTTGCTGGTGGTTTGTTAGAGATATCGTACGTTACACGTGAAACACCGTTTACTTCTTTGATGATTCGTGTTGATATGTGTTCGATAAATTCCCATGGAAGGTGCGCCGCTCTTGCGGTCATGAAGTCTACTGTTTCAATGGCTCGTAGGGCAATGACGTAATCGTAAACACGTTTATCATCTTGAACACCGACAGATTTTACAGGAACAAATACGGCAAAGGCTTGAGAGGTTTTATCGTAGAGGTCTGCCTTGATAAGCTCTTCGATGAAAATATCATCAGCATAACGAAGGATATCGGCGTACTCTTTTTTAATTTCGCCTAAGATACGAACGCCAAGACCAGGCCCTGGGAATGGGTGACGATAAACCATCGCACGTGGTAAACCTAACGCAACGCCAAGTTCACGAACTTCATGTTTAAAGAGTGAGCTGATAGGTTCAAGGAGCTTAAGATCCATATCTTCAGGTAAGCCACCCACGTTGTGATGTGATTTAACTGCAACGCCATCTTTTGTATTAAGTGATTCTAAGATATCAGGGTAGATGGTGCCTTGAGCTAACCATTTTGCGCTTGGAAGTTTACGGGATTCTTCTTCAAAGATACGAACGAAAAGCTCGCCAATGATTTTGCGTTTTTTCTCAGGATCGCTTTCGCCTTTGAGTGCTTCTAGGAAGCGAGCTTCAGAATCAACACGAATGATGTTGATTCCCATGTTCTCCGCAAAAGTTTGCATCACTTTATCGCCTTCATTTAAGCGAAGTAAGCCTGTATCGACAAATACGCACGTCAATTGATTACCAATCGCTTTATGAATAAGAGCAGCTACAACTGATGAATCCACACCACCAGATAGGCCAAGGATTACCTCATCATTTTGGACGGTATTTTGAATTGCTTTTGTATGATGTTCGATAAATGCCGTAACGTTCCAAACAGGCTCAATATTTTGTGCTGAGGCAAAGTTAATGATGGCATCAGACTCGCTTGTTTCATCAAGATTAAAAATAGGAATATTTTCCCCAACTTTTGTTAAAATTGCTTCAATTTCTGTAGGAGTATTAGATAAGATTCCTTTTGGCGGGAATTGATCTAAAGCAGATGCTAAGTCGTTGATTGTGGTAATCTCAGAGTAGTATTCTGCATCGCGAAGTAGGCGGGCAATTTTTTGCGCATCCTGCTGATTTGCGTGTACAATTAAAATTTTATTGTCTAAATGTTGTGCCATAGGTAATATCCTTGATGAATAGGTGATATTTATCGAGGGCTAAATTATAGCAAAATTGTCTATTAAAGCCTGAATTTATGTATGGAATCAGATTTGTTTTACAAATTAGAAGAGTCGATAAGGATGGGATTTATGATTAACTGGAAGCGTTCGTTATTAATTGCGATTGCGTTAATGACCTCATTTTCCTTTGCTGATGTGCGAAGAGAGAGCCTTTTAGGGGCTAAAAATGCGGCGATATCTAATGCAAAAGAGCAGTTAGGAGTTCGTTATCTTTTTGGCGGAACAGATCCTAAAAGAGGGTTTGATTGTAGTGGTTTAATTCAGTATGTCTATAAAAATGCCGGCATAGAAACACCACGAAATACGGCAGGAATGTATGAACACTTTAAAAAGACAACGACGCCAGAACCCGGTGATATCGTTTTTTTCATTATTAATGGTAGTAGTGTTTCCCATGCAGGAATCTATCTCGGCGGTAATAAGATGATTCACGCACCCCGTACAGGAAAGACGGTTGAGATTACTCGAATTGATACTCCTTACTGGCAAAAAAGATTTTATGGCTTTGGGAAGATATAAAATGATGACAACATTGTTGTCGATTGGTACAATGCTGAATTAAATTTAGTAATAAGAATGTCTATCAATTAGACGTTGCACATTCATATTAGCCCTGTAGCAAACTCTTTAGAGGTTGATCGTTAAATTATGAAAAAAACATTGTTATTCATCGGTGCACCATTTGTGCTTGCGGCATGTTCTATGGCGCCAAATTATGAACGTCCTGGATTGCCAGTGATTGACTCGTTCCCTGCATCTTCTTCGGCAAAGGCAGGTTCGTTAGCTGAGCAGAGTTTTGCTTATGAGATTACTTGGGAGCAATATTTTAAAGATCCTCGTTTGAAAAGGCTCATTACCTTAGCATTGGAGAATAACAAAGACCTTCAGCTTGCAACCTTAAATATGGAAGCGGCTAGAATAGCTTATGGTATCTCGGTATCTGAGCGTCTACCAGGAGTGAATGTGGGCGGTGGTTACTCAAGAAATAAAACAGGTAGCGCAAATACTGGTATTAATCAGCTAACAGGTCAGCCAAATGGTCGTGTAATCTCTGAATCATCATCCATTAACTTTGGGGTGAGTAGCTACGAAATTGACTTCTTTGGTAAAGCAGCATCAATGAGTGATGCGGCGTTTGCAAAATATTTAGCGTCTGAAGAAGGACAAAAAGCGGCACATATCAGTTTAATTTCTGGTGTTGCGCGTGGTTACCTCACAGAAGTATTAGCAGAAGAGCAACTTCGTGTTGCAAAAGAGACATTAAACTCTAACCGCGCATCTTATAATCTTGTTCAACAACAAGTAACGGCTGGTATTGCAAATGACTTAGACCTTGCTCAAGCAAGAGGACAAGTCTTCTCAGCCCAAGCGCAAGTTGCGAACTTTGAAGGTCAATTAGGTAAAGCACGTAATGCGCTTTATACATTAGTTGGGGTTGTGGCTTCAGATTTACCAAAAGGTTTACCGCTTAGAACTAGCCATTTTACCGAAGATTTGCCAGTAGGATTACCATCACAAGTATTATTGGTTCGTCCTGATGTGATGGAAGCGGAATATAATCTTCTTGCCGCAAACGCAGATATTGGTGCAGCAAGAGCCGCATTCTTCCCAAGTATTAGCTTAACGGCAACAGTAGGTAGAGCATCAAGCGATCTTTCAGATCTTTTTGATGGTGGTCGTGGTGGTTGGTCATTTAGTCCAACGCTCTCATTACCAATCTTTAACTGGGGAGAATTGCAGAAGAATTTAGAGCTATCACATGTTCGTAAGAATATGTCGATCGTGACATATGAGAAAGCGATTCAAACAGCATTCCAAGAAGTTTCTGATGGTTTAGTAGCAAAACAGCCTTTAGCAAACCAATTACGAGCGCAACAAAACTTAGTTGCTACAACTTCTGAGCAGCTTCGTTTAGCAAATCTACTTTATACCAATGGGATTGCGAGCTACTTAGATGTATTAGATGCACAGCGTACGCTCTTTAGTTCACGCCAAAGTCTCTTATCAACGTATTTTGAGAAACATATTAACGACATCATGCTCTATGCGGCATTAGGTGGTGGTGTAGATGCTTATACCGGTGATCCAAAACGGACCAACTATATGGAGATTGCAGCATCACAGACAGGTGTTGCAAAAGCATCACAAACTGGCGTTGTAAAGGGGAAGGGCGCAACTGAAGTGATCTTCTCTACGTTAGATGATGGCAAAATTAAAGTATCTACGACTATTGCGGAGTAATCCTTAAAAAGATTAACGAGAATAAATAGTTAAAATGGCGAGGGATAGTGATGTTCCTTGTCATTTTTGTTTTTATTTGCTAATATTTAAACCTCATTTTGTCGGGGCATGGCGCAGCCTGGTAGCGCACTTGCATGGGGTGCAAGGGGTCGCAGGTTCAAATCCTGCTGTCCCGACCAATAAATTAATTCACTATTTGAAGAGTTCTATGTCAAAAGAAGATCATATCGAAATGGAAGGAACGGTCACCGAGACACTTCCTTACACACAATTTAGAGTTGAGTTAGATAACGGTCATGTTATCACTGCACATATTTCCGGTAAAATGCGTAAGAACTATATCCGTATTTTAATGGGAGATAGAGTTAAAGTAGAATTAACGCCTTACGACTTAACAAAAGGTCGTATCGTTTATCGTGGTAAATAATTACGATTGTTAAGGCGTAGATCATAGGTTTAAAGTGCAACTAACGGTATTGTTAGTCAGCCCTTTAAATCTTGAAAATGATCTATGTATAAAGGCAATAGATGTAAGTCTGGAAGTGACGATATGATATATATAAATCATGTTGCACCAAGCCACGCTCGTATGAAGAATTATCGAGACCAGAATATGCAAGACGCCCGTACATACGGGCGTTTTTGTGCTTGAAAAATTTAAGTTTTCTAAAATTATTAAGAGAGAAAGATCATGAGACCGTCAAAAAGAGCTGCTAATGAGATGCGTGAGCTACAATTTATTCCAAACTTTACCATGCATGCTGCTGGTTCTGTGTTAGCGGTATTTGGAAATACAAAAGTGCTCTGTACGGCATCGGTAGAAGAGCGAGTTCCTTCATTTTTACGAGGTGAGGGAAAAGGTTGGGTAACGGCAGAATATGGCATGTTACCAGGATCAACGCATACACGTTCAAATCGTGAAGCGGCAAGAGGTAAGCAAAGTGGGCGTACATTAGAGATTCAACGTTTAATAGGTCGCTCACTTCGAGCTGCTGTAAACCTTGAGTTGTTAGGGGAAAGAACGATCACAATTGATTGTGATGTATTACAAGCGGATGGAGGCACGAGAACGGCTTCAATCTCAGGTGCTTATATTGCACTTGTGATAGCGCTTCATAAATTAGTGGAAGAAGGGCTTTTAGCAAAATCACCATTAACTTGCCAAATTGGGGCGATTTCTGTGGGGATTTATCAAGGTGTGCCAGTGCTTGATCTTGATTACGCGGAAGATAGTAATGCAGATACTGATATGAATGTGATCATGACGAGTGATGGAAAGATCATTGAGGTGCAAGCAACAGCGGAGCAGGCGGCATTTGATAAGGCTGAGCTTCTTTCAATGCTTGATCTTGCTGAAATTGGTATTAAACAGATCGCAGAAGAGCAGCTTAAAGTATTAGCAGAGGTTATTGCTTAATTGATAGTCGATTCGGTTGAAGATGCGTTACATTAAAAGTAAAGCAGTATGATGTATCAAAATCAGCTTGCGTGATGCAGATAGAACTATTTTTGTGCTTTTCATAACCGATGCTCCGGCAATCTGATTTAGGGGATTTTAAAGCGATTTCACTATAATATTCCATCTATTAATCATCTGAAGAAATTGAAAGTAGTAAAAAGCCTTTACGTATGATGCGTAAAGGCTTTTCTTAAATCTATTTTGCTATATCTGTTAGTGGATCGCTTTTTTGAGGAATTGCTCTGTTTCTTGAATGAGATTGTCGGCAGTTAAGCCATATTCGGCAAGAATCTCTTCACGTTCACCATGTTCTGGGTAGTAATCTTTAATTCCAAAATGTTTAATTGGAAGGTAAAAACCCTCTTCATTAAGGAGCTCAGAAACTGCAGATCCGGCTCCCCCCATAATTGCGCCATCTTCAATGGTGATAATAGCTTTATGAGATGATGCTAAAGTCGTTAAGGTTGCTTGATCTAAGGGTTTTACAAAACGAAGATCGAGTAAGGTTGCATTAAAATGATTGGCAACGGCTTCGCTTGATTCAATCATTGCGCCAACGTTAATAACAAGCAACGCTTTACCTTCTTGTATAATTTGGCTTTTACCAAAAGGAATGGAGGGCATTGCATCTTTATTAATAGTTGTACTGATTTCTTTACCAATCCCTTTGCCACGAGGGTAGCGAACAGCTGCGGGTCCTTTGTATTGATAAGCGGTGGTAAGCATCTGGTAACACTCTTCTTCATTAGAAGGCGCCATAATCACCATGTTAGGAATGGTGCGTAAAAATGCTAAATCAAAAGTTCCTGCATGAGTTGCCCCATCAGGTCCCACAATACCGGCGCGATCAATGGCAAAAGTCACATCTAAATTTTGAATTGCAATATCGTGTACGAGCTGATCGTAAGCACGTTGTAAGAAGGTGGAGTAGATAGCAACAACAGGTTTTAAATTGCCAAGCGCCATTCCTGCGCCGAGAGTAACAGCGTGTTGCTCTGCAATTGCCGTGTCGAAGAATCTGTTGGGAAATTGCTGACTAAATTCAACTAACCCAGATCCTTCGCACATTGCCGGCGTAATAGCCATTAAGTTCGGATCAGCTTGTCCCATATCGCATAACCATTGTGAAAAAACTTGGGTATAAGTTAAATTGGATTTTTGCGTCGTTGATGTCGATGCCGGTTGTTCTTTTATTTCCACCTCAACTTCTGCTTTAACCGAGGCTGGTTTTTTAGCCGCTGAAACTGCATGAAATTTTACAGGCTCGGCTTCTGCTTTAGCGTAACCTTTTCCTTTTTTAGTCGTGATATGAAGGAATTTTGGTCCCGCTTTTTGTTTGAGGTTTTTCAGTGTTGTAATCAGTGTCGGTAAGTCATGCCCATCAATGGGGCCGAAATATTGGAAGCCAAATTCTTCAAAAATGACGCTCTTTTCCGCAACTGCACTTTTAACACGAGTTTCAGCACGCTTTGCTAAATCTAATGCGTGGGGAAACGGGAGGTTTTCTAAAATCTTAGCACCACTTTCACGAATGGATTGAAGAGTTGGTTTGGAAAGGGTGCGAGTGAGCATTGTGCTCAGTGCGCCAACATTTGGTGAGATCGACATGTTGTTATCATTGAGGATAACAAGCATGTTTGCTTTAAGATCTCCGGCATGATTGAGTGCTTCGAATGCTTGCCCTGCAGTTAATGCCCCATCACCAATGACGGCAATGAGTTGTTGCTCGGGATCTGCGTGATGTTTTGCACCAATTGCCATCCCAAGTGCCGCACTAATTGAGGTAGATGAGTGCCCAACACCAAAGGCATCATGAATATTTTCATTGATTGCCGGAAAAGGACCTAATCCGCCTTTTTGGCGAATGGTATGAATTTTATCTTTACGACCGGTTAAGATTTTGTGCGGATACGCTTGGTGACCGACATCCCAGACAATTTTATCATGCGGCGTATTAAAGACGTGATGAAGCGCAACCGTTAGCTCGACAACGCCAAGGCCAGATGCAAAGTGTCCTCCTGAATCTAAGACGCTATCGATCAGAAATTGTCTCAGTTCCGTAGAAACAGTCTCAAGATCATTGAGTGAAAGGTTTTTAAGATCAAGAGGGGATTGGATTTGATCAAGTAATGGCGTTGGATTCATAGTCAAACCTTAGTGATTGCGCTTTTGAATATAATTAGCAAGATCAATAAGCGGTTCTGCTTTTTTACCAAACGATGCTAAAAGCTCGATGGCGTTTGTTGTAAGGCCGTTGAGTTTCTCAACTGAAGAGTCCATGCCTAGTAGGGAAATATAGGTGGATTTATCCTGTAATAGATCGCTTCCTGGCATTTTTCCAAGCTCTTCCTTTGTTCCAGTGACATCTAAGATGTCATCTTTTATCTGGAAAGCAAGGCCAATATTGTCTGCATAGATAGATAGTTTATCATAAGTATCTTGATCCGTATTGCCCGCAATTGCACCAGCTAAGATTGCCGCTTTTATAAGGGCGCCGGTTTTTTTGCGGTGTATAGTTTCAAGCTCTTGTAGTGTAATTGTTTTATCTTCTGATTCAAGATCGATAAATTGTCCGCCAACCATTCCGGTTGTGCCACTTGCGGTGCTGTAGAGCTGAATAAGCTGTAATTTTTTCTCTGCGCTGAGTGTCGGGATTTGGCTCAGTAGCTCAAAACTATAGGTAAGGAGTGCATCGCCTGCAAGAATTGCGGTTGCTTCATCAAAGGCTTTATGACAGGTCGGTTTACCACGTCTAAAATCATCATCATCCATTGCCGGAAGGTCATCATGAATTAGAGAATAGGCGTGTATGCACTCAATGGCTGTAGCGATCGTATAAAGCGTTGACTTATCGGCACCAGAAAGCTCGCCACTAGCGAGTGTTAAAAGCGCTCGAAGGCGTTTACCTCCATTAAGAGTACTGTAGAGAATCGCTTCTCGTAAGCGCAAAGGTGCCTTAATTTGTGAAATTTGAGCATTGAAGGCGGCTTCAAAATCATGAAATTGATCATTAAACCAAGCTGTCGGCATGAAAGGTGGTTCCTTTAATCTTTTTTGAGTAATTGTGTAATGCGTTTTTCAGAAGCTTCAAGGCTCTCTTGGCATGCTTTTGTCAGTGCAATCCCTTCTTCAAACTTTGTTAAAGAATCCTCAAGAGAAAGTTCATCGCTTTCGAGCGCTTCAACAATTTTTGTTAATGCTTGGAGTTGGGATTCAATGCTTTGATTTTGGGTTATTTTATCGGACACAAATATTTCCTTAAAATAATTAATAATTCGGTCTCATATTCTAGATTGAGTGCGCGCTATATGCAATAATAATACCCTTAACACAGACAAAATCGAGATTAATGATTTTTGTTCTCTAATACCAAAATAATTGAAGGGGTGCCCGTGAGCTATATGAAGCGAATTACTACACTAATTTTACTGCTATTTGTGGGTGTTAGTATCGCTTTCTCTCAAGTACATCCTATTGGTTCAATTTTACAAAATGGCTTGGGAACGACTGAAAAAACTGAAGAAGTAGAGCTTTCGTTGCCTGATCCGATGAATATGACCACATCGTGGTGGGCATATTTTGAAACAAAAAAGGTCGGAGAGCTTCGTCAATCAGTGATTGATTTCTTAGAAAGAATCGAATCAGATCTTTCGCTTTTGCCAGATGAGATACAAAAACGGGAGATCCCAAGAATCTCCCATATTAGTGCCAATCTTTTTGCATATGTTGCATTAAAAGAGAAGCAAGTTACTAAAAAAGCGCCCAAACTTGCGTTACAAGATGAATATAATATTACTGAGCTATTAGCAATTATTCATCGTGAACGAGATTTAAGTACTGAATTAACCAGTATTCGAGAAGATATTCGGGATCAAGATGTACAGTATCGGGATTTAACAAGGCAGATTAATAATCAGTTTGTCTCTTATTTAGAGACGCAAGAGCAGAGCCTTGAGCGCTTTCAATCTGCTTTGAGAATTATTACTTTACAGACTGAGCAGGCACTTATTAATGAAAGATTGCGTCTTTTAAAAGCTAATTTGACGATATTAGAAGCTGAGTTTAACGAAATTCAAGAAGCCAAAAATGTAGCGATTAAAAGGTTAACATTTACCGAAGAAGAGCAGATTGAACTTGATGAGCGAATTAGTAATACAACCATTCGTTTGCAAGAAGCAAATACAAAGTTGTTGCGAGAGCAATCCCAGTTGCTATTATTGCCAGATGAAACGGTAGAAGATCAAGCTGTTGCGCGTTTGAGAAATCAGCGTGTTGCGAAAGAGAAGATCAATGTCGCAATTTTAGAAGCGCGACTAGATATGTATGAAAATGAGCAAGATACATTATTGATTTTATCGCAAGAAGAGGGGCTTGATGTTGAGCGTATTCAGAAGAACTATGCTGAGCGTCAGAGGATGCTACAAGATATTTTGGTTAAAGCAAAAGATTGGTTTAACCAAAATGAAGTAGAGCGAAGCAGTACCAATGCGTTGTTAGCAGATATTGAAATGCGAGGCGGCGTTAATGAGAATAACTTTCTTGCCGGCATTGCAAATGACCGTTTAACGCTGATTCAAGAGACTTCTGTTTTATTACAAAAATTACAAACAGAGATTGCAGATAGCCAGTTTATGGGGCGGATTCTGGAGAATCAATTATTACAATATCAAGGTGTTTTGCTAAACACGATTAATCGTACAAAAAGTAGCTTAAGTTATGCTTGGCGCAATGTAAAACAGCTCATTCGTATGCCGCTTTTTACCGTGGGTGAAACGCCAATTACGGCATTAAGTTTTGCGCAATTTCTCTTGATCGTTTTAGTTTGCTGGTGGATTGCATTTTGGCTTAATCGTATTTTTAATCGAATGGGCAATAAGCGTGGTGATGATAAATTGCCGGCCTATTATCTTGCGGGGCGTTTAACTTATTATGCGATTATTTTGTTTGGATTCCTTTATGGGTTAACGGCTGTTGGAATTGACTTTACCAACTTCGCATTAGTTGCGGGGGCATTGGCTATTGGACTAGGATTTGGTTTACAGTCAATTGTAAACAACTTTGTTTCAGGGTTAATTCTTCTATTTGAGCGCTCCATTAAAGTAGGCGACTTTATCGAGCTTTATGATCAAAAAAGTGGTAAACCGCTTTGGGGAGAAGTTAAAGAGATTAACGTTCGAGCGACCATTATCTCGGATAATGACAACGTTGATATCGTCATACCAAACTCAGAATTTATTAATACAAAGATGCTCAACTGGACGCTTAAAGAGCCTCAGCGCCGAATGCGTTATCCTTTTAGGGTTGCTTATGGCACAGATAAAGAGTTAGTTCGTGAAGCCGTATTAGAGCAAGCCGAAGCATTGCCACATACCTTAAAAGGAATTCCAGGGCGAAATCCTGCTGTTTGGTTGGTTGATTTTAAAGATCACTATTATGAGTTTGAATTAGTGGTCTGGTTAACAGCGCGAGCCGTTAAAAGACCTAATGGGATCAGAGCAGCCTATATGTGGGCAATTGATACGGCGCTTCGGGAGAATAATATCGAGATTCCGGTGCCACAAAGAGAGCATCGTTTTAGAGATGGTGCGGTATTACCGGTGGAGAAGGTTCGCCGAGAGATATTAGAAGATGAAGAGATGCTTGAAGATTTCGAAAATGAATTTAATGATGGTAAGCGCAGTTCGGTATAGATCGGTTATAATACTTGCCAAAATGATTTTGAAATAGAACAGAGGCAATGGAGAATTAAGAGTATTAAATAGTATATTCTCCTTGCGTGAGTTTAAAGAATTGAAGAATTAGTCGATAAAGAAACGAGATAAAGAAACGACATGAAAAAGATGACTTTCCAAGAGATGATTTTTACGTTGCAAACTTATTGGGCTGAGCAAGGTTGCGCCGTATTACAGCCTTATGATATCGAAGTAGGTGCGGGAACATTCCATACGGCAACCTTCCTTCGAGCGCTTGGACCTGAGCCATGGGCAGCGGCTTATGTTCAACCATCAAGACGTCCAACAGATGGTCGTTATGGTGAAAACCCTAACCGTTTACAACATTACTATCAGTTTCAAGTGGCGATTAAGCCATCTCCTGAGAATATGCAAGAGCTCTATTTAGGCTCACTTGAAGCACTTGGTATCGATACTTCAAAGCATGATATTCGTTTTGTTGAAGATGACTGGGAATCCCCAACACTCGGTGCTTGGGGCTTAGGTTGGGAAGTTTGGTTAAATGGGATGGAAGTGACGCAGTTTACCTATTTCCAACAAGCAGGTGGTCTTGAGTGTAAGCCTGTGTTAGGGGAAATCACTTATGGTTTAGAGCGTTTTGCGATGTATGTGCAAGATGTAGAGAGTGTTTATGATCTTGTATGGTCAGATGGGCCATTTGGGACGATTACTTATGGGGATGTTTTCCATCAAAATGAGGTGGAGCAATCACACTACAACTTCTCTCATGCGGATGTTGAGTTCTTACTAAATTCTTTCAACTTCTATGAGAAAGAGGTTGCAAGATTATTAGAAGCGAATCTTGCATTACCGGCATATGAGATGGTTCTCAAAGCCTCCCACGCATTTAACTTACTTGATGCGCGTAAAGCAATCTCAGTAACGGAGCGTCAAGGCTATATTTTACGTGTTCGTAAAATGGCAGGAATGGTTGCACAGAGCTACTATGAATCAAGAGAGAAGTTAGGCTTCCCAATGCTCAATAAAGCAAAATAATAAAAAAGAGACAGATGATATGGGCAACCGATCATCTGTTTTTTTCATATAGAGTATTTAAATTAATTGAATCAGATTGTCCAATGACAAAAGAGAATGGTAGAAAAGATATGGATATGCAGAAATATTTAGATTGTGCTTTAGAGGCTTCAGAGATCGCTAGAAAGCTCATTGCAACAGCCTATGATGAAAATGCGTTTAAAATTGAGATTAAAGCAGATGCAACGCCAGTAACAGAAGTGGATATCGCGGTTGAGAAAGCAATCTATGACCATATTTCTAAAGCGTTTCCTGACCATGGTTTTTATGGAGAAGAGAGCGGTCAAAAGAATATGACCTCAGACTTCATTTGGTTAATTGATCCCATTGATGGTACTAAAGCATTTGTTAGAAGACGCCCGATGTTTTCATGCCAAATTGCGCTGATGTATAAAGGGGAGATTATCTTAGGTGTTTCAACAGCCCCTTGCTTTAATGGTGGTGAGCGTATTTACGCATTAAAAGGTAAAGGCGCGTTCTTAGAAGATAAGAAAATCTCTATAAGCGATATTACAGAATTATCACAAGCGGTATTCTCTTCAGGAAATTTAAAACGCTTAACACAAGATACTGAGAAGTGGGCAAATTACGGAAAATTAGTAGGGCAAGTAAATTCGACTCGTGGTTTTGGAGATTTCTTGCAATATCATTTCTTAGCAACAGGGAAGCTTGATCTGATTGTTGAATCTGATGTCAATATTTTAGATATCGCAGCGCTCTCAATTATTGTGAATGAAGCAGGCGGTAAGATGACAGCATTAGATGGTAAAGCGATCGACCTTGAAGTCACAACGATTTTAGCGGCAACACCAAGCCTTCATGCAAAAGCTTTAGAGATTTTACAATATTAAGTATGATGAATCACTAAAATTGTGCTATAAAAACAGTATAATAAAGACAATTAAGGTTATCGTGATGATGATCTATAAATAGATATTAGATGCCGTCAATAAACAGTGATTTATTGGCGGTATTTCTTATGAGTAGAAGAATGAGGGGATTGAAACGTGAAGCTTTGGGGATTAAAACTAGGGGCAGTAAGCCTATTTTGTTTTCTGTTAATGGCATGTGCGCCGCAGCAGCCAACAAAATTATCACCTTCTTATATTTCAGGCGGTCCTTTAACAGAGCGTTTAAAAAATTATGGGTTAGAGAAGGGGGATGAGGTTTTAATTCGGATTTTTAAAGAGGAGTCTATGTTAGAACTCTGGATGAAGCCTGCAGGAAAAGAGCAGTATATTCATTTTTCTAATTATCCTATCTGTAATTTTTCAGGTA
This sequence comes from Ignatzschineria rhizosphaerae, assembly GCF_022655595.1. Lineage (NCBI taxonomy): Bacteria > Pseudomonadati > Pseudomonadota > Gammaproteobacteria > Cardiobacteriales > Ignatzschineriaceae > Ignatzschineria > Ignatzschineria rhizosphaerae. The sequence goes on from NZ_CP093379.1 coordinate 3,049,474, forward strand.
CTTTAGGACCAAAGGTTTACGAAGGGGATCGTCAAGCGCCTGAAGGCTTCTATCGGGTGAATAAGCATGCTCTCAATCCTTATAGTCGCTTTTATAAATCCTTTAATCTTGGTTACCCCAATAGATTTGATCGCTCTTTAGGGCGTACTGGAAATTATCTGATGGTTCATGGGAAATGTGATTCTGTCGGCTGTTATGCGATGACTGATGAGCAGATTGAAGAGATCTATAGTTTAGTGGAGATGGCACTCAAAAATGGGCAAGAGTATGTGGAAGTGCAAGCGTATCCTTTTAGAATGGATGCCGCGCGTTTAGAGCAAGAAAAAGGCTCAAAGCATTATGCTTTTTGGGGAAATTTACAAGAAGGCTATGAGCAATTTGAGAAAGCGCAGAGCCCACTTAATTATGGTGTTCAGAAAGGGCGATATCTATTTAACAAGTAGGCTTGTCAATTGGGGGGATATCTAGTATCTTATGCTCCTTAACCAATATAAAGGAAAAGTGGCCGAGTGGTTGAAGGCGCTCGCCTGGAAAGCGGGTATACGTTAGTAGCGTATCGAGGGTTCGAATCCCTCCTTTTCCGCCAGACACATAAGACCCTAACATTTGTTAGGGTTTTTTATTGCCTGAAATAAACAAAAATAAGGGGTATATCAGCGTTTTTGGAGATTTTGAGATTTGGATAAGATCTTATAGCATTTGTTGAAATGCGTTTACTTCACTGAAAATAGTTGGTAACTTTGTTGGTAAACCTGAAAAGGAATATATATTTACCAACAAAATAGCGGAAATAGGCAATGAAACTTAACTTTTCCAAGATCAAGGCAATTAAACCACAAGAAAAACTTACTAAGCATTCGGATGGTGGTGGGCTAGCTCTTTGGGTTTACCCTACGGGGAAAATGCGCTGGGCATTGGCATATAGGGAAGATGGGAAGCAAAAGACGGCTTATTTAGGAGATTATCCTGCTTATTCATTGGCTGAAGCTAGGTCATGGCGCGATGAGATTAAAAATAGACTAGCTAGATCCTTGCCAGCAATCGATTCAACACTTAAAGATGAGGCTTATCTTTACAAGAATGTATTTGAGGAATGGTATGCGCGTTGGGCTGGAGAAAAAAAGAGTCAGAAATATTCGCAACAAGTAAAAAATGCCATTTATGCCAATGTAATGGATGATTTGGGGAAAATGGATGTTAGGGAAATAAGGCCTTTTACCATTGTTCAGGCGTTGCGGGGTATGGAAGAGCGGGGAGTGTTAGAGTATTTAAGGCGCGTTAAATCCTCGTTAAAGATGAGTTTTGATTATGCTGTTAGTTGTGGGTTAATAGACTTTAATCCAGTTGTAGCTGTGGGTACCCAATCATTCAAGAAAGCTGAGAAAAAGCACTTTGATGCACTTAATCCTGAAGAGTTGCCGTTGCTCATTGAAAAATTAGAGAATAGGGAAATATCAGGAGTAACACGCTTAGCTATATATTGGCAGTTCCTCACAATGACGCGACCAATTGAGGCTGTCAGCGCTCGATGGGAGGATATTAACCTTGAAAAGAAGCATTGGGAGATCCCAGCGGAAGTAATGAAGAAAAGCCGGCCACATATTATCCCGTTAAATGACTTTCTTATTTCGCTGCTACCGGAAATTAAAAGCATGAATACGCGTGATACTTATCTTTTTGAGGGGATGGATTACGGTACGCACTTAAACAGGGAAACGCCTAGAATTACGTTGAGAAGATCTGGTCTAAATAGTACCGCTCATGGATTGCGTGCTTTAGCTGCTACAATACTTGAGGAAGCGGGATATCCAGAGGCTGTTATTAAAGCTGGGCTTTCCCACGCCAAAGGCGGTGGGGATCAAACTACCCCAGCTTATTTAAGATCCACATTTTATGATGAGCGAGTTGGCATGATGGATTATCTAGGGGGAGTTGTAGAGCGTGCGCGTAAAGACTTCCTTGATTAAGTCTCCCAACTTTTCGGGAGATCGGTCCAAACTTGGACTGATTGAATTAGATCAACGCATTTTTGCGTAGGTTAGTCGGAATTCCGACTGACCATTGGTGGGCGTGATATCCCGGCAACGTCTATCGTTATTCCGATAGACCTATTTTAGGTGTATTTATTTTTCAATATTGAATAGATCAGCAATAAAATTATTTAGTTCTTTTATTTGTCTATCATAATCTTCTTTAGTTACTGGTGTTTTTAATGTGTCCATAAATTCTTTGAGCTTTTGGTCAGTTTGTTGTTTTTCTAAATCCTGGTCATAAATCATTGCATCATGATGATCGGATAGTTCCCTTGATGCTTCTGTATCGCCATTAATTGCGAGATTAAGTAGCTCCCAATCATTTTCAATTTGCTTATAGTTTATATTTTCATCCGTCCATGCCCCAGGGCATTTTTTTAAATATAAGTATGGGTACTTAATTATTAATTCCCACAGTTTTTGTTCTTCAAAAGATAATAAATCTTTTCTTGTAATAGCTAGAATTACAAATCTTCTAGACTCTTCAATTTGCCATAGCTTATCGGCATAATCTGCTACAGATTGTTGCGAATCCTCAAATAAATCTACACTTTTGAGGCTTTCTTCTAAAGCCCATTCTATATAGTTAGTTACACTTCTACGCTGAATCCTAGCCGCTACTTCAACCAAGTATTTTACTTTTGGTTCTAGCCTTACTGATGTGGCCTCTTTTCTGGGTTGGGGGGTTCTAGCCATAATTTTTATCCTGCTTGCGAGATAATGAATTGTTTAGTTTTCGCTTGTATAGCGATTGATATGAAGAGATTATTACTTTTTTGGTTTGAATAGTAAAGTTTTAAACCTTTATGTGTCTTTTAAGCTTTATTTGGTTTTTTAATATTTGATTGCTTTTTAAATACAGCTTAGCTATTATCAATTTTAGGACTTGGTGTTGTTTATATTTAAGGGAAATGAGATGGAAGAAAATAAAATTAAAGATTTGGGCTTAAGTGATGAGCATATCCTTTGGGATCGTGACACTGTCAGTAGTGTGATTGGCTTAAAAGCTAACGGGGTCTATTCAGCAATAAAGAATGATGGCTTTCCCGCCCCACTGAGAATTGGGGGGAGAAAAAGTTTATGGAAAAAGTCAGATGTATTAGCGTGGATTGATTCACGTCCACAAGAGTTAAGTTATTAATAGGAGTATTAGAAGTGAGTAAAAAACCATTAACAAGAGCGCAGATTTTAGATCAGTTTGCGCGGAGACATGACAAGATTCTTGCAGCTTTGGATACGCTTGATTTTAAGGGTATTTTTGAAATGAAAAGCGATATTAGATATGAGTTAAGTCTAATGGAGAAGTTGATAGAGGATCTAGCCAATGAAGAAAAATAACTTAAGTGCTGAATTGCTTTTGATTGTGTTTATCCAAAGTTTTAATGATTTGATTCATCAATACACCAATATTCTCATTAATCATTTAGCTAAAGGAGAAACGGCTCAAGGGTTAGAATTGGCATATCAAATTGATGATGATCTAAAACAGTTGTTTGAAGATATTGAAGCAATACAAACGAAACTTAATTTTTAATAAAGGCAATAAAAATGGTTGTAGAAGATGAACAATTAGCAATAGCAAAGGGCTCAATATGGGATGCTAGATCTCTTAATGGAGAATATTTGCGCGTTGCATTAAACCAAGTGGAGTTGCTTACTATGAGTATGCATAAAGGTAATACTAGTTTCATTGAGGATGGGTTAGAAATGCTACGGAATTATTTACAGGATAATCTTACTCATGTTGAGATCTTAGCGGGTGACGCTAAAAAGGATTATTTAGACTTTAGAGAGGCAATAAAAAAGCGCGAATCCGACAAGAAACACGCTTAATACTATCCAAATAAGATTAGAGGAGGTTGCACCCTCCTTTAATCCTTTAAATGATAAGGATAATCATCATGTTATATCAGAAAGATCTATCTTTCAAGCGCTATCACGCGCCTAAAGTCCTGTAAGGGGGCATTATGGTGAGTTATACCGCAAGGAGCAGAGAAAGAGAGAAAGACAAGAAAAAGAGGCTTAAGTTTTCTGAGCGTATTAATAACAGTGGTTTTTTCCCATCTCGTAGGGATGTTATTTTCAGCGAAGAATATCAACGTTTGGGCGCTTCTGCCGTTAAGCTATATCATGATGTAAGCGCTCATTGGGATGGTAAGAATAATGGGGATCTATGCGTTACTTATAGCGTTATGAATAAGCTTCATGGGTGGGCATCAAATGGAACGCTTAGAAGAGCACTAAAAGAGTTATTAGATGCGCGTTTTTTAGTATTAACTAGGGAGGGCGATAGAAATAGGCCAGCTTTATATGCTTTAACGACTGTTCCAATTGATAAATGCTTAGATGAGAATGGTTTTAGTAAGATCCATATCGAACCGACATCACGAGCCCCAGATTGGTGGCGAGATCCTCCGAAACATTAGAGCGCCAATTTAGGCGCTTTTTTTACGTCCTAATATTTATTTATATTAACTCTTGGGGTCTCAAAATAGGACTACGTTATCCGCTCACTGGGCTCAAAATAGGACTACAACACACCAATAAATGGCTTTCGTGGTCTCAAAATGAGCCCAGTTAAGTGTTATTTACTCGTTTGCGTGGTCTCAAAACAGGACACCTTTATATATAAAGCCATATACCTGCATATTCATATGCGCCAATGTAAGAAAGAAACACAGAAAGAGATCGGGCAGAATAATTGTCCGCCCACCAATTGTGATTAAGCTTACGAAACTTTCGTATGGTGATGGAGCGAGCGAAACTTCCGCCCGCTTAAAGTTGAGCAGTGAGATTTTACTTATCCTAGATGACAAGCCAAAATTGGACAGTCCCCAAATTTGGGGTTAGTGAGTCGATGTGCAAAAATGCGTTACGGGAAATCCCGCATCGGGTGAGCGCGTAAAAGTTTTACTCGCTACCGATAACGACTACCCAATTTTGGGGAGCCACTTTATTTAATTGATGATGGATAAACATTGATTAATTGTTAGGCAATAGTAAGTCTTTAAAGTCCTTGTTTATTTGTTACTGTGCTTTAGCAAATAGCCCTATTTACCTGTGTTTTTAACATGCTAATAATGAAATTCTACATTATTGTAATTTAAGGGTTAGTTTATGAAAGTTCATGAGATTAGAGAGAAGAAAGCTAAAGTCGTTTACGACATGCGCCAATTGGTTACTAAGGCAGAAGAAGAAAAACGAGAGCTTACCAGTGATGAGGTTGAGCAATTTACCAAAATGAAAGGCGAGATTGAGAGCTTGGAAGCCAAAGAAGATCGCGCGTTATTTTTGGATCAGCAAGAGAGAAGTCAGCCCGCAGACAAATCATTTCAAACACTTGAGAAGAAAGTAACGGTATTGGATGCCTTACAAGCTCAATTAGATGGCGGTGTTAGTGGGGCTTTGAGAGAGTTTAACCAAGAAACAGAAATGCGAACCGGTAAAAAGGCGCAGGGGATCTATGTTCCTCTATCTGCTTTTGAAAAGCGGGATGCTCAAACGACTCAAACAGCTGCCGGTATTGTGCCAAGTGACTTTTACGCGAGCGAATATATCGGGCCATTAAGAAATAGCCTATTAATGCGAACATTGGGCATTAGAACGATGACAGGCTTGCGCGGTGATGTAGTTATTCCAAAGTATAAAACAGGAATGACAGCCGGTTGGGTCTCAGAGAATGAAGCATTAACTAAAAGTGGTGGTAGTTTCCAAAATGTTGAGATGAAGCCTAAACACGTTGGGGCATTGACCGAGTTAAGCCGCCAATTAATCCAACAATCAAGCCCTGATATTAATAGCTTGGTAACAGATGATATTTCTTTTGTGATGGCCGATGCTTTAGATCAAGCGATTTTATCGGGTGATGGAGTGAAAGAGCCTTTAGGGATTTTAAAAACGACCGGCATTCAAAAAGGATCATTAACAGATCCTACATGGGAGTCTATTCTCAAGTTAAGTGAGCTTTTAGACGTTAGAAATGTAGAAAATGCAAAATATATCACTAATCCAACAGTGATGCGTGTATTACGATCTATCGAAAAATCACAAGGTACTGCTCAATATCTTGCTACCAGTAACACTATTGGAGATGTTGGAGCATCAATTACGAATCAAATGGCAGGAAAAGGGTTGCTACTGGGTGATTTTAGCCAATATGTATTGGGTATTTGGTCGGAAGTGGATTTATTAGTGAATCCTTATGCTGAATCCGCTTATAACAAGGGGAATGTGCTTGTTAGAGCATTAATGACAGCGGGAACGGCTTGCCGAAATGCTGAGGCATTTGTTCATGTGGATGATCTTCCAACGGGTGAGGCAGGTTAATCATGGAATTAAGAGCGGCTGAGGGATTAAAAGTAAAAGATCAGCGCGTAACTGGATATGCTGCCGTATTTGATTCGGTGGCAGATCTTGGGGCTTTTAAGGAAGTTATTAGAAAAGGCGCGTTTTCAAATGCCTTAAAAAGTGGTGTAAATATCAGGGCATTAGGCTTTCATGCTGATAATGCTTTGTTAGGAACGACTAAGGCGGGAACCTTAACCCTGAGAGAAGATGAAAAAGGCTTATTTTTCGATCTTTTATTGCCTGATACGACACATGGGCGAGATATTGCGGAATTGGTTGCGCGTGGGGATATTTCTGGCTGCTCTTTTGGCTTTTTTCCAGTGGATGAGATTTGGAATGGGGAGTTACGGGAATTATTGGATCTTGAGTTAGTCGAGATTACTTTAACCCCTAACCCAGCTTATACGGATACGAGTGTAGCTTTAAGAAGTAAAATAAACCGCCGGAAGAGCGTTCAGCGGTTATGGTTGGATACGGTGCTATGATTAAACGACTAAAAAGCCTATTTAAGGCTGAAACTAGATCCGATGGGGATAATTACTGGGAACATTGGCAAATGTTGCGCGGTGGCGGGATAAATCCTGAAATCGCTGAATCTGTTAGTTCAGTTTATGCTTGTGTGAGCGTTATAAGCGAAACTATTGGAAGTTTGCCACTTCATCTATATAAAAATGATGATAAGCGCAGCAAAGCCACCAATAATAGCTTGTATGAAGTGCTTCATAGTATTTCTAATGAGTACCAGACAGCGGTTGAGTTCAGGGAATGGATGACAGCTTGCTATTTATTGCGGGGAAATGCTTATGCTTTGGTTGAGCGAGGGCGTGATGGGCAGGTTATAAGCCTTAATCCACTTCATCCTGATTCGGTAAGTATTGTTAAGGTTGGAGATTCTTATCAGTATCAAACGGTTAAAAATGGCAAGCCTATCCGACTGTTACCGCATGAAATATTCCATATTAAGCATAGAGCGGGAAATAATCCTTTATTAGGAGTCAGCCCTATTCAGGCTTCGAGTGGTGCTATTGATTTGGCATTAGCTGAGCAACAGCATGGAAATGCTACTTTTACTAATGGGGCTAAGCTTCAAGGAATCTTAAACTTTCCGGGAGCGTTAAAGCCTGATCAACTAACACGCCTTAGAGAGGGGTGGAGTAATCAGCATAGTGGCGCTAAAAACAGTGGTAAAACTCCTATTCTTGAGGAGGGAATTACTTATCAGCCTATTAGCATGACTTTACAGGATAGCGAGTGGATCGCTTCAAGGCAGTTCAGCGTTGAGGAAGTGGCTCGTATTTTTAGGGTGCCGCCTACCATGATCGGGGATCTAAGGCATGGTAACTATTCCAACAGTGTAGAGTTAGCTAGGCAGTTTGTAACCATTACATTACGCCGTCATTTAGTCGCATGGGAGCAGGCGATTAATAAACAACTCTTAACATCAGCGGGTAGAAAGGCTTACTTTTCTGAGCATAGTGTGGAGGGTCTATTAAGGGGTGATTCCAATAATAGAGCAGAGTTCTATAAGTCAGGCATAGAAGCAGGGTGGTTATTACCTAGTGAAGCACGGCAGTTGGAAAACCTGCCAACCGTTGAAGCTGGGTCATTAGATGAGCGCTACGAAAAAGTTGTAGCGTCAAAAGATGAGGAAAAGATAGATGAAGAAGCATAAGCCTAATGTGATTGCGGGTACTATCAGACAACCTAAAAGCGGGAGTAAAACAGTAAAAGAGAAGCAGGAAGCCAATGGGCGAGCCTTATCTCTTAACTCGGTCGCATGGAAGCGCTTAAGAGCCTATCAGTTAAGCTTATTTCCGTTGTGTGAGCATTGTTCTCGTATTGGGTTGACTAATCCGGCCACTGATGTGGATCACATGGACAATAACCCCTCTAATAACAGCATGGAGAACCTACAAAGCCTTTGTAAGCCATGCCACAGCCGAAAAACAAACCAAGATATGGGGAATAGGGTGGCTTTTGGTTGTGATGAGTATGGCAATCCACTAGATCCAACTCATGAATGGAACGATTAACAGCTCATCCACCAATGGTGGTTGGGTAAAAAAAATCGCAAAAAAGCTTTTGAAAAAGACCGCCCCCTCCCCTACACACACGTCTCCGCAGTTCAGGAGTTTTAGGAAAAATTAGGACAGCACAATTTTGTGCAGTCAGAAAGGAGGATTTATGGCGAATCCAAGAACGCCAACACAGCTAAGAATATTGGCAGGTAATCCATCTAAGAGACCATTGCCGGAAGGTGAGCCGGATTACCCAGAGGCAACGGTAGAGCCACCATATTGGTTAGGGCATGAAGCCCGAAAGGTTTGGGAAAAATTATCCGGCGCTTTGGAAGTTAATGGAATGCTGAATGATGCTAACTATGACATTTTGGCTACTTATTGCGATTTGGTTGGAGATTATATTGATAAACGAAACGCGGGAGAGCCACCGCATTTAGGAATGGCTCAGCAGATTAGATTATTGGCTAGGGAATTTGGATTTACTCCGAGCAGTCAGGCAGGAGTATCCGCACCAAATAACAAAAAAGATGACAATAAAAAATCAAGATTCTTTAAATAAAGATTTTTATTTTGATAATGAAACAGCTGAAAATGCGGTGGCATTCTTTGAGGAGTGTCTAACTCATACCACAGGAGAGTGGGCAGGAAAGCCATTTATTCTAGAAGAGTGGCAGGCGGATATAGTATCTAATATCTTTGGTTGGAAGCGAGTTAAGGATGACACTAGGAAATATAGAACCGTCTTTATTGCTTTGCCTAGAAAGAATGGAAAGACAACATTCGCAGCAGGATTAGCCCTCTATGCTTCTTTTTGTGATGATGAGTTGGGAGGTCAGGCGATTAATGCTGCCTCAGATAGAGAGCAAGCCCGGCTATGCTTTGATGTGGCAAAGGGGATGATTAGCAATGAACCAGAGTTAGAAAGCCGTTGTAAGGTTTATAAAAACTCTATTGTGATCCCTAATACTGGAAGCAGTTATAAGGTTGTGAGTTCAGAGGCTTTTTCTAAGCATGGATTAAATCTTAGCTATTTTGGTGCCGATGAATTACACGCTTGGCCAGATCCTGAATTATGGGATGTAATGACTACTTCTATGGGGGCGCGCCGTCAGCCTTTGACTGTGGTAACGACTACGGCAGGCTATAACCGGCAAAGCATTTGTTATGAGCAATGGGATTATGCTCGAAAGGTCAGGGATGGGGTCATTAAAGATGATACTTACCTACCGGTATTATTTGAGGCGGAAGATGGTGACGATTGGGAAGATCCTGCAGTTTGGGCAAGGGTTAATCCTAATTATGGGAAATCAATTAAGGAAGAGTTCCTGCAGGGCGAATATAAGAAAGCCAAAGAAATGCCGCGCCTTGAGAATACCTTTAAAAATCTTTATCTAAATATATGGACAGAACAGGAAACGAGATGGTTATCCCTTGATGTTTGGAATGATAATGGCGGTGATCTTCCTGATTTAACTGAAATGGCTTGTTATGGTGCGTTAGACTTGTCTACGACTACGGATATATCTGCATTTGTAATGGTATTTAGGCAAGGACAAAAGGTTTATGTTAAACCCATGTTTTTTGTGCCGGCAGATAATGTTGATAAGAGATCTAAGCGGGATCGTGTTCCTTATGATTTATGGATTAAGCAGGGTTATATCACCGCAACACCAGGCAACGTAATCGATTACGAAATCATACGCCGATATATCAATGATATGGGCGAGCAGCATGAGATTAGAGATATAGCCGTAGATAGGTGGAATGCGACACAAATAGCGACACAGTTACAGGGTGATGGCTTTGATACGTTTGCTTTTGGTCAGGGGTTCGCCAGTATGAGCGGTCCATCTAAAGAGCTTGAAAAGTTGCTATTAGGTCGTGAGATCTGTCATGGAGATAACCCAGTATTGCGTTGGATGGCTTCTAATGTGGCAATAGAAATGGATGCTGCCGGAAATATTAAGCCGAGTAAGAAGAAGTCTACTGAAAGAATTGACGGTATTGTTGCTTTGATTATGGCTATTGGCCGTCTTATTTCAAATGATGATGAAGCGGGAAGGATGCGCGGCAGTGGTGAAATTTTATTTATATAAAGGGATGGTATGGATTTTGGGAGATTAAAGCATAGAGTGACTCTTCAAAAAAGTGAGGTTACTAATGGTCCTTATGGTCGTGAAGAAAAATGGATAGATGTGGGAAAGTTATGGGCTGAAATTGGAAGTGTTTCGGGAAAAGAGCTTATTGCTTCAGGGGCTGAGTTGTCGAGTGTTAGCTATAAAATCATTATCCGTTATAGGAAAGATATAACAGCAAAACACCGCCTTAAATATGATGACAAGATCTATAATATTGAGGCGGTACTACCAAATAATAATAGAACAATGCTTACATTATTATGTGAGGAGGGATTAGAGCATGATTATTGATTTAGATAAGGCTAAAGAGTTTTTACGAGTAGATCATGATGATGAGGATTCTTTGATTCAAGATATGATCGATAGTGCTGCAGCTTATACTCTCGAATATTTAAACTGGGAAGAAGAAAGGGAAGAATACCCGGCGCCTGTTATTAGTGCTACATTATTAATGCTTGGGGATCTTTATGAAAATAGGACAGCACAAGCGCCTGTTCAGTTATTTAATAATAAAAGCTACAATAGATTATTGAGCCCTTATAGGATGATGGTAATTTAAATTTAAAGGAAAAATTTATGTCTTTAATAGATGATAATAATGTAAAAATAGGTGTTGATGAGATTAAAAAATATGTGAAAAATAATAATATGCAAATTGATGAGCAATTTTTCACTCCTCACGCTTCGCAAATTAAAGCTAATATGGTTAGGAGTGGTGCGGTTGGCGAAGGGGATGCGTTTGTAAGGGCTCTAGAGTATCTAGTTTCTCAAGAATTTTTTGGTGCTGTCGCCTTACATAGCGGTGGGGGGAAGTTATTTTTAACGGAGAAAGGGTTTAAAGAGGTTAATGGTTAGATGTTCTTTTGTTGGTAATGTTGTTGGTAAATATATTTTTTATATTTAAAGATCTATTATTAACAAGCAAATATGGCGTTTGTTCGAATCTCTCCTTTTCCGCCAAACAGGGAAACCCTTAGCTTTTCGCTAGGGGTTTTTTCTTGTCAAAAATAAGCCTAAAAGCACTATATATCGTCTTTTTCATAAAATGAGGATTTTCTCTCCTTTTTTTTTAGGTTTTTTTAATTCGTTCACTCATCAATAAAATATTGATAAATTTGTTGGTAAGGAACGTTTTTAGAAAGTCTAGGTGCCTGTTTGAGATGAGATAATCTTTTTAAAAAGTGATATCGCTGTAAAATAGAGAGTTTAATGGTGTGATTTATTATCTGTTTATTTATCTGATGAAGAGTTTGTAAAGGTAGTCTTAATGGGGAATTCTGTCGATGGATAAAGAAGATTATTAGAGATAATAGGGGGGGAGGATTATTTTTTGGGGTATTTTTATCAAAGAAATTGTTAAAGTTTGTAATTTTTTCATTATTTTAAATTCCCTATAGTAAAAATAAGATCTAAAAAAGTATAAAAAACAATATTTTAGTATTTTTTTGTGTTTAAATGGCGTTTAATGTTTAAAAAAGTTTTTTAAATATAAATAAATTTACATTTCAGGTGTTAAAATTCTTTCAACGGTAAAGATTGAAGATTAAAAACAAATGTTTACCTAACTTAACATTGATGAGTAGAGTGATTACATTTCTTACAGTTATTCGTTGGTGGTAATGGAATTAAAATTTTATCAAAAGGACTCGATTAAATTATGAAAAAAATGACATTAACCTTAGCACTTATCGCAGCAACAACTTCAGCAGTATTTGCACAAGCGATGAATACTATTAACTTTAAAGGTACTGTGACAGATTCAGCATGTACTTTAAATTCTGTAGAAGATGTTGATCTCGGCTCTATTGCAGTTAATACTCTTAAAAACGGTAAAACAGGTGGTTGGGGATCAAGTGAAATTATCTTTACTGATTGTAATCTTGATGCAGAAGAGGGCGCGGCGAAAGATAAAATTGTTCTTTCGGTTCTCCCTGGCACTGCAGCGGATTCTGGTAATAAGTATTGGTTTAATGAAGGCGACGCTTCAAACGTTGGTGTTGAGATCCAAATTAGTAATACAGCAATTACTCCTGATGGTAAATCTGAGATTCCACAGTTAGCGATTTCGGGTAATACTGTGAAAACAACAGTTCGTGGACGTACTGTAAAATCAGGTTCTGGCGATCCTTCAGTGGGCTCAGTTTCTGCAAGAATTAACTTTGTGGCAGACTATAGATAAATGATAGAATTATCCTAAGTAAATAGGATACCGCATAAAAAAGAGCTATTCCTTGGAAACGAGGGAATAGCTTTTTCTGATTTGAGAAAATCGAATGATACGAAGATGTAAGAAAATAAATGTGAATATTTGGTCGCAAGATTGTCGATTAATGATGTCTTTTATTTTCTTATTTTTTTCACTTAAAGTGGCCTATAGTTTTGAGTTTGATCCTAGAGCTTTAGCTGGCATTGATCCTAGTGAGTTAGATAACGTTGATTTAAGCGCCTTTTCTGGAGAGAGTGGGCAGTTAACAGGGGAATACTCCTTAGAAGTTACCGTGAATGATCAGCGAGTTATCAGTGGCCAAAAAGCCTCCTTTTATTTAGATCATGAGGAGAATAGAGTCTGTTTTACATCAGATTTTATTGAACAATTACCAATTCGGGATCGTTATTATAGGACTCTAAAAAGAGATGTTATTCATGAGATGAATGGTAAGGCTTGTTTAGGGTTGGAAAATCTAGATGAGGCTATTGCGGTTGACTATTATCGAGAAAACCAGCATTTAAATATTCAAATGCCACAAAAATTCTTGCATGACATCGATGAATATTGGGTTGCACCAAGAAATAGAGATGACGGTATTTCTGGGCTAGTTTTAGATTATAGTTTGTTATGGAATTATAATAATTATAAGTATGGTGGGCAGCGAGAAAGTTCAACGACGATTAGTAGCTATGGCTCAGTAGGCGCTAATATCGGGCGATTTAGAATACGAAGTAATTATCAATACTCAAGATTTAATAACGGCTATTCACAATTTGACTGGACGCAAACCTATATATTTACGGATATCGCAAGGTTAAACGCTAAGCTTTATGCCGGAGAGCTCTATTCTCGAAATAATCTCTTTGATTCTGTCAGGTTTAAAGGAATCAGTCTTTATACGGATGAAGAGATGATGCCGGCGTATCTACGAGGCTATGCACCACAAATTATTGGGACAGCTTCTACGAATGCTATTGTCAATATTAAGCAAAATGGGGCAATTATTAAAACTGTGCAAGTGCCGCCAGGACCATTTGTGATTTCTGATTTGCCATCATATGTATCGGGGACCGTCGAAGTAGAGGTGGATGAGGATGGCGTAATTCGTAGTTATCAGGTAGATGTGGCCAGTGTTCCTTTTTTAACACGAAAAGGGAGCATGAGATACTCGATCAATATTGGTCGTCTTGAACCTCTTTATCGAGTAGATAGAGTGGATACTGGGCTTATTTCTGCAGATGCCTCTTATGGCTTAACGAGTAATATTTCATTAATTGGTGGTGTTCAACATACGACAAATGGCGAGTATCGCGCATTCAATCTCGGTCTTGGTATTAATATGATGCAGTTTGGTGCATTGTCTATTGATATTACGCAATCTAGTAGCCGGATGAATCGATCTGATGAGTGGCAAAAGGGATACCGTTATAGTTTTAACTATGCAAAACTCTTTACAACTTCCACATCATTAAATATCACGGGATTTAAAAATTCCAATATTCATTTTAGAACTTTACAAAATTATATTGATATGAAATCTAATAGCGCTCATTTGAGTTTAGAAAAAGAGCGTATTTCAATTAGCCTTATGCAATATATAAAACCGTGGGATTTGAGTATCTCTGCCTCGATGGTCCGTGGGCGTTATTGGAATCGTGAGAAGCTGACGAACTATAATATCTCTTTTAATAAGACCATTCGCCAAGGGTTATTATCGGGTAGTAGTATTAACTTATCATTTGCTAAAAATCGAACCGAATATGGTATGAAAGAAGAGAGCGTTTCTCTTTACATGACGATTCCTTTAGATGGTTCTAAAGATGAAAGAATTCAATACAATAGCCGTTATAGCCGTGGTCAAAAAATGTGGGACAATCAGTTGACCTATCGTAGTAATGCGGCTTTTGGCGGTAATTATTCTATTGCGACAAGAATGTTGCATCATCATGATTATAGCCGAAATACAGAATATAGCCTCAATGGTAGTTATGATCGAAATACTCGTTATGGGCGTTTAATGACTTCTGCAAGTTATGCGGAAGATAAGCATTCAGTCACAGCAGGATTTGATGGTTCAATTACGGTTACCCAACATGGTATTGCTACTCATAGTAAGGTTATGGATGATGATGCGCGTCTAATTATTGATGCAGGTGCCTCTGGTGTAACGATTAAAGGTACGCATAATAAAACCAATATTTTTGGGCTTGCCGGCTTAGGAATTCCTAGTTATCAGCAGATGACTTACCGAGTTGATAATGATGATATCCCGGAAAATGTTGAACTTCTAGATAGTGTGATAAAAACAGCGGCGTCAGATGGGGCTATTGTCTACCACTCTTTGGGAGCGGTAAAGGGTGAAAAGGCAGTTACAAGCATTCAGCTTGTTGATGGCGCTTATCCGCCTTTTGGCGCAGTTGTCTATCGACATGATGGCGTTAAAAATGAGGTGGCGATTGTTGCTGAACAGGGATTAACTTACTTGTCAGGAATTGATCGGCATGCGAAGTTTACGGTGGAGTGGGGAGCTCAACTTTGCCAGTTAAAAATTACATCTTTAGAGCCTTCGGCTTTACAGAATTTAACTTGTTATTTTAATGAGGAATTATGATGAAAAAACTTTTGGTGCTATTGCCCTTATTATTTAATTTATCATTTGCGCAGCTTTCATTTGATAGAACGCGTGTTATTTTTGATCATTCTATTTCAAGATCCCAATCAATAGTTGTTTCTAATACAAGTAAGAGTGCCCCTTATTTAGCGCAATCTTGGATTGAGAATGAGCAAGGGCAAAAGTTAACAGGACCTTTAACCGCCTTGCCAATTTTACAACGTGTAAACCCTGGGGAAGAGCAACAGATTCGTATTGATTTTAGTGGCGCCTCAGCTTTGCCAAAAGATCGTGAGAGCTTATTATATTTACAAGTTCGGGGGGGTCCACCAAAAGGGGAAGAAAATAAAGTCAGTATCACGATTCAATCTCGGTTAAAAATCTTTTATCGCCCCCAAGGGTTGACAAAATATGACGATAAGAAGCTATATGAAGAGCTTAAAGTGACGAAAAATGGGAATTCATTAACGCTTGAAAACCCAACGCCCTATCACATGGTAATTTATGGCTTTAAAAGCCAACGTAGCAGTAAGCTTATTGATAAAGATATTATTTTAAAACCTTTTTCGACACAAAATGTGAGTGTAAAAGTTGGGAATACCCCATTGATTTACTTTATTAATGATCAAGGTGGCACAAACGCAGTTAGCTATCAATGCAGTTCAACCTGCTCAGGGCAACTTTCAAGATAGAAAAAATGAGAATTATTAATCTTCTGGTATCTGTAGTAAGTATTGTGAGATATCTTATTTTGATGCCGCTTTTAGTAGGCTTACTATTTTTAGGACAAGCATTTGCCCAGTGCACAATTGTAGGAGATAGCTCACAAACGAGGTATGACTATACTTGGGAGCAAAATGCTATGCCTACTGCAGATATGATGATGATAAATGTCGATTGTGTGGGGCATACAGTAATTCAAGTGATGCCGCGAGTAAATTTCTATGTTACTAGCGGTATTAATACGCTTGTGAGGGATATGAAGCCTAGTTACTACTTTTTAAATATGACTGTTAAGATCGTGCAGGTGAATGGTAATGAATACCCAGGCGGTCACTTTAAATGGGATTTTGTAGACTACAATTATCAAACATTATCAGGGCAAACACTTTTTGATTCATATGGTGGGCGTTATAGAATCCTTATTGAAAATCATAATGCTGAGTTTAGAAGTGATAAGGATCCTAGGTGGCCTTGGCCAAGTGTTGTGCAAGAGTTTGTGACCTTTTCTAATACCCGAGGGTCTTTGACATTTGATACTAGGCTTTCATTTTCAGGAGATATTAATCCTTGTAAAATAGATGCTTTTCAAATTAAAACGCTGCCTAGTGATACGATCTCTTTTGGGTCCTTAAGCTTAAAATCTTTAAATGAAGGAATGAGTTTTTTAGAGCCTTTTTCGATAGAGGTTTCTAGGCTCCCAGAGAGTGAATGCAAAGATCTTATAAAACCTTATATTACCTTTTTTTCAGATCATGCAAGACGTTCAGCGACAGAATTGATATTAGATGATAGTGGTTTACTGCTGATGATTAGGGATGGGAACAATCAGGCAATTGCTTATGATGAGAAAAAAATCCTAGGAACTTTAGAATTAAACGCTCAAAAATTTACCACTAATTATCAAGCTCAAGTTCGCAAAGACCCCAGTAAAACGCTCTCTATCGGTAATTTTAATGGAATTGTACGGTATATTGTGACGTTAAGATAGCGCTCACAATGGGGGTTAAAATCCTCAAATGTTTAATTGAGCTTTAGGGGGGGGATTTCCCTGTTTTTGTAAATATTTATAAATAATTTAAGATTAATAAGTGTAACATGGATGTTCAAGCATACTTCATATAGGAATCATTCATTAGAGTGATTTTCTATTTAAATAAGGAAATTTGATAGTGATTGAATTAATAAAGTCTGTGATGTTGGGTGTAGTATTATTACTACCATTAGCTAACCCCTTAACGGCTGTTGCGATGTTTTTAGGGTTAGCAGGGGGGATGTCTACAGAGGAGCGTAATAAGACTGCAATTCAAAGTGCTTTTTATACTTTAGTCATTATTCTAACAACTTGGTATGCCGGTAATTACATTATGAATGCCTTTGGGATCTCTATAGCAGGACTGCGTATTGCTGGTGGCATGATTGTGGCTTTTATTGGTTTTACAATGCTATTTCCCCCTCAGAAAAGTAGCGTGAATAATCAGCTTGAAACAGTGAAGACGGCATCTAGTATTAGCTTTGTACCGCTTGCAATGCCGGCAACAGCCGGGCCTGGGACGATTGCGCTGATTATGAGTACGGCTTCAACATTATATACAGATCACCATGTATCAGAATTTGTGATCTTAATTGCGCCGCCGTTAATTGGATTAGTGATAGCTATTTTACTCTGGTTGAGTTTACGATTCTCCAATAGCATTATGCGTTTATTAGGTCAGAAAGGTATTGAAGCAATATCTCGTTTAATGGGATTCTTATTAGTCTGTATCGGCGTTCAGTTTGTGATTAATGGTATTTTAGAAATTGTCCATCAACATATAGGGTAAGGCTATTTTTTATCATCATCTTTAGATTTATAAAACCAAAAATAACGGCTATTAGAGTCTGAAAACTGATTAATTTGCTTTGCTAGTAATGAGGAGAGTCGTTTACTATTTTTAAGTTCTTTAACGGGCTGAGGTTCGCTATCTTTTTGCGATGAAAGTATCTCAAGATCACTCTCTTCACTACGAGAAACAGCCATTATTGCCGCTTTCTTAGCATTGTTGGCTTTTCTGAATTCTGTAAGCAGGAGCCGTTCAATATCTGACATATTTTCTTGGTGAAACTCACCTGTTAAAATATAGACAATATCAAAACCGCTATTTGCAAGATTTTGCAAATAGTTCAAGTCAGGAAAACTTTCCCCTTTTTCATAATTAAATTGAGCTCTAGGGCTAACTTTAGCCATTTTTGCAAATTCTGCTTGTGTTAAAGCGGCTTGCTGTCTCAAAAATTTAATTCTTGTCCCATAATCGATCATATATTTTAAGCACTTAAGAAACACTTGAAAAGAAAGAATACCTCAATATTAGGAGTTATCCAAGACTTTCAAATATTGATAAAAATCGTTATTTGCATAAATATACAAAATTACTTTTGACTTAGCACTAATCTGCGAATATTATTTTCGCTTAATACTTAAGGTTGAAATTAAGTAAGTGATCTATGACGTTTTTTTGTTAGCCATTATTTTTGATAGAAAATTGCATCAAATCTAACAAAAGCGACAATAATTTATTAAATAAAGTGGATGAGGAGAGTATGAGTTCTATTGCTATAGAGCTTCCTAAGGAAGTTTCTCAAAAGAAAAAACCTAAGATTTATCAAGTGCTGTATGTGCAAGTGATTTTTGCCATTATTGTGGGGATATTACTAGGACATTTTTATCCTGAAGTGGGAGAAAGCCTAAGACCGTTAGGGGAGGCTTTTATTAAGCTCGTCAAAATGATTATCGCACCCGTTATCTTTATCACGGTATCGACAGGTATCGGTGGTATGAATAATATAAAGACTGTGGGCCGTGTAACGGGAAAAGCCATGATCTATTTTATGACATTTTCGACGATTGCACTGATTATTGGAATGATTGTTGCCAATGTGATTCAGCCAGGCGCGGGTATGAATATTGATCCGGCAACGTTAGGAAGTACAGAAATTGTTGCAGATTATGTGGAGAAGGCGAAGGATAGTTCTATTACACAATTTTTAATGAATATTCTGCCAACGACACTGGTAAGCCCATTGGTGGGTGATAATATTTTGCAGGTTCTATTTGTTGCAGTCTTATTCGGTATTGCTCTAGCGAGTACCGGCAGTAAGGGAGAGCCTATTCTCACAATATTAAACCAATTATCAGAGCCGATCTTTAAAATTGTTTCTATTTTAATGAAATTTGCGCCGATAGGGGCTTTTGGTGCCATGGCCTTTACGATTGGGAAATATGGTATTGGTTCTATCATTAACCTTGCCTTTTTAGTAGCGACATTTTATCTAACTTCTCTACTTTTTGTTGTGGTTGTGTTAGGAGCTGTTGCTAAATATAATGGTTTTTCAATCCTTAAATTAATGCGTTATATCAAAGAGGAACTGTTTTTAGTATTAGGAACAAGTTCTTCTGAGGCCGCGCTTCCGACTTTAATGCAAAAGATGGAGCGGGCGGGATGTGACAAGTCAGTTGTAGGTTTAGTTATTCCAACGGGATATTCATTCAATCTTGATGGTACGAATATCTATATGACCATGGCGGCCCTTTTTATTGCGCAAGCCTGTGGGGTTGATCTCTCTATTGGGCAACAAATTTTATTACTTTTGGTTGCAATGTTAAGCTCAAAAGGCGCAGCAGGGGTTACGGGGGCTGGATTTATTACCTTAGCAGCAACACTGTCTGTTGTTCCTGCAGTTCCTATTGAGGGAATGGCGCTGATTTTAGGAATAGATCGGTTTATGTCAGAGTGTAGAGCGCTCACAAATCTTGCCGGTAATGCTTGTGCAACCATAGTTGTTGCTCGTTGGGATAATGCATTAGATAAAGATCAGCTTCATAATGCGCTTGATGGCAAAGTTACAGAAAGCGAAGTGTTAGAAACTGTCTTATAACTTCGTAATTTATTAGATAATACTATTTATAGTTAAATTGGTTTAAAAGTTACTGAATCAGATTGCTAGCGCATCTGTTAGAAGATGCGAAAGAGTCGTTCTATTCGGCATCGTGAATGCTAGTTTGATGTGCGTACGGTATTTTTTACTTTTAAAACTGCTTTTCTTAAATTGAATTGACAATACCTATTTTTATTGTTTTTTCTAAAAGGCTTTAGATACCGCTTAATATCTAAAGCCTTTTTTGCCTTAAATAAGGTTATTAGCAATAGATTTTTTAGGAGAATAAATAGCCTATTAAAAAATTGCATTTATCTAAAAAAATAGGGTAGGCTATGGAATCGAGTTTATAGAATGTTATGCGAAAGGTGAAAATGTGGTGACGAAAATTGGGATTGTTGGTGTTAGCGGGCGTATGGGGCAAGTACTTAGCCAAGAAATTTCAAAAAATAGCTCATTAACGTTAGGCGCTTCTTATAGTAAAGAGTCTGCTCATAGTGTTTCATTAACAGATCTTTTTATTGATAACGATATTATTGTAGATTTTTCAAATGCGCTATTGGTGGAACCTGTTTTAGATGCGGCACTGCAAAATCCTAAACCTTTAGTAATCTGTACAACTGGTTGGGATCGTGAGGCGCTTGATGCAAAAATTACGGCATTAGCAAAGAAAGTGCCAGTTATTTTAGCAACAAATACTAGTATCGGCGCCGCTGTTCAGCGTTATATTGTGAAAGTAGTTGCAAAGGCGCTTGGCGATGATTTTGATGTTGATCTCCATGAGTCTCACCATCGTTTTAAAGTCGATAGTCCTTCAGGCACCGCGATGACATTATTAGAAGACATTAAAGAGGCTAAAAAGCTCGCCTTTGATAAGGATTTTAAAGCCTATAGTGTGGGTGATGGGGCAAGAGAAAATAATTTGATAGGCGTTTCGGTGACGCGAAGCGGTTCGATAGTTGGTGAGCATGAGGTAAGTTTTACCAGTCTTGATGAGCAGATTACCATTAAGCACCGCGCGTTTGATCGGGCATTATTTGCAAAAGGCGCTTTAAAAGCAGCGCTCTGGTGTAAAAGTATTGAGAAGCCAGGACTCTATACGATCTTTGATGTACTATCATTACAAGATTAAAAACAATTCATGGAGAATGAATTGTGTACTTTTAAGCAAGTCTTAAGAAATATTTAAGATAATGCAATATGGGAAGTTATCACAGGATAGGTTTTAAATTCCCATTCTTAAAGTGCAAAAGAACAGGAGAGATAGATGAGTAATCAACTCTATATAAATGGAAAGCCCGCATCTTTATTTCAACGTATAGTTGCCGCTATTATTGGTATTGGTGCATTAATATTTTTTGCTTTTTTTGGTGTTGCAATTTTTATTATCGGCTTAGGGATAACTGTCGTATTAGGGCTCTATTTTTGGTGGAAAACACGTAAGATCAGACGGCAAATTAATGAAGAGATGGAGCGTGTGAAAAAGCAGGCTGAATCTGGATTTACAGAAGCTAGGAGTTCTCAAAAAACACAAAATAGTGGTAAAAACGGTAATTTATATGAAGGTGAATATAAAGAACTTTAGATGTAGCGCATTATAGTGATAAATAAAATTTTTATAAGTATCTTTTTATAAAAGATTAATGTAGTATTTTGACCGAATTATGAATTAACTGCTAAACATTTTAGATAACTTACTGAGGTTTTAGTGGTTTTTAAGATAGACGCAAAAGCGGGTATCTATAGAGTTGTAATTTACAAAGGTAACGGGTAAATTATGTGTTTATGTCGATTTTATGACATTTATATTGATTAACTTAATAATATAAAAAATATTATAAAAAGTATTAGGTAATAGAATCAAAGAACCCATATTTATTAAGGGACGTTTGATTCAATATATGTTTGTATTAGTATCACATCCAACCCCTGAGAGGTATTTGTAAGGGGTAGAGAGGGAACTTTAATGATGAAGAATCAACAGTTTAGTGGTTTTAAGCCTTATGAGATAAAAGAAGGTGAAGAGTATATGAATGAAGCTCAGCGTGAGCACTTTAAGTTTATACTTGAAGGCTGGCGTGAAGCACTAGTTCAAGAAGGTGAAAAAACCGTGAACAATATGCAAGATGAAGCTTTCAACCTCCCAGATCCTAATGATAGGGCGACTCAAGAAGAGGGCTTCTCTTTAGAGTTGAGAACGCGTGATCGTGAGAGAAAGCTGCTTGCGAAAATTGAGAAAACACTTCGCCGTCTTGGGCTTGATGATTACGGTTTTTGCGATACTTGCGGTGTTGAGATTGGGGTTCGTCGTTTAGAAGCAAGGCCTACAGCTGAACTTTGCATTGATTGTAAAGAAATCGAAGAGCAAAAAGAGAAAGCGAGAGTTAATTAGTTTGACGACTGAACTTATATAACTAAGATGTTATAACTAGTAGGTCCATTAAAGAGCTGCTAGTTTTTTATGGCTCTAGTAGATTAGATGGTCATAAAAAAGAGTGTTAATAGGGAAGGAGGGCTTGAAAAGCTGCCTATTTGAGAAGAAGCAATGAAGGCGCTGCGTATTATGAGAGGGCATCTTGAGAAGATGTTATCGATGATCTTTAATTGCGCAGAATTTTCGTTGACATTAAAATAGAATTTTTCTATTATACAACTCCTCAGACAACATCAGTAAAACGAAATGTCTGGGGCTATAGCTCAGTTGGTAGAGCGCTTGCATGGCATGCAAGAGGTCGTCGGTTCGATTCCGACTAGCTCCACCAATAAGTCCCTATCGTCTAGAGGCCTAGGACACTGCCCTTTCACGGCGGCAACCGGGGTTCGAATCCCCGTAGGGACGCCATATTTTAAAACCTGCATAAGCTATGCAGGTTTTTTTTATTAATGGTTTTTTTAATAAGATTATTGAAGATTGTGGAGAAATTTATTTAAAATATATTTCTCCTTCAATCAAAAGCCATGTAGAGCCTTACTTTTACAGAGGTTTGAGGCTTTTTTGTGAGTTTTGATAGAAGTGATTTATCTAAAGAAGTTATCCACAAAACATGATAATATGTTTAATCCTTATAGTCTTAAGAAGGGTACCCGAACCATGTCTCCCCGTCGCATATTTTTTATATTAGGGCTAGTGCCGTTGGCATCGCTTGCTTTTGCAAAATTTTATCTTGAAGATATTCAGTTATTAGAGCCGTGCCCATATTGTATGCTTCAGCGCGGAATAATGGTGTTGTTTACAATGGTATTTTGGTTAAGTGCTATCTTTGTAGGGCAAGGTTCCCGATTCTTCTCTTTCATTTCAATGATATTGACACTAGTTGTTGGTGTTTTAGGCGTGTTTATCTCCGGAAAGCATATCTTGTTGCAGCTCAACCCTAGTGATGAGAGCTTTGGATGTACACAAACAACATTAGCGATAACGGAAGTATTTGATTATCAGATCGTCAAGGATATTTTATCAACGGGTGGGGATTGTAGCGTCGTTGACTGGACCTTCTTAAGCTTGAGTATCCCCATGTGGACAGCTATCTTAACAGTACTTTTAACCTTTTTGGGAATTGTCGTAAATCTCATTGCTCGTAAACGAGTCTCAAGAGATCGTTGGTTGAGATAAGCAAGGTTGTTCAGGATATTGTTAGTGATAAAGGGTTAAAAGAGATGTCGGATCACATTATAAAACTGCAGGATATTCATCTAAGTTTTGGAGAGAGGGTTATCTTCAAGGATCTCTCTATTGAGATTCCTACTGGCAAAATAACTGCGATTTTGGGACCTTCAGGTTCTGGAAAAACGACCTTATTGAGATTGCTTAGTGGGCAAATTATTCCACAGGCAGGTAATGTTGAGTTGATGGGTGAAAATGTTGGCGAGATTTCAATTAAGAACCTCTATAAGATTAGAACAAAGATGGGAGTTCTTTTCCAGTCAGGTGCACTTTTCACTGATATGACGGTTTACGATAATGTCGCTTTTGCCTTAAGGGAGCATACCGCTCTTGATGAATCAATGATAAATACTCTTGTATTATTAAAGTTACAATCTGTTGGGCTAAGAGCTTTAAAAGATTATTATCCCGCACAGTTATCAGGGGGACAGGCAAGGCGCGCAGCATTAGCAAGAGCAATAGCATTAGATCCATCTTTACTACTTTATGATGAGCCTTTTACAGGGCAAGACCCCATTTCTATGGGAGTTTTAATTCGGTTAATCAAAAATTTAAATGAGGCACTGAAAATTACAAGTGTTGTGATATCTCATGATGTTGAAGAGGTATTGTCGATTGCTGATAATGCACTGATTTTAGGTGAGGGGCGTATTATTACTCAAGGTTCACCTGATGAAATTAGAAATCATCAAGATCCTTGGGTTAAGCAGTTTATTAATGGGGATTCAGATGGTCCTGTACCATTTCATATTCCGATAAAACCATTAGAGGAGGTGCTATTTTGAGTAGTAATATCATCGTAGTGACCGGCGAGAAAACGCGAGGATTTTTAACGCATGTGGGAGAAGCGACAAGGCTTTTGGTCAACATTTTGTTAAATTCTTGGTATGTTTTTAAAAAGCCATTTCTATTTATTCGCCAGATCTATCAGCTAGGGGTTTTATCATTACCCATTATTTTACTATCTGGATTATTTGTCGGGATGGTGCTCTGTTTCCAAGCTTTTGTGAATTTGATTAACTTTGGCGCTGAAGCATCTGTTGGTACCATTGTCGCATTAGCGCTTTTTAGGGAGTTAAGCTCAGTTTTAACGGCGCTTCTTTATACCGGAAGAGCAAGTTCTTCATTAACCGCAGAGATAGGTTTAATGCGTGCTACTGAGCAGTGGGCAAGCTATGAATTGATGGCAATTAACCCTGTGCAATATATATTAACGCCTCGTTTTTGGGCAGGCGTTCTTACGGTGCCTATTTTAGCACTTCTTTTTAGTGCGGTTGGCATTATTGGGGGATATGGCGTTGCAACAATCTCTTTAGGTGTTGATGGCGGTGCTTATTGGTCACAAATGAAGTCTGGGGTTGATTTTGGTGTAGATATTGGCCTTGGAGTGGTTTTAAAAAGTTTTGTTTTCGGTATAATATCGAACCTTGTTGCGCTTTATATCGGATTAAAGGGAAGAGCAACCGCAAGCGGAATTGCTCGTTCGACGACCGATACTGTTGTGATCTCATCGCTATTAATTTTAGTAGCAGACTTCCTCTTAACCGCGATGATCTTTGGAGTATAAGGATCAGAGCGTTGTGAAGAAACTGGGAGTTCAGATCT